>NZ_FBXK01000005.1:0-319166 GCF_900013425.1 Sphingobium sp. Z007
TCACTTCGATGAAGGCGCGGCCGAATTCGCCGCTTTCGCCGCCTTCGACATTGCCGCCCAGCTGCTGCATCATCGTCTGCTGGCCGTAGCAGATGCCCAGCACCGGCACGCCGGCGTCGAAGATGGCCTGGGGGGCGCGGGGGCTGTCTTCCCACATGACCGAGGAGGGGCCGCCGGACAGGATGACGCCCTTTGGCTGCATCCGCGCGAAGGCTTCGGCGGCGGTGTTGAAGGGGGCAATTTCAGAATAGACGCCGGCTTCGCGGACACGCCGGGCGATAAGTTGCGTCACCTGGCTGCCGAAATCCACGATGAGGATGGAATCCTGAAGGGGCAGCGTCATCGAATCGCCTTTATGTCGAGCGGTGGAAGGGATTCGCGCCCGGTTAGTCGCCCGGCCCCGATATGTCCAGTTGCGGCTTGATCCCTTGCCCCTTGAATTGCCGTCCTGCTCGCCAGCCGATCAGCGCGGCGAGCGCCAGAACGGCGGCGGCGATCAGGAAGGCGCTGCCGATGAAGGGCAGGGTCGGGCGGGGGCCGACCGACAGCGAATAGATGGTGCCGAAGAAGAGCGGCGAGATGATGCCGGCGATCGCGCCGACGCTGTTGTTCGCGCCCTGAAGCTGGCCCTGTTCGGATTCCGACACATGACGCGTCATCAGCGACTGGATGGTCGGCATGGCGAGGCCCCAGAGCGCATTGGGCAGCATGGCCGCGACGAACAGCCAGCCGGTGGGGGCGAGGCCCATGGACGCTATGCCGATCGCGCCGAAGCACAGGCCCACGACCATGGTGGTGCGGTCGCCCAGCCGTTTGACCACCGGGCCGACCAGCAGTCCCTGCACCCCCATGTCGAGCAGGCCGACCATGGCGAGCAGCGTGCCGACCTGCCACGCGCCCCAGCCATAGCGGTCCCCGGCATAGAGGACGAAGATGGCGGAAAAGATGTGATGGGCGAAATAGAGGAGGAAATTCCCGACGGCGAGGCTGGAGAGTTCAGGGTGGGAGCGCAGAAGTTTGAGGGCGCCAAAGGGATTGGCGCGCCGCCAGCTGAACGCCATGCGCTTTTCCGGGGCGAGCGATTCGGGCAGGACGACGAGGCCGTAGAGGAAGGCGAGGGCGGATAGCGCGGCCGCGGCCCAGAAGGGCGCACGCAGCGAAATTTCGCCCAGCAATCCGCCGAGCAGCGGCCCGGCGACGAAACCGGCGCTGAAGGCTGCGCCGATCAGGCCATAGCCCCTGGCGCGATCTTCCGGCGGGGTGATGTCGGCCATATAGGCGAAGGTGGAGGTAAAGCTGGACGAGGTGACGCCCGCCAGGATGCGGCCCAATGCCAGCCACCAGAGGTTGGGCGCAAGCGCCATCAGCACATAGTCGAGGGCGAGGCCCGCGACCGAGATGAGGATTACCGGGCGGCGGCCGAACCGGTCGGACAGCGAGCCGATGAGCGGCGAGCAGATGAACTGCATGCCCGCCCAGAGCGCGACGAACAGGCCGTTCCACATACCCGCTGCCGCGTTCGAGCCGGACAGGGTTTCGATCAGTTGCGGTAGGACCGGGATGACGATGCCCATCGACATGACGTCGAGCAGCGCCGTGATGAGGATGAAGGCGATCGCGGCGGTGCGACGGGGAAGGGGCGGTGTGGACATGGCGACGGGCCTAACCGCGCGGGGTGCTCATGCCAAGGGCAACGGCCCCAGGCGCAGGCTCCATCCCAGCAGCAGCGCGCACCAGCCGCAGGCGACCCACAGGGCGGCAAGGCCGATGCCGCCGAACAGCGCCGTGCCGATGATCGCGCCCGCAATCAGGCCGAGCCACAACAAAAGCCATAGCAGCCAGCCCCAGCGCGGCCCGCCCGTCATGGCGGCGGCGATCGCCTGGCCCATCTTGACGAGGGCGCCGGTCATGTAGGTGACGCCGATGCTGACTTCGCCATCGCGCTGGAAGACATTGTTGACCGCGCCCATCGCCGTTGCCATCGGCAGGGTGAGCAGGTCGCCATGCCCGTCCACGAGCATCGCCGCTACGATCAGCAGGGCGAGCACCAGCGCGAGCACGGCCTGCTTGCGCCAGCGCCCCGCCCGTCGCGCCACCAGCGCGCCGGCAATGACCCCGGCCAGGAAGGCGGCGATCAGTCCCGCCGCCGTGACCGCTACCGCGGAGCCGGTCGCGACGCCCACGGCCAGGCGGGTCGAATTGCCGCTCATGAAGGATACGAACAGCCCGCCCAGTTTGAGCAGGCCGAGCGCGTCCACCATGCCGGCCAGCGCCGCCAGGCCGAAGGCGAGCATGTGGCGTGAGAGGGGCTGGCTGCGCATAGGACTATCCCTAGCGCGCGCAGCCTTCGTTTGTCTTTTTAATTAGCGGACTGCGAGGTCGCGGCTGAGATAGACCTCCGCGACGCGGCCGTTTTTCATGGCGCAGGTGAAGCGGCGCGACACGCCGTCATTGGCGCGATAGCTGGTGCGGGTTTCGACATAGCCGTCGATATTATAGCCGTCCGCCGTGGCGAGGGGCGTTTCCATGTGGCGGACTTCGGCATAGCCGCCTTCGCGCTGCTGTGCTTCGTCGCGGGCGGCCACGGCACAGGCGTCGGTCATGCCTTCGTCCTGCGCGGCGATGTCGGAGAAATCGGCGTCGTTGCGGACCGGGGCGTCATCGCGGACATCCGTGCCATAGTCGGTGCCGGCGCTGGGCGGGGGCGCGTCATATTCGCCGCCGGTGTTCGGGTCGCGGATCTTCTTGTCCTTGTTCATGGAATTGGCGACGATTGCCACCGCCCCCACGATGGCGGCGACGCCGATCGCGTCGCCCAGGCCAAAGCCGTCGCCGCGGCGATGCCGGTTCCAGCCGCCATGGCCGTGGCCGTTCCAGCCCCGGTCATAGCCGTAACGCGGGCGTGCCTCAGCCGCGCTGACGCTGCCCAGCAGCAGTCCTGCGCTCACCAGCGCTCCGGTCATCCAGCGTGTCTTGGTTCCGATCATGCCTGCATCTCCATGCGATGAGGGGAGCCATAGCCGGGCTTGGCTGTCGGGTGGCTGAATGACATCATTGCGGTTTCGCCTTGATCTTCAGTCCGGTGAAATAGGCCGCGAAGCTGTAGCTGTCGGCATATTCCTCGATCAGCTTGTCGACTGGCTTGCCTGAGCCATGGCCTGCCCGGCTTTCGACGCGGAGCAGGCGGGGGCGGGCGCCCAAGTCCGCGGCCTGGAGCGCAGCGGCATATTTGAAGCTATGGGCGGGGACGACGCGATCGTCGGTGTCGGCCGTGGTGACGAGGATGGCCGGATAATCTTTGCCGCCCAGGATGTTGTGATAGGGCGAATAGCCGTAGAGCAAGGGAAAGTCGGCCGCCTTGTCGGGCGATCCATAGTCATCGACCCAGTAGCGGCCTGCGGTGAAACGGTCGAAGCGCAGCATGTCCATGACGCCGACGGCGGGCAGCGCGGCGGCGAACAGGTCGGGGCGCTGGTTGACTACCGCGCCTACCAGCAGCCCGCCGTTGGAGCGACCCTCTATCGCCAGCCCATCGGGCGGCGTGAAGCCGTTGGCTTTGAGATATTCGGCCGCGGCGATGAAATCGTCAAAGACATTCTGCTTGTTCGCGCCGCGCCCGGCATCGTGCCACGCTTTGCCATATTCCCCGCCGCCGCGCAGATTGGCGATGGCATAGGCGCCGCCCTGTTCCAGCCAGGCCATGCGGGTCGCCGAATAGCCGGGCGTCAGGCTGATGTTGAAGCCGCCATAGCCGTAGAGGATGATGGGCGTGGCGATCGCGCGGTCGGCCAGCGCCTTTTTACGCAGGATCGTCATGGGGATCAGCGTGCCGTCCTTCGACGGATAGAGGCGCTGTTCGATGCCGAAATCATTGGGGTCGAAGGGCAGGTCGGGCTGGGCAAAGATCTGGCTTTGCAGGCTGGCCGTGTCGAAGCGGTAGATGCTGGACGGGGTGACGAAGCCGGAGAAGCTGAAAAAGGTTTCCGGGTCGCCTTCGCGGCCGCCAAAGCCCGCCGCGGTGCCGAAGCCGGGGAGCGGCACGTCGGTCACCTTGCGCCCGTCCAGTTCGACCAGTTCGGCCACGGTCTGGGCGTCGCTCATATAGGCCAGGATCATGCGGTTGCCGACCAGCGACCCGCCCGCCAGCGTCTCCGGCCGCTCGCGCACCACTTCCCTTGGCCCCCGGCGGGGCCGCGATGCGTCGAGCGTCACCACCCGCATATGGGGGGCGCGGTCGTCGGTCAGGAAGAAGAGGGTCCCGCCCTTGCTGCCGATCAAGCGCCAGTCCTGCGCCGGGCCTTTGACCAGCAGGCGGGGCTTGATCGGGCCGCCGGTGAGTTCGGCGACATGGATTTCGCGGCGCGGATCGATCCCCTGGAAGGAACTGATGACCAGCCAGCGCCCGTCGCCGGTCACCTGCGCCTGGTGGCTGAGTTTGGGCCGGTCGGGCGTGGCGTAGATCAACTGGTCCTGCGCCTGGGGGGTGCCCATGCGGTGATAATAAAGCTGCTGGTCTTCGCTGGCGGAGCGAAAGGCCTGGCCATCCTGCGGCGCGGCGAAGCGGGAGTAGAAAAAGCCCTCGGCCCGGCCGTCCCAGGCGATCTGGGAGAATTTCACCCACTCGACCCGCTCGTCCAGCACCCGGCCGCTATCGACGTCGAGCAGCTTGAGCGTGCGCCAGTCGCTGCCGGCCTCCTGCACCGCAAAGGCCAGGGTGCGGCCGTCGGGCGAGGGCACCCATTCGGCCAACGCGCTCGCGCCGTCCTTCGCCCAGTCATTGGGGTCGAGCAGCAGCCGTTGCCGGCCCGACAGGCCTTCGCGGACATAGAGCGGGGTCTGGTTCTCCAGCCCCTTGTTATAGCCATAGAAATAGCGCCCGCCCGCCTTGCGCGGGATGGTGTAGCGGCCGTGCGAGAGCAAGGCCTGCATCCGACTCTTGAGCGCCGCGCGCCCCGGCAGATCGTCGAGATAGCGGCGGGTGAGGGCATTTTCCTGCGCCACCCAGTCGCGCACGGCCGGGTCGGCGCGCAGGTCGTTTTCGAGCCAGCGATAGGGGTCGGCGACCTTCACCCCGAAATGATCCTCGACCAGGTCCAGACGCCGGGTGGAAGGATAGCGCAGCGCGTCCGACGCCTTGCGCCCGCCAGCGTCAATCGCGCGTCCGGGGTCGTGCCTCCGGTGCCGCACGGCGCGGCCGCCAGCAACAGCGGCAGCAGGATCAGGGCTGTGGCGCGCATCCTCTCTTTTTCGACTCTTTTCCAAACGACAACAGGCCGTGGCTCCTAAAGAGCCACGGCCTGTTGGTAAAGCGCCGGTCCCGACATGCGGGACTGGTCGGATCAGGCGTCTTCCTGCTCGTCGTCCATGCTGAAGACCGGACCGCTGTCCTGGCCCTTGGCGCTGACGTCGCGATCGACCAGTTCGATGATCGCCATCGGCGCGGCGTCCGAAGCGCGGAAACCGGCCTTGATCACGCGGGTATAGCCGCCGTTGCGGTCCTTGTAACGCTCGGCCAGGACTTCGAACAGCTTGACCAGCTGCGCGTCGTCCTTCAGCCGGGCGTCGGCCAGACGACGGTTGGACAGGCCACCCTTCTTAGCGAGGGTGATCAGCTTTTCGACGTAGGGACGCAGGGCCTTTGCCTTCACGGCACCGGTCATGATCTGCTCATGCTTGATGAGCGAGGCGGCCAGGTTGCGCAGCAGCGCATTACGATGGCCGGTGGCGCGTTGCAGCTTACGCTGACCCATTCTGTGACGCATGTTTCATTCCTTCGTTCGTTAAGGGACCGTGCAAGGTATCCCAGACCAGGCGGCGAATAAGGGGCGCCGCCCAAAAACCCCTATCTGACCGTCCGGCGAACCGTCACGGGAATAAATCCCGTGACGTCAGTCGACGCTCCGCGTCGCTGGCCGGTCGTTCGCGTTCGCTTCGCGAACCGCCGCGCTGCTGCGCTACGCGGCACGCTCCGACTTAACCCAGCAGCTCTTGTTCGAGCTTCTTGGCCATTTCCTCGATATTTTCCGGCGGCCAGCCGGGGATGTCCATGCCCAGGCGCAGGCCCATGGACGACAGCACTTCCTTGATTTCGTTCAGCGACTTGCGGCCGAAATTGGGGGTGCGCAGCATCTCGGCTTCGGTCTTCTGGACCAGATCGCCGATATAGATGATGTTGTCGTTCTTGAGGCAGTTGGCCGAGCGGACCGACAGTTCCAGTTCGTCCACCTTCTTGAGAAGATAGCGGTTAATCTGGTTGGTGTCGCTTTCGCCTTCCGATGCCGCAGCGGCGGTGTGACCCGCAGCAGGGGCGGCGGCGGGCAGCGCGTCTTCGAAGTGGACGAACAGCTGGAGCTGGTCCTGCAGGATACGGGCGGCATAGGCCACCGCATCTTCCGGCGTGACCGTGCCATCGGTTTCGATGGTCAGCGACAGCTTGTCATAATCCAGTTCCTGGCCGACGCGGGTGTTGTCCACCTTGTACGCGACCTGACGGACCGGCGAGTAGAGCGCATCGATCGGGATGAGGCCGATCGGGGCGTCTGCCGGCCGGTTGGCGACGGCCGGGACATAGCCCTTGCCGACATCCGCGGTCAGTTCCATGTTGAGCGTCGCGCCCTGGTCCAGATGGCAGATGATCAGTTCGGGGTTCATCACTTCGATATCGCCCACGACGCTGATGTCGCCAGCCTTCACCACGGCCGGACCGGTGGCGGACAGCTGTAGCCGCTTGGGGCCTTCGCCTTCCATGCGGAGCGCGACCTGCTTGATGTTGAGGACGATGTCGGTCACGTCTTCGCGCACGCCGGCGAGCGACGAGAATTCATGCAGGACGTTCTCGATCTTGATCGAGGTGACCGCCGCGCCCTGGAGCGAGGAAAGAAGAACACGCCGCAACGCATTGCCGAGAGTCAGGCCGAAACCGCGCTCAAGCGGTTCGGCGACGAAGGTCGCCTTGCGCTTGCCGTCGCTGGTCGGCTTGATTTCGAGGGCGTTGGGCTTCTTCAATTCCTGCCAGTTCTTCATGTTGACAGTCATGTAATTCCCCTGGGGATGTGGCCGAAACGCTTATCATCCTGGACCCGACAGGACGTTGCAGCCGATGCAGATGGGTAACGGGCGGCGCGTCCGCCGCCCGCATGTCGCTCAGCCGCGTTTAGACGCGGCGACGCTTGGACGGACGCACGCCATTGTGCGGGATCGGCGTCACGTCGCGGATGGAGGTGATGTGGAAGCCGACGGCCTGCAACGCGCGCAGAGCCGATTCACGACCCGAACCGGGGCCTTTGACTTCGACTTCAAGCGTGCGCACGCCATGTTCGGCGGCCTTGCGGCCGGCGTCTTCGGCGCACACCTGAGCGGCGTACGGGGTCGACTTGCGGCTGCCCTTGAAGCCCATCATGCCGGCCGAGGACCACGAAATCGCGTTGCCCTGAGCGTCGGTGATGGTCACCATGGTGTTGTTGAAGCTGGCGTTGACGTGCGCCACGCCGGCCGAAATATTCTTGCGTTCGCGGCGCTTAATGCGCTGGGGTTCGCGTGCCATTTTGCTGTAATCCTACAAAAATCTGGTTGCGCGGAAGGCGTCTCGCTTGGGGAGAGCTGCCTCCGGCGGAGTAATTCGTCCCCCGGACGAATTACTTCTTCTTGCCGGCGATCGCCTTGGCCTTGCCCTTGCGGGTGCGCGCATTGGTGTGTGTGCGCTGGCCGCGAACCGGCAGCCCCTTGCGATGACGCAGGCCGCGATAGCAGGCCAGATCCATCAGGCGCTTGATGTTCATCGCGGTTTCGCGACGCAGGTCGCCCTCGACGGACAGGTCGGCGTCGATGGTTTCGCGGATCTGCAGCACTTCGGCGTCGGACAGGTCCTGCACGCGACGGCTGTGGTCGATGCCCAGCTTGGTGGCGATGTCGGCGGCCGTCTTGCGACCGATGCCGTGAATGTAGGTCAGCGCGATAATTACGCGCTTGTTGGTCGGGATGTTCACACCCGCAATACGTGCCATGGTAATTTAATCTCCTGCTCCACAGGGCCGACCGGAGTCGTCCCTATCTCAAAGCGTCCGAGCCGGTTTTCCCTGGCCAGGAAAAACGGCCAATTACATGACCCCAAGACGCAAAAAAGACGGCCAGTGCCAAAAGCACCGCCGCTCGCCACGTTTAGGGGAAAGGGGCCTTTAGCGATTCGGCGGAAAATAGTCAATCGGCGTGCGGCCGGACGCAGCAGCTCGGCGTCTCGACCCTTTTCGGGTTGAGCGGGGGGCGTGGGTCCGGCATGGGAGGCTATGCGTGTCCTTCCATCCTTCGTCGCCTTCCTGCCCTCGCTGGCCTTGCTGGCATCCTGCGTCGCGCCGCCGCAACAGCGATCGGTGGGGGCTGCGCCGGTGCCGTCGCCGGCGCGCGCTCGTCCATTGCCCCCGATCGGGTCGGTGTCGACGCCAGTTTCCCCTGCGCCGCCCCCGCCGGCCGCGACCGAATGGCGATATCTCGCCGCAACGCCCGGCAATTGGACCTATCGCGCCGAAGCGGCCGGCGCAGTCGCGATGTTCGGCACCGGGCCGGCCGACGCGCGGCTGACGCTGCGATGTGACCGGGCCAGCCGCCGCATCAGCCTGGCGCGTGCGGGTGCGGGGCCGGGCGCGATCATCGTGCGGACCAGCTATGGCGCGACCAGTTGGCCTGCGTCGCAATCCATGGGGGCCGTGCCGCAGATCGTCGCTTTTCGCGCCGCGTCCGACACGGTGCTGGACCAGATCGCCTACAGCCGTGGGAAATTCGCGGTGGAAGTGGCCGGATCAGCCCCGCTGATCGTCCCTGCCTGGGCCGAAGTATCGCGGGTGATCGAGGATTGTCGGGGCTGAACGACGCAGGTTGACGCGGTCCGAACCGGGGACGCGAAAGTATGATTCGAAAAAAGAAAATTACAAGGCTTGATCATGCCCTGCGTCTGATTCAAAGTCCGTCTCGTGGCCGGTCGAAGGTTGCATCGAAGCCGGTCACGCGGGCTTCAACTAGCGAAAGGAGGTGATCCGATGTCTCATGGTTCAGCATTGGGGTCGGTTCAGTCCATTCGGGAAACGCGCCGCTGAGCGACGCCTTGGCGTCGATCCCTTCATCAGAGACTGTGAGCGCCAACAGACAGGCCTTGTCTCTGTGCGGGCGATAGCGCGATACTCCGTTTTCCTTGGGCGGTGCTTCCGGCCGCTGACCATGCACATGATGGGCCGTCGGGCTTTGACCCGGCGGCCCCTCTCATGCTTGTGTGGTCAGGACTTTTCGGGCGACGGGCGCTGTCAGCGTTCCAGCCCCTTGGCCTTGCCCCAGGCGCGCGCGGCGGTGTAGCCCAGATAGCCAGTGCCAAAGAGCGCGTAGAGCGGTTCGGGCAGGGCATTGAGATAAGCGCGCATCCCCGCGGTGATCGCCGCCGCCGTGGCCGGATGGATGCCCGCGATCAGGCCCATCGGCACCGACCAGAGCAGCAGCGCGTACATGACATAGAGGAAGGCAGGCCGCGCTCGCCGTGCCCACGGGTCGGTGGAATCAGGTTCGGATTCCTGCTGCATCACGACCTTCCTTAACCAATCCGGTTGGCGAGCCAGCCGTAGAGAAAGGCTTCATTGGCCGGGCGCTGCTCCGCCAGGGCGACATAGCGTTCGCCCTGCATCGCCTCCATCGCCTTGAGCAGCACCTTGTCGCCCGCCGCGCCGCGTAGCGTGCGGAAGGCGCGCAAAGCCGCCAGCGTCCGCGCGCCGATCGCCCGGTCCACCTTGATATCGGGATAATCCTGCTGGTTGCGGTTGAGCGCGTTGAGCGCCCGCTGGAGGAAACCGGTGGCGGTCGCGACGCCCATGTTGACGCTGGTGTCGAACAGTTCGGCGGCGATCGGTCCACTCATTTCGGCGACGAAGGCATAGCCCGGCCGCTCCCAATAAAGGCGGCGGTAGATACCTTCGGCCACGCTGCGCGGCATCGCTTGCATTGCGCCGGCATAGCCATTGGCGCGGGCGACGGCCAAGGTGATGCCCATATTGGTCGGGCCGCCGCGATCGGCGGGGTGGTGGCTGTAACCGCCTTCGCGGGCGATGACCTCGTCGATCAGGTCATGAATGTCCATATGCGCCTCCTGTTTGGATAAGGCGAATCATTTATCCCATATGGTTCGTTGTAGGACAGAGGGATTCTACTTCCGTGTTGTTTCATGGGCACGGCTTTTCTTAGATACGAAGAGTTGTCGTTTCACTGGCGGCAAGGTATTGTCGCGCGATGTGGACTACACTCATATCGGCCTTTGCTGCCATTATCGCATCAGCAGGAGCCATATATCTCACTAAATATAAGGAGCGCGAGGCAATTTGGCGGTCCAAAAAGCTGTCTTATTACGAGGAGTTTTTTGCTGCTGGCAGTGGAATTGTGGGCGATGCCTCGCCGCCTGAAGCAAAAATCAGATTTGCCACTGCTGTCAACAATCTGCATCTGATTGGCTCAGCATCCGTTATCAACGCGCTTCATCAATATACCGACGAAATTGCCGTATCAAATTCGGCTGAAGCCACAAGAGAGCGCCACGATCAGCTCTGGTCGCGGCTTGTGTGGGAAATTCGAAATGATTTGAACGACCCGCCAAGCAAGAACCCTTCTGAGTTCTCAGCGCGTCTTTGGGCTTCGGGCGTCGGACGCAACTCGTAATTCACT
Source organism: Sphingobium sp. Z007 (assembly GCF_900013425.1). GTDB lineage: Bacteria > Pseudomonadota > Alphaproteobacteria > Sphingomonadales > Sphingomonadaceae > Sphingobium. The sequence goes on from NZ_FBXK01000005.1 coordinate 10,690, forward strand.
AAGCGCCAAGGGTGTTTTCGGACGGATCGGTGCCACTGGCACCCGCCTCCCGCGCTTGCGCTTGGGAGATTTTCGGGCGTCCGTCCCCCGGACGGTCGCTATTTCCGAAAATCTTGGTCGGGACGAGAGGATTCGAACCTCCGACCCCCACACCCCCAGTATTTTCGCTCCTAAATTGACGTAGCTTTACGCAGCTTGAAGTAGCTATATAATCAAGCGAAATCAGTTGCTTGGCTCTCGGAATGAGCCGTAAGCAGATTGCCGCAGCTTTACGCGCAGCACTTACGGGAATCTTACGGGAGCAAAACCATGCCAAAGATGAAGTTGACGAAAACCAACATTGACCGTGTGGCGAAGCCCGGTCTGTCGAAGTCCGATGTTTTGTATTGGGATGCCGAGAGCAAGGGGTTCGGTATCCGCGTGACACCGACCGGTCTCGCAAAGTTCATCGCTCAGGGGCGGGTGCGTGGCACCGAGGTTGATGTGCGTATGACAATCGGCAGCTACGGCGCTTGGACTGTTGATGATGCGCGCCGCAAGGCAGACGAGTATCGGCACCAGTTTGAGGACGGTATAGACCCCCGCGAGGTGCGTCGGCAGGACGATGCCGAAAAGGTCACGCTTCGGCAGGTCGCAGACCTCTACATGGAGCGCGACGGTAAGATGCGCGAAAGCACCAAGGCGGAAATGAACCGCCACGTCGATAAGGTGTTCGCCGACTGGAAGGACAAGCCGATTGTGTCCATCCGCGAACAGGACGTTCGCAAGCGCCACAAGGAAATGTGCGCCAAGGGACTCGATGGCAGGCCAGCACCGGGGCAGGCCCAGATTTCGCTCGTCACGCTGCGCACCCTCGTCAACTTTGCCAATCGGCGCTTCAAGCGTGCGGATGGGTCGCTGCTCATTCCGAACAATCCCGTCCACGCCATGAAGGACGATTGGAAGGAGTTCGAACCCCGCACCCGTCACATCGAAATGAACAAGGTTGGCGAGGTCTGGAACAAGCTGGGCGAGTTGCGCCTCGCTGCGCGGGATGCCGCTGCGCTCGCCGGGGTCGATCTGGTCCGCTTCCTCATGTTAACCGGGGCGCGAAAGTCCGAGGGAGGTTCGCTGCGCTGGGATCAAGTTCATCTTGAGGATGACCCGGCACAGTGCTGGTGGCACCTGCCGAACCCTAAGAACGGCAACCCGGTTTGGCTTCCGTTGTCGTCGCAAGCTGTGGCCATCATCAAACAGCGCCCGAAGGTAAAGCTGCCGGATGGCACCGAAAGCCCTTTCGTGTTCCCGTCCAAATCCAAGAGCGGCTACATCACCGACACGCGGGCACCTCTGGAACAACTCGGCAAGGTCAAAGACATTGCCAGCGACGGTAGCGGGGCGGTTTCACCGCACGACCTTAGGCGCACGTTTGTGACCACAGGCTTCTCGGCCTGCGGCATCGACCTGTTCAAGCTGGAATTGCTGACGAACCATGTGCCTCAGGGCATCACGGCGCGCCACTATCTGCAAACCTCGCGCTTGCAATACCTGCATCCCGAGGTGCAAAGCATCTGCGATTGGCTTGAGGAGCAGGCGCGCATTGCGCAAGCGAAAGCGACCGGGGCGAATGTCGTGCAGTTGCGCGCATGACAGGGGCCGCGCGCCGCCGCGCACAGGGGCGATCCCTGCACCGGAGCCGGTAAGGGGGCGGCGTCCCTCTTGTCAGCCCCAGCGCGGCCTACAGCCGAGCGTTTAATCCATGTGCATTTTGCGTTTGCGAGACCATGCCGGGTTAAGTAAAGCTATGCCCAGCCTGTTCTATCCGAGCGTGATGCGGTGCCGACTTCGGTCGGTCGGGTAGAACAAAAAGTAGCAGTCCGATGGCGGATGCGGCGGCGACGGTTGCGATAGAGCAGCCGACGGCAACCGATCCCTAGGACTGCCATCATGTCCCAACACGATGACCTTTTGACGAGCGCCGAAACTGCGGCACTGTTGTCGATCAAAACGAACACCCTCGAAATCTGGCGCAACAAGGGCAAAGGACCTGCCTTCATCAAGATGGGGGAAACCCCGCAAGCACCTGTCCGCTATGTCAGGTCGGTTGTTCTGGAATGGCTGACCACGCGGTCGTTCGTCAGCACCAGCGCCTACAGCCCGGCAGGTCTATTGAACCGCACACCTCACGGGTGCCGTTCGTCCGGCGCATCCGCATGAATGCCCGGAGCAATCAGCGCGCCGCTGTCCAACGGCAAGACCCTCGTAAGACCCTGTCATAAAATGCGGCAGGGTTTCGCAGACCCTGCCGCATCGGAGCACCACACCGATGAGCAATTTACCAAATGACGCGCTCGGTCCGCAACCGGGCGACCAGCTGCCTGCCGCTCGCAGGTTCACTGACGAGCAGCGCGCGGCCCGCGCAAAGTTCGGCATCTTCTGGGACGAAGACGCGCCGCCGGAAGACCCGGATGACGACCACGTTCTCGCCAGCGAGGTCAGCTCCTATGCCGACAAGAGCAGGCTGGTCACGGTCGCCAAATCTTTCCTCGACGAACTTGCCGAGTTCACCGAGCGCGCCAGCCCCTTGAACCTCGACGGACCCATTTCCGAAATTGAATGGAACACCGCCCGCACGTCGCAGCCGCCGATCATCGACCGCTGGTTCTATGAGGACGTGGGTTGTTTCATTGCCCCCGGCGGCACCGGGAAGACCACGCTGCTCCTGTTTCAGTTGATCCATATTGTGTTGGGTTGGGAGTTGTTCGGTCACGAGGTTATGAACCCCGGCCCCGTTGTGTTGCTCACGGCGGAAGACAGCCGCGAAACCCTAGTCGCCCGCCTCCGCCAGATGGCGCTCCAGCTCCAGCTTACCGACGCGCAAATCCGGTCGGTGCGCGAAGACGTCATTATCACCGACGTTTCGGGCAAGGGGATCAAGTTGACCACGGTTGAAAAGGACGTGGTGATGCCCAGCGCCCAGTTGGATCGGCTGATCGTCAATATCGGCGTCCTCAATCCCTCACTGGTGATTATCGACCCGCTGGTTTCCTTCGGGGTTGGCGAAAGCCGCGTCAACGATGCGGAGCAGGGTATGATTGATGCCGCCCGCCGGATCAGGAACGCGGTCAAGTGCGGCGTCATCTACGTTCACCACACCGGAAAGGCGAACGCCCGCGATCGCACGCTGGACCAGTATAGCGGGCGCGGGGGCAGCGCCCTCGCAGACGGCTCGCGCATGGTGCATGTCCTCTGCCGCCTGAACCCGGACGAATGGACCGAAGCGACCGGCTATATGCTGGAAGGTGACGATGCCGGGTTCGTGCTGGCGCGCCCGAAGATGACATGGTGCCCGCCGCAGCCTGATATTTACATCATGCGGCGCGGCTATGTCTTCACCCGCTTCGACCACATTGGCGAAACGGCTGGCGCAATGCGCGTCAACCAGATTGCCGACGATAAGGTCTGGCAGTTCCTGAAAGGCGAATATCTCAAGGGCATCAAGCACACGCAAAACAGCGTGGAGGACGCCAAGGTGCTGCCGCAGAAGGCAACCCGGCAGGCGGTGCAGCGCCTCCTGAAAGACCAGCGCCTCGCCAAGGAGGATTTGGGGACGGGCGGCAGGGGCGGTGCGCGGCATTTTCTGCGCCCAATGGACCGGGCATGACCACGCTTGCGGCTTTGGTGCGTTGCAGCGTTATTGGTGCGTTTTGCTGGGTTAAACGCACCAAGAAGCAAGGGCACGCACGCAACGCATTTTGCTGCGTTGCTGCGTTAGCCCCTATAGGGAAACGCACCAAGCAAACGGGGGCGGTCGTCACCCCCCCAAGCGCTGGGCAGCTGGGACTGGGGGCATTGGTGCGTTGCCGCGCAAGCAGGCCGGTAGCGCCGGGGCTGGGGGCACGAAACCGCCGCGCTCGCCGCTTTGGGGGCGGGCATACCCTGCCAGCGCTATAGCCACCGCATATCGCGTTCCGCACCCTCTCTAATTCAGCGTGGTCAACCCTACCAACAAATACAGTGTGTGCAGTTCGGTGCGCGAGGTAAAGATCGAACCGATTGATACAAAAATATTTTGCTCGCGGACCTATTTGTTGATCTCATAAACAGTAAGGCGATCATAACTTTCTATCTGAAATTAACGCCAAATGTCTGATTACATTGACACCCGCTGCTCGCCCTCGCTGCATCCCGATACGGTCAAGTCGATTGATGGTTACGACGACGAGACTGCACTTGTGCTTGGCCCGACCATTACTGCGTTCGACACAGCGTATCAGGCGGTCATCGCGGTTCATGACGCCCGCGCGCTGGCAGACAAAAATCCAAGCTGGCCGGAAGAACGGAAAATTCTGGAGAGCGACAATCTAGCGCGGCGCAAGCTGGACCAAGTGACGCGGGCGTTCGATGCGGAACTGTCCCGCCTCGGCAAGGCCGTTGCGCACCTTGAGGGGGAACTGACAGCGCCGCTGACGATGAAAGCGGCGGCGAGCATCGCGCAAGAGATTCGCGCCCATGTGAAAGCAATGAATACCGAGCAGCGGCACGATTTCGTGCGGGCCGCGCTGGACAGTGGCGACGAGGTGACATTCAGTTCTGTATGCGCCGCGCCTCCCTACCTGTCCGGTCTGACCTCTGACCTACAGCAATCGTTCACCCGCCTTTGGCACGAGAAGCAATCGCCCGACATGGCGAAGCGGCTCTGCGCAATGCAGGGGGCCAAGACGATGATCGAGCAGCGGGCAGGGCTGGTATTCCCCGAACTGACCAAGGCCGTTGGCGCAAGCCCGCAGAAAGCGAAGCGTCTCCGTGAAGCCAACACCGCCGCAGAACGCGCTTTCGCTGTGCGGGGCGCGTGATCGCCACTTCTTCAAATCAAGGGCATCATGCGATGAGCGAGACAGTTCAACCCGATTGGATGCAGGGCTTTGTGCCCAATCCACAGCGCGGCAATCCGAAGTGGCGCAAGGGCATGGAAAGCCCCTGCAAGTCGGGTCGCCCTCCCGGCATTGTTGATCGCCGCATGAAAGTCACCAAGGCGTTGATGGACGACGCGCCCGCTGTGGCCCGTGTGGTGATTGATGCCGCTCTGGCCGGAGACATGCAGGCCGCCAACATTTTGATGAGCAGGGTTGCCCCGCCGATCAAGGTGCAGGCCGAGCGCGTTGAGTTTGAACTGTCGCCGGATGCTCCGCTTGCCGCGCAGGCGCAGCAAATCGTTGCCGCGATTGCTGCTGGCAAGGTGGACCCGGACACCGGGCGCACGCTGATCGCCAGCCTCCACGCTGTCGCTGACATTCGCGCCACCGAAGAATTGGAACATCGCATCATCATGCTGGAGGCCAAACAGGTATGACCTACGCCAAACTGAACTGGCCCCCGCGCCCTGCCGTCCGTGCGCTGCCCCCGGCACCGAGGCGGGACGTTCGGGCGCTGGTGGCTCACCACGCACCCGCCATCGCCAAGTGGACACCTGCCCAGCGCTGGGAACTGCATCAGCTCGCGGTCAACAGCTTGCTCGAAGTCATGCGCGATTGCGACGACCCCAAGGTTCGCGCCGACGCCTTCGCGGTGCTGGTGAAGATGGGGGTGGCGCAGCCATGCTGAACAACGGCGACGACCGGCACAACGCTCCCAAGGCGCACAGCCTCACCCCCGGCGAGCGAGACCGCCTGCGTGAACTTCACATCGAGCGGGGCGAGGAGCGGCAGCTTGCCAGCGACATGAACCTGCTCGCGGCGCTGCGCCTCGGTGCATCGCTTCAACGTCACAAGGAGAAATGAGGTGCTGACCACAACGAACGCCAACCGGAAGCGGCGGGAGGAAATCAGCGTCCCGAAGTTCAAGGCGCTGATTACGACCCCGGCAGTCGCACCGTTCAAGATGCCCGCCCCCGCAACGCTCGGTGTCCGCAAGGCCACCGCGATCACGCAGGGCGCGACGGTCTGCACTTTGACCGGCAAGAGTGTCCGAACTATCGCAGCGAATGCCACCGCTGCCAATGTGGTTAGGTCCATCGGCTATGCGGAACGCGGCGTTACCGTTGCGCCTGCGACCGGCATTGAGGTGCTTGTCCGCGTCGGGTTCAAGTGGCGGAAGATCGCGCAGGGCTGACATGGCATCGCCGCGCGCACTCCTCGCCCGTGTCGCCCGCTTGGAGCAGGCCCGCATTGCGCCGCGCTCCCTGTTCGAGCGGGAATATGGCAGCTTCGATGCATTCGAGGTCGAGGCGCGGGCTGGCATGGCCGCTGGCGTGCTCGATACCAGGGACATGCCCGCCATCCTCAATTCTATCCGGCGCTGGCATGTCGAGGGGCTGTGGCGTCGGTGACGGACGCGCTTACCCCGCCGTGGCTGGTAGCGTGGCGCGAGCGCGGCCAAGGGGTAGCGGCGAAATAGCTACCGTCAGCGCTGTAGCCGAGGCTGTGCGGCCTCTAGCGACGAGAACGGTATAGCCTCAGCGCTCTATTCCATCACGACTGAAATATGTAACATATCACTCTTGACCGCATTCCCAGATATGTTACATATTCCCTATTGATTCGCGCGATGGAGGTGGTGATGATGCCCGTTATTAGGATTGATGATGCGACGTTCGCTGGGTTGAGCACGTTGAAGACATGGTTTGGGACGAAGACTCCCGGTGACACAATTGAGCGGGTGGTTAGGGAGGCAATGGAGCAGCTTGGATTTGAGCGCGACGACGAACCGGAGGGTGAGGTAATTGTCAGCAGTGAAGGGGCCATGGAGTTCACGGACGCACCTGGCCTCACCTTTACCAAGCCTCTCGCCGCGTCGCTGAATGGTAAAGCCATCCAAAGCCCGCGATGGTCATCCATACTGATTGCGATGATCTCTCATCTGAAAGCGGCAGGCATTGAAGGCGAGCATCTTGTGCGAGAACTTCACATTCCAGTGAAGGTCGGGAGCTATACGGGTGAGGGATTCCGCTATCACCACAAGCTTGGGGTTTCCTTGCAGGGGCAATCTGCCGCTGATGCGTGGAAGGAGGTCGACCGGCTCGCCAAGAAGTGGGGAGTGCCGGTGAAGGTCGAGTTTTGGTGGCGGCAGAATAATAAGGCGCAGTTTCCCGGTCGAACAGGGATTCTTCGATCGGGCGGTGCATGACGCTGCGAGCGCCTCGTACCTTCGGGTGCGGGGCGCTGCTATGACCGTCAAAGGATGGATTTGGTCGCCTTCTACATTAAGCGGCTGAGGTGCATCTGATTTGCGTGGTCAATGCAACGTCGAAAAGACCTGCGTAAGTTTTACTCGTCAGTAGGTGAGGAGAAGTCGGTCAGACACATGCTCTGCCTCAAGCGTCTGCCCGTCCATCTGGAACCGGCGCAGCATCGACCGACCTAGCTGGACATAAACTTCTCGCTCAAATAGGCCTTCGGGGATCGGCAGGGAGACTTGCTTATCCCCGGATTTCTTAGTCCCATCGAGGCTGAGCGCAACACGAACCCCGCGCTGCTTCGCCCTAGCGATGGTGTCAAACAGGCGGGGCAAGTTGAACGCTTGCGCTCCGTAGATGATGGTCTGGCTGTCGGCGTAGGGCGGGTCGAGGTAGCAGACGTCGCCGTCTTTTGCCGAGTCGATTGCAACCTCAAAGTCGGCGTGCATGAACTGCGCCCGAGCGGTGCGAGCCGCCCAGATGTGAGCGCGTTCCGCAAAGTTCGCCGGTGGCATGGGTTTGTGCGGCCCGCAGGGCGTGCTCATGTAGCCGTCTGCCTTGCGGAAACGAACGACGCCCCCGTAACAGAGGCGCGAGAGGAATAGCAGGTCCGCCCCGTTCGGCGAGGCATTGTAGGCCGCTTTCACATGCTCATAGGCTTCGACCTTGCCCATCTTCGCGACGAGCGCGTGCCTATCACTATACCAGCGGACCACCTGCTCCGTGTCGTCGTGAAGCTTCTGCCAGATCTCAACAAGGGGGCCGAAGGCATCAGAAGCCACGGCGCGTTCCGGTGCTAGGTGCGCGAGAACTGCTCCACTTCCCAAGAATGGTTCGTAATAGGTGCCGTATTGCTTGGGGAGATATGTGATTATCTCTGCGGCGAACTTCTGCTTATTTCCGATCCACTTTAGCAACTGCCCCTTCAATCGGGGGAGATTTGTGTCATGCCCATTGAGCGGAAGCGCCGCTTGGATGTATCGCCGGTCCTCAAACAGATTTTCGTCGGGGGATTCGTGCGCGCTAACGACACTTTCAAAGGGCTCGACAAGGGATTCTGGGCGCATGTTCGTTCTCTATCTCAAACCTTGGGTTACACGGCGCGAGGCACCGGCACAATAAAGGTGCCGACCTTCGCGGAGATTTTGGCGGGGATGAAAAAGCTGGGCCTTCTTAGCGAGCATTTGGTCCAGAACGGCAAGCCCACGGATTTCGCCAACGCGCTCATAGCCTACTTTGCGTATCGAGCCGACATTCTGAACAACACCGTCCAGCATCAATTGATGGACAAAGTCGCTGCCCAAGCGATGTATGAACGCCTGCTCGGCGTCCAAAAATACAAACTCGCCGCCACGATGAACAAGCAGAAGGGCGAGAAAAAGCAGGTCGCCTACCTCACGGCGATGGTCAACATGCTGATCGAAGCCAACGCTCAGGGCATCGAATACGACCATGACCCGCGACAGCTCACTACGGTCACACGGGACGGAATGCCGCTGCGCACCTTGGCGCGCCGTATCGACGGAGCGTTCCCGTCTGCCGTGAACCCGGTCGCGGTTTGGGAAATCAAGGAGTACTACCACACAACGACTTTTGGCAGTCGTGTGGCCGATGGTGTCTATGAGACGTTGCTCGACGGCATGGAGCTTGAGGAGATGCGCCTTGAGACTGGTGTGGAGGTCGAGCACATCCTGATTGCCGACGCTCACTATACATGGTGGGAATGCGGGCGCTCTTACCTGTGCCGCATGATCGACATGCTCCATATGGGCTACGTCGACGAAATCCTGTTCGGCATTGAGATCGAGGATAGGCTTCCGGCGATGGTAGCGGAATGGGCTGACAAGACGCGAGCAAGACAGGCTGCGGCGAAAGTAGTCCTGCCGGACGATACGCCACTCCTTTGAGCGGTTTCCCGCTCTTGCTGTTGCTGATCTCTTCATGCAGCAACAGCTAAGCGGATGTGGAACATAATGGCAACGAATTTCCGCCCGGCGTGCTGCAGGGAGTCGTATGTGGCCCATCGCCGCGGTATGAGGCGGGTGGCGCAAAACTTACGGCTCTCTTATGGGTGGCTTGCACGGGGGCAGCGGCGGCTTTTGCCGCCACTGTAACCCGTTGATTTTGTTTGGTAATTTGGTCGGGACGAGAGGATTCGAACCTCCGACCCCCACACCCCCAGTGTGATGCGCTACCAGGCTGCGCTACGTCCCGACCGGAGGGCGCCCAATATAAGCACAAATGGGAAGTTGCAAGCGCTCAATCGCATCTTGATCCACCGACCGTCGTAATCCCTAATCATATTGCCTCTGCGCCCCCATCTGTGTTAGCCGCCCGCCCTTGATCCGCATATGCCGACTGGGCGTGTGCGACCGACAGATACAAGGCAGTCCCACCCATGTTCATTACCCCAGCCTTTGCCCAGACCGCGGGCGGGCAAGCCTCCGGCGCCGGAATCCTGGTGCAGATGGCGCCGCTGGTCCTGATCTTCGTCGTCTTCTATTTTCTGCTGATCCGTCCGCAGCAAAAGAAGTTGAAGGAGCATAAGGCCAAGATCGACGCCGTGAAGAAGGGCGACCAGGTCATCACCGGTGGCGGCCTGGTCGGCAAGGTGTTGCGCGTGGACGAGATTTACGCCGATATCGAACTGGCGCCGGGCCTGAAGGTCAAGGCGGTCAAGTCGACCCTGACCGAGGTGATCGATCCGACCGCCGCCAAGCCCGCGAACGACTGAGCGCCTCCATGCTGAACTTTTCGCGCTGGGCGGTCTTTGCGATCATCCTGCCTCTGGCGATCGGCGTGCTGTGCGCCGTGCCCAGCTTCCTGCCCGACAGCGTCGTGACGAAGCTGCCCGGCTTCATGCAGACGCGCGTCAATCTGGGCCTCGACCTGTCGGGCGGCAGCCATCTGCTGCTGGAAGCATCGACGCAGGATGTCGCCAAGCAGCGCCTGACCAATATGGAAGAGCAGGTTCGCACCGAATTGCGCCGCGGTGATCCCAGGATCGCGATCGGCGATATTTCGAGCCGCGACGGGAAGCTCAGCTTCATGGTGCGCGAGCCGTCGCAGGTCGATGCCGCCGTCGAGCGCATCCGGCCGTTGACGCAGGGGGCCGGGCTGACCGGCCAGCGCGATTTCAATGTCGAGGTGGTCAACAGCTCCACCATCGTCATTACGCCCACAGAGGCGGGCATCAAGAATGCGGTCAAGAGCGCGATGGAGGTATCGACCGAAGTCATCCGCCGCCGCATCGACGAAATGGGCACGCGCGAGCCGACGATCCAGCAGCAGGGCGACAATCGTATCGTCGTGCAGGTGCCGGGGCTGCAAGACCCCAAGGCGCTGAAGGCTTTGCTGGGCCAGACCGCCAAGCTGGAATTCAAGCTGGTCGACACGACCGCCAACCCGTCCGAAGTGGCGCAGGGCCGTGCGCCGGTGGGCAGCGAAGTGCTGCCCTATGCCAACAACCCCACTGGCGTGCCGTTCATCGCGGTCAAGCGGCAGGTGATGGTGTCGGGCGAAGATCTGACCGACGCGACGCAGGGGTACGACCAGAGCAACCAGGCGATCGTCAATATCCGTTTCAACAGTTCAGGTGGCCGCAAATTTGGGCAGGTGACGTCGCAGAACGTCAACCGCCCCTTCGCGATCATATTGGACGGCAAGGTGTTGTCCGCGCCGAACATCAATGAGCCGATCCTGGGCGGCAGCGCGCAGGTCAGCGGCAGCTTCACCGTCGAAAGCGCCAACCAGCTCGCCATCGCATTGCGGTCTGGCAAGTTGCCGGTGAATTTCGTGGTGGTGGAAGAACGCACCGTGGGGCCGGGGCTGGGCGCGGATTCGATCCGAGCGGGCCTGATCGCATCGGTCGTCGCGGTGGTCGCGGTCGCGGTCTTCATGTTCGTCAGCTATGGCCGGTTTGGCATGTATGCGAACCTGGCGGTCGCCATCAATGTGGCGGTCATTCTGGGCGTGATGGGCATATTAGGCGCGACGCTGACCTTGCCGGGCATCGCCGGTTTCGTGCTGACCATCGGCACCGCGGTGGACGCCAACGTGCTGATCTACGAGCGTATCCGCGAGGAGCGGCGACGCGGGCGCAATGTCGTGGCGTCGATCGAGCATGGCTATAAGGAAGCGAGCCGCACGATCTTCGAGGCAAACGTGACCCACGCCATCGCCGGCGGCATCATGCTGGCGCTGGGGTCGGGGCCGGTCAAGGGCTTCGCGATCGTGCTGCTGATCGGCATCGCGACCAGCGTGTTCACCGCCGTCACCTTCACCCGCATGGTCGTCGCGAACTGGGTGCGCCGCACCCGTCCGACCGACATTCATATTTAAGAGGGGCGGGAGGACACACCCATGAAACTTCTCAAGCTCGTCCCCGACAATACCAATATCGGCTTCGTCGCGGTGCGCAAATGGGCATTCGCCTTGACCGCGTTGCTGACCGTGCTGGCCGTGGGCGCGACCGCGCATAAGGGCCTCAATCTGGGCGTCGATTTCGTCGGTGGCCTGATGATCGAGGCGAAATTCCCGCAAGCGGTGGAAACCGACAAGGTGCGTGCGACCATCGGCACGCTGGGCGTGGGCGAAAGCTCGCTCCAGCAGTTCGGCGATCCCAAGACGGTGCAAATCCGCCTGCCGCTGCCCGACCAGGGCGGGGCCGGCGCGGCCAATGCCGTGGTGGAAAAGACCCGCCAGGCGATGGTCGCGCAGTTCCCCGGCGTCACCTTTTCCCGCTACGACACGGTGTCGGGCAAGGTGTCGGGCGAGTTGATCCAGAATGGCGTGCTGGCGGTCGTGCTGGCGATCCTGGGCATCGCGGTGTTCAGCTGGTTCCGCTATGAATGGCAGTTCGGCGTCTCGACCTTCGTCGCGATCGTGCATGACGTGCTGATGACGCTGGGCTTCTTTGCGATCACCCAGTTGGAGTTCGACCTCAACATCATCGCCGCGGTGCTGACGATCGTGGGTTATTCGATCAACGACAAGATGGTGATCGACGACCGTATCCGCGAAAATATGCGCAAATATCGCAAGATGGACATGAAGTCGCTGATCGACCTGTCGGTCAACGAGACGCTGCCGCGCACGGTCATGACGTCCGTCACCATCCTGCTGGCGCTGGGCGCGCTGCTGCTGCTGGGCGGGCATGTGCTGCGTGGCTTTACTGCGGCCATGATGCTGGGCATTATCGTGGGCACCTACTCGTCGGTCTATGTGTCGTCTTCGCTGCTGATCTCGCTGGGCCTGACCCCGCAGACGTCGGAGAAGAAGGCGGCCAAGAAGGGCGATTATGCCGGTACGGCTGAGCGCGTAGGTCCGCGCGACGATGGGGCCAAGCCCTGAGCGACGCCGGGATAAAGGTCCGCCGGGACGATGACGGGCAGGGACCGATCGTCACCGGCTTTCAGGGGCGTGGCTTTCGGGTGCGCGACGATGTGTTTCCCGACGGCCTGCTGCTCAGTCCGGTGCGGGCTATGGCCTGGGCCGATGCGCCGGATGTCGCGGCGCTGACGGTGGAGGCGCTGGGCGACTTGTTCGATGGCGATCCTAAGCCCGAATTTCTGCTGCTGGGGACGGGCGCCGGGTTGCGCCAGCCGCCGCGCGCGTTCGTCCGCGCGGTCGAGGCGCTGGGGATCGGCGTGGAGGCGATGGACAGCCGCGCTGCGGCCCGCGCCTGGGGCGTATTGCGCGCCGAGGAGCGGCAGATCGTGGCGGCGTTGCTGCCGCTTTAGGAATAACGTCCGTTCGTTTCGAGCGTGTCGAGAAACGTAACAAGCGGCGCCATCTGCTTCTCGACTTCGCTCGAAGCGAACGGAGAGGGCGCGCCACTTGCTCTTGCGTCAGACCTTCGCCAAGCTGCGCGCCTCTTCCACCCAAGGGGCTTTTCCATGGTATATTCTCGTCCCGCCGCCGCGCTGATCGCGGCGCTGCTCGTCACTACCAGCGCCCATGCCGCGACCCCCGATGCGCAGGCGCGCGGGGACGAGGCGGCTTTCCGTGGCCTGTACAAGGAACTGGTCGAAACCGATTCGAGCTGGCCCGACGGGAGCTGCACGGTCGCGGCGGAACGGATGGGCGCGCGGCTGAAGGCGGCGGGCTATGCCGACGGCGATGTGCAAATCATCGTCGATCCGGCGCATCCCAAGGAGGGCAATCTGACCGCCGTCCTGCGTGGGAGCGACGCCAAGCTGCCCGCCATCCTGCTGCTCGCCCATATCGATGTGGTGGCAGCCAAGCGCGCGGATTGGGAACGCGATCCGTTCAGCCTGATCGAGGAGGGCGGCTATTTCTATGGACGCGGCACGTCCGATGACAAGGCAATGGCGGCGGCCTTCACCGATCAGATGGTTCGCTATAAGGCGGAGGGCTATAAGCCCAAGCGCACGATCAAGCTGGCGCTGACTTGTGGCGAGGAGACGGAGAAGGCGCTGAACGGCGTGGAATATCTGCTGAAGAACAAGCCCGATGCGCTGAAGGCCGGATGGGCGCTGAACGAGGGCGGCGGTGGGTCGCTGGACGAGAGCGGCAAGCCGGTGAGCCAGGGCGTGCAAGCGGGCGAGAAAGTCTATCAGGACTTCACCTTCATTGCGACCGCGCCTGGCGGCCATAGTTCGCGCCAGACCCCGCATGTCAACGCGATCGGCTGGATGGCGGCGGCGCTGGCGCGGGTCAACGCCTATGATTTTCCGGTGAACCTGACGCCGGCGGCCAAGGCCTATTTCGGCGCGTCCGCGTCGCTCTATCCGGCCAAGGTGTCGAGCGCGATGGCGGCGATCGGCGCGGGCAAGGCGAGCGAGGCCGATTATGCCGCGGTGTCGGCGGAAAGCGCGAGTTGGAACGCGACGCTGCGCACCACCTGCATCCCGACGCTGATTGCGGGTGGCCATGCCCCCAATGCCCAGCCGCAATCGGTGACCGCGAACGTCAATTGCCGGATCATTCCGGGCGAGGCCGTGGACGCCGTGCTGGCGCAGTTGAGCGAGCTGGCGGCTGATCCGAAGGTCAAGGTCACGTTGGCCGATCCGCCGCAGCCCAAATCGTCAGCGCCCGAGCTGACGCCGCAGATCATGGGACCGATCGAGGTCCTGACCAGGGAGATGTGGCCGGGCGTGCCGGTGATCCCGCGCCTGGCGACCGGGGCGACCGACGGGCGGTTCACCAATGCGGCGGGCATCCCCACCTATGGCGTGTCGGGCATGTTCGCCGACCCGGACGGGCAGGGCGTCCATGGCCTCAATGAACGCGTCCGCGTCAAGTCGCTGCTGGACGGGCGGGCGTTCCTCTACCGGCTGGTGAAGCTATATACGCAGTGAGAGGCGACGTGGGCCAAGGTGGTTGGTAAAACCGGACGTGGTGTAAATCCGCTTGAAGTCATCACGCTTTATTGCTTCTCCGCCCCAACGGAAAAGGGCCGCCCGATCGGGCGGCCCTTTCCTTTCGGCTGGGAGCCGGAAATCAGAAGCGGAATTTCACCGCTGCGCGATAGCTCTGATATTTCACATCTTTGCGCCAGAGCGTGGTGTCGGCCGACAGGGACAGGTCGACATTGCCGGTGGTGATCGTCAGGCCGCCGCCGGCCTCGCCCCAATTCTGGTCCGAACCGCCCAGTGCAAAGGGCGCCAGGCTGCCGGTGCCACCGACCAGATTGGCCAGGAAAAAGCCCGGCTGGTCATTGAATTCATGGACGAAGTTGGCGGTCACATAGGGTTTGAACCCGCCAGTGTTGGCCTTGACCGTGGCACCCAGGCGACCCTGCGCGCTGCGGATGGCATGGCGCTTGATCACCAACGCCGCATCGCCGCCATATTCGGCCAGGTTGCCCGAGCTGATATAGGCGCCGCGGATAGAGGCGCGCGGCACGATGCTGAAGGCGTCGCCGCCCAGCGCCTTGCTGAGGCCCAGTTCGCCCGACAGCGCCAGTTCCTGGTCGCTGCCATTGAGGGTGTAGGGGGTGACGCCGACCGCGAAGGAACGGCGCGAGCGGGTGGCGAGGGTGCCGGCGCTGGCGACGCCGTCCAGCTTGACGCCTGAGAGGTCGAAGGCGCCATAGACGGTGCCCTGATAGAGGCGCGCGCGCGCCGTGTCATTGGCGCCGGTATTGCCCTTCAGCTCGCTGAAGGAGGCAGCCAGGCCGATTACGCCATTGTCACCGAACGCCTTTTCGACGCCTGCCGCGGCATACCAGCCATCGAACTGGTCACGGCCGATTGGGACGGCGGTGCGCATTGGCGCGCTCTTGCCGTCCAGATAGCCGCCCGCCAGGAAGGCGCTCATATCGTCGGGCAGCACGCCTTCGCGCGTCGTCGTGTCGTCGCCGCCGCCCTGGTCCATGCCCAGGTCGATATTGTTGAGGCTGGCGGAGGCGAGCTGGATCGGCTGGCCGACCATCGTCAGCGTGCCGCCCATCGATCCGGCATCCAGCTTGGTCAGGCGATCGCGATAGAAGCGCGCCATATTGTCGTTGAGCACTTCGCCCATCGACGTCTTGAGCGCTTCGGTGCGCGGTGCCATCGCTTCGAACGTCGCCTGGACCCCGGCGACGCTCAGCAGGTCCGCTTCGCCATAAAGCGTGGCGAAACTGGCGTAGCGCGATCGGTTCTGGTCAAGCAGCTTGGCGAAGCTGGTCTGGTTCTGGGCGGCGGGATTGACGACGGCGGCATAAAGGCCCGCGTCGATCCGCACGCTGGCCGAATTTTCGCCATAGATCAGCACCGGCTTCAGCACCGCCGACAACTGGGCCGGGGCGGTAAAGGTGCCATCGATGCCGCCTTCCGCGGTCACGAACGTATAGCGATTGCCATAGCGGATCTTAGCGCCGGCAGCCTGGCCGAAGGCGACTTGGCCGCCCAGCGCCGCAATGCCGTTGATGGGATCGCCGACCGCGAGCAGCGACACGTCGCCATCGGCCTGCGCCGCGTTGATCGCTGCAGCAGTGCGCTGGTCGGCCGTGCCGCCGCCATCGCCGCCCCGCCAGTGTCGGGAATTTCGCCTTCGCCGTCGTCGCCATCATCCTCCACGAATTGCGTGGCCTTGACCGCCAGCACATCCGAAACGCCGTTGGCGCCCAGATCGATCTGGAGCGTGCTGCCCGACGTGAGCAGGGCATTGCCCTCGACGCTCAGCGTGCCGATGGTGCCGACGCCGCCGGGGGCGACAGTGCCCAGGATGTTGGTGAAGAAGGGGGTGCGCAGTGTGCCGCTGCCCGAGAGCAGGCCGGTCAGGAGGAAATAGTCGCCTGGCGTTTCGATCGTGCCATTGACGTTCACCACCCCGGCCAGATGGGAAATGTCCATAAGGCTGGTCAGCGATCCGGTGGTCGTGACGTCCAGCGCCGCGCCGGTGCCAGCGATGGTGAAGCGATCGACGGTGGCGTCGGTGTCGAGCGTGGTCTTGCCCGTGGCGCTCAGCGTCACGTCATAATAGCGGCCAATGATCCCCTGCGACGCCAACGGGTCGATATTATTGGGGACGAAATTGGTGGCGCCGGGCAGGCCGTTGGTCAGCGTCGGGCTGGGCAGGACGGCAGCGCTGTCGCCTTCGGCCTGCGCCTCATGCTCGGCGCCGTCGAGTAGCGTGACGGTTTCGGAATTGGGGCTGCGCTCCGCGATCTCGACCTTGCCGATGGCATTGGTGCGCGTGCCCGACCCGGCCGGGGTGGCAGCCGTGCCGCCCTCCTGGGTGACGGGCTGGCCGTTGACGATCAGCGTGTTGGTGCCGACGTCGTAGCAGACATCGTCGGGGCTGTAGCAGAGCTGACCGAATTTCGACGCGCTGTCTTCGCCGAACGCGCCCGCGCCCGGTGTCGTGGGGATACCATTCACCAGTGCGCCATTGCTGTCGATGATCCGGTAATTGGGGTCAAGCGCGGTGATCCAGTGGGAGGCGTCGCTCCACTTGCCGTCGCCGGCCTTGGCGGTGGCGTAGCGATAGGGGTTATTCTGCGCGATCCAGTCCCAGAACAAATAGAGCGGCTGGTAGAAGGACGAGCCGCCATAGGAACTGGCGGGCTGTTCGAGGAAGTAGCGGCTACCGCCCGACAGCACGCCTAATATGGTCTTTTCATCAAAGGCTTGGTCCAGGATCAGCGGGCCGCCCGAATCACCGCCGGCGGTGCTGCCTTCATTGGGCAGGGCGTCGTCCTTGAACAGGTTGAAGTCGAAGGGGTTTTCCCGCGTCGGATCGTCAAAATCCGTGTGATAGAGATTCTGGCTGTAACCACTGGCTTCGCCGAAGAGGAAGCTGTCGACATCGTCGAGCGAGCCCAGCAAGCCCAAGAAATTTTCGGCCGTCTTGCGGCGGAAGTCGATGCCATAGCTGTTGCCGGTCGATCCACTGCCGCTGCGGCCATAGCCGGTGATGGTCACATGATAGCCGGTGCCGCTCGTCTCGCTGATGGAGGACGGGGCAGGCAGGGCGGAAAACAACATCGTCCAGGTCGGCACATCGGATGCCGGCGTATCGAGCGTCGCCATCGCCACGTCGCCATAGAGGAAGCTAAGCGCCGGCGGGTCAAGCGAGTCGGGATGATAGGCGATGTTGTTGACGTTGTAGACGCTGAGCGCCGTGTTGGTCTGGAACCCGTTGCTAAGCCAGTCGATCAGGCCCGGCCGTGCGTTGTTCTGGAAGGCGAAGGCGACGGGCACGCCGCCATTGACGGTGCTGTAGTCGGCCGACGTCAGGTCGTTTACGCAGTGGGCGGCAAAAATGACGGCCCGCGGGTTGATCAGCGTGCCGGTGCAGACGAAGCCGTCGTCGCGGTACATGATGCCGACGCCGTTCACGTCGCTGCCGTCGATGATGTCGGCGGGGCTCTTATCGTCGGTCGGCACGACGGCCTGCGCCATCGGTGCGACGGTAAGGGCGGCGATGGCCGCAGATGCCAGCAAGGCAGGACGACTGACGCGCGCCAACAGGCCCGCACCATTCTTGCGAATGTGCATGATGTAAACTCCCCAAAGACCGATCGGGAAGCTAATCCACTGTATTGTCCAAGACAATCGGGCAATCATGAAAACCTGTGTCATGTATCCAAAACATCACAGCATGTCTGTTTTGTCCTAACGGCAATGGCCTCGACCAGGCGATCTTGTTCTTTGCTGATCCGAAACGAACCTGCTTTTGCGGGGGTGTGCGAGCTTTATCCTTAATCCTTCTTAAGACTTGCGCCTGCGGCCGTGCTGGCCGCGCCTTGCGCAACGCCCCATATCTGCTTAAGCATGGGAGCAAGTTCCGGTCGCCCTTTGGCGGCTGGCGATTATAGAAGCGAGTTACGGCATGGTGCAGCAGAGCCGCCCATCGCCGCAGAGTTCCGGCCCGGCCGGCCGTTATGCGGGCAAGCGCGCCCGTCCCGGTCCGGGCGATGGGAGCAAGGCTGCGGCCATTCCGCCCCCGTCGACGCAACGGGGTTTTCCGCCCCATGGCGCGCGCGAGCGTCGATCCTATGCCGCGATCGACCTGGGCACCAATAATTGTCGCTTGCTGATCGCCAAGCCATCCGCCGACGGCTTCATCGTCATCGACGCCTTTTCGCGTATCGTCCGGTTGGGCGAGGGGCTGGCCGCCACCGGCCGGATCAGCGATGCGGCGATCGACCGTGCGATCGCGGCGCTGTCCGTCTGCGCCGACAAGCTGAAGCGTCGGCATGTGACGCTGGCCCGATCCGTGGCGACCGAAGCCTGCCGCCGGGCGTCGAATGGGACGGAATTCATCCAGCGCGTCTATCGCGAGACGGGCATCGCGCTCGACATCATCAGTGCGCAGGAGGAAGCGCGGCTGGCGGTGCTGGGGTGCCATGCGTTGCTGGAGCCGGGCGACGGGCCGGCTTTGATCTTCGACATTGGCGGCGGATCGACCGAACTGGTGCTGGTCGATTCCAGCGGATCGGCCGGTGCGCCGCGGATCGTCGATTGGGTGAGCGCCCCCTGGGGCGTGGTGTCGCTGACCGAGAGCGAGGCGTTCGATCATGGCGATAGGGCGGAACGGCTGGCCGCCTATGACCGGATGCGCGCGCGGGTGAGCGAGGCTTTCGCGCCGCTCGCCCGGCGCCTGCCACAGGGGGCGGAGGATATCCGCCTGCTCGGCACATCGGGCACGGTAACGACGTTGGCCAGCCTGCACCTCAACCTGCCACGCTACGACAGGCAGGCGATCGACGGGCTGATCGTGCCGTGCGAATCGATGCGCGCCATTTCGCAGCGGCTCTCCACCATGGCGCTGGCGGAGCGGCAGAAGCTACCATGCATCGGCACCGAGCGCGCCGACCTGGTGGTGGCGGGCTGCGCCATATTGGAATCGATCCTCGACATCTGGCCGGCCGCGCGACTGGGCGTGGCCGATCGGGGGATTCGCGAAGGCATATTGCGCGGCCTGATGGACCGCGACGGAGGCATGATGTGAGGGGCGCTGGCGCAGGCAGGGTGCGGGTCAAGACCGCCAAGGGGCGCACGGCGCAGTCGGTGCGCTGGCTGGAGCGGCATCTGAACGATCCCTATGTCAAAAAGGCGAAGGCGGAAGGGTGGCGCAGCCGCGCCGCGTTCAAGCTGATCGAGCTGGACGAAAAATTTCACTTCATAAAGGGATCGAAGGCGGTCGTGGACCTTGGCGTTGCGCCCGGCGGTTGGGCACAGGTGGTGCGCAAGCTGGCGCCCAAGGCGGCCGTGGTGGGCATCGACCTGTTGCCGGTGGACCCGATCGGGGGCGTGACCCTGTTCGAAATGGATTTCATGGACGACAAGGCGCCGCAGATGCTGTGCGATGCGTTGGGCGATGCGCCGGACCTGGTGATTTCCGACATGGCGGCCAATACGGTCGGCCATGCCGCGACCGACCATCTGCGCACCATGGGCCTGGTCGAGGCCGCAGCCTGGTTCGCGGTGGAGAATCTGCGCAAGGGCGGGACGTTTGTGGCCAAGGTGTTCGCGGGCGGGACCGACGGCGAGCTGCTGGTGCTGCTCAAGAAGAATTTCACGACGATCAAGCACGCCAAGCCGCCGGCCAGCCGCAAGGGCAGCGTCGAATGGTATGTTGTGGCGCAGGGGTTCAAAGGGCGGCCGGACGAGCCTGCAAGGGGCCGGGCCGGAGAGCCGATAGAAGAATAGTTCAGTGATGGACTGACGGGGCAGCGGAGAAACGGGGGCATTTTTGGTCGCAACGGTATCGACGGTCGCCTATTTGGGGCTGGAGGCGCGCGCCGTAGAGGTGCAGTGCCAGCTGGTGCCGGGCCTTCCCAATTTCATCCTGGTCGGCCTGCCCGACAAGGCGGTGGCCGAAAGCCGCGAGCGGGTGCGTAACGCCATCGCCGCGATCGGCCTGTCGTTGCCGCCCAAGCGGATCACGGTGAACCTGTCGCCCGCCGACCTGCCCAAGGAGGGATCGCATTTCGACTTGCCGATCGCGCTGGCTTTGCTGGGCGCGATGGGGGTGATCGATGCCGAGACGCTGGCGGGCTATGTGGTCGTGGGCGAGCTGGGACTGGATGGGCGGACGGCGCCCTCGCCCGGCGTGCTGCTGGCGGCGCTCCATGCAGGCGAACAGGAAATGGGGCTGGTCTGCCCGGTCGCGCAGGGGGCCGAGGCCGCCTGGGCCGGGGAGGTCGAGGTCGTCGCTGCGCCGGATTTGCTGAGTTTGCTCAACCATTTTAAGGGAACGTCGGCCTTGTCGGCGCCGCAACCGGGCGTGGTGGAAGCGCCGGTGCGCGGCGCGGACCTGAAACAGGTCAAGGGGCAGGAGGTCGCCAAGCGCGCGCTGGAGATTGCGGCGGCGGGCGGGCATAATCTGCTGATGGTCGGGCCGCCGGGCGCGGGCAAATCGCTGATGGCAAGCTGCCTGCCGGGGATATTGCCCGACATGACGCCGTCCGAGGCGCTGGAAAGCTCGATGGTGGCGAGCGTCGCGGGCACGCTGGAGGGCGGACGGATCAGCCGGGCGCGGCCGTTCCGCAATCCGCATCATAGTGCGTCGATGGCGGCTTTGGTCGGCGGGGGCCTCAAGGCACGGCCGGGCGAGGTCAGCATGGCGCATCTGGGCGTGCTGTTTCTGGACGAACTGCCGGAGTTTCAGCGGACCGTGCTCGATTCGCTGCGCCAGCCGCTGGAGACGGGGGAGGTGACGGTGGCGCGGGCCAATGCGCATGTGACCTTCCCGGCGCGGGTACAATTGATCGCGGCGATGAACCCGTGCCGCTGCGGGCATCTGGGCGATCCGGCGCTGGCCTGCTCGCGCGCGCCGCGCTGCGCGGCGGATTATCAGGCCAAGGTGTCGGGTCCGCTGCTCGACCGTATCGACCTGCATGTCGAGGTGCAGGCGGTGACGGCCGCCGACCTGGTGCTGCCGCCGCCCGCCGAAGGATCGGCCGAGGTCGCGGCGCGGGTTGCGGCAGCGCGCAGCGTGCAGACCGCGCGCTATGCCGGGACCAAGACGCGCACCAATGCCGAGGTGGATGGCGAGCGGCTGGAGCAGGTCGCCGGGCCGGACGAGCCGGGGCGGCAATTATTGGCACAGGCGGCCGCGGCGATGAAGCTGTCGGCGCGCGGCTATACGCGCGTGCTGCGCGTGGCGCGCACCATCGCCGACCTGGCGGGCGCGGAACGGGTCGGGCGGGTGCATGTGGCGGAGGCGCTGAGCTATCGGCGAAGGGCACCGGTGAATTGAGGAGGTGGTTGTGGATGGAAGCGGGTGCTAGCAGACCTTGGAAGCTATGCTAAAGCTATCTCATGGGATTTAGCGACGCCTATGGTGACAGAAGTTTTAAGTTACTGCTTCTTGCAGGACCGATCTTGACTATGGGGGGCATTGTTGGCTGGAGTTTTACCCGACCACCTCCGATCCCTGATCCAGATGTAAAATGGAGCTTTGGCTGCTACGTTTCAAAGAGCGCCCCTCCAATTCTACTTAATTATGCTGGTTTCCATGCCGTCCAAAAGAGTGAGCTAACGCTGCCTTTCAAACTCGTTCGGAGCAAAATGGGCATAGTGCTGTCGATCAAAGCTCCTTTGAACTTGGCAAGAGAACAAGATGGATACCGGTATTACGTGGCAGATCGTAAGGGCGGACTATCCTTGAGTTTCTATAAAATCGACGGGGACCGTAGCTACGGTATTTTCGATGAAAGCCACCTCTTTCGCTTTCAAATCTACGCTGACGATCGCACTATCATGAGCTACGAACGTGCGAATAACACTCGGTGCGACCAAAAGCAGACACTCGGATAACCATCTGTGGACGCCCCGCGCGACGCAAGCGGTAATTTGGAGTATTTGGCGCGTAGTCGGATGCTGCCATCTGTCCGGCCTCTGATGCAGCGATGAAGGCTGCGGGCCCGTATGGGAGTTCGCGGATCGGAACCACATCACCCTAAGCGTGCTGATGAAGCACGGTGGTTAGCCCTGGTTCTTCCGTAAGCGGGGTCTGACGGCCGCCTTGCATGCCGGGCATTCGCCGGGATGATTGCCGCTCTTTGAGCGGGGGTGGCGGGTGTCGGACGAGATCGGGGATTCAGCGAGCTGTGCAGCGACTACTCATACGAGCGGTCGTATGAGTAGTCGGATAGAAGTCGTTAGCCGCGTGTCGGGCCGGCGGCGCTGGACGGTGGATCAGAAGCTGGCCGTGCTGCGGGATGCATTTGGCCCGGAGGGCTGCGTGCGCGCGGCCTGTGAACGCCATGATGTCGGCAGCGGCTCGATCTACACATGGCGGCGACAGGCGATGTCCGGTGAGCTTGCCGGGGTTCGCAAGCTGCCCGAGCCAGCCTTCGCTGAGGTCCGGATCAGCGAGCCGCCAGCGTTGCCCGCTCCCATTGCACCGCTCGTCCCCGGCTTGATCGGGATCGAGTTGCCTTCGGGTATCAGGGTGAGCGTGGATGCCACGGTCGATGCCGATGCCCTGTCGCGGGTGATCGGTATCCTGACACGATGATCCCGCTGCCACCATCGACGCGAATATTCCTGGCCTGCGGCGCGACAGACATGCGCAAGGGTTTTGACGGCCTTGCCGTGATGACGCAGCAGGTCCTGGAGCAAAGCCCGCATTCCGGCGCGCTATTCGCCTTTCGCGGCAAGCGCGGCGATCTGGTGAAGCTGCTCTGGTATGACGGCCAGGGCATGTGCCTGTTTTCCAAGCGGATGGACCGGGGGCGCTTTGTGTGGCCGTCGACCAAGACGGGGTCGGTGGTGATGACGGCGGCGCAGCTTTCGATGCTCTTGGAAGGCATCGACTGGCGGCGACCTGAACGCACTTTCACTCCTTCACTGGCGGGGTAAAACGCCCATTTTCTGGTGCTTTTATTAGCGTTTCGACCATCGATCTGCTATATGATCGTGGTGTCGGACGCAGGCCTTTCCACCCCTGATAAAGACGCTCGGATCGCCGAGCTTGAAGCTGCATTGGCAGCTGCCCACGCCGATATTTCCGCCCGCGACATCCTGATCGATACGCTGCGCGTGCAGATTGCGCGCCTCAAGCGGATGCAGTTTGGCAAGTCGTCCGAGAAGCTCGATACCCAGATTGCTCAGCTTGAGCTGGCCCTTGAAGAACTCGAAGGCGAGGCCATCGTCGCCGCCGCGCGTCGAGGCGATCCGGTAGCCGTCGATCGGCCATCACCGGTTCGGACGCTGCCAGCTCATCTGCCGCGCGAGGAGCAGCGGATCGAGCCCGAGCAGGGTAACTGCACCTGTCCCGACTGCGGCGGCGCGCTGCGGCCGCTGGGGCAGGATAGCGACGAGATGCTCGATGCCGTGCCGGTGCAGTGGCGCGTCGTTCGGACCATCCGCCCCAAATATAGCTGCCGGGCCTGCGAGAAGATCGTGCAAGCGCCCGCGCCGGTGAAGGCGATAGCGCGGGGCAAGGCGACCTTCAGCACCCTGGCCCATGTCGTCGTCTCCAAGTTCGACCATCACCTTCCGTTATACCGCCAGGCCGAGATCATGGCCGCGCAGGGCATCGAGATCGACCGCTCGACGCTGGCAGGCTGGGTCGGCCAGGCATCCGTGCTGCTCGATCCGATCATTAGCCGTATCCGCGAGGTCGGACTGACCGCTTCAAAGATCCACACCGACGATACGCCGGTCCCCATGCTCGATCCGGGACGTGGCAAGACGGCAACTGGCAGGCTCTGGGCCTATGCCGTCGACGATCGGGGCTGCGGTGCCATGACCCCGCCGCTGGTCTGGTATGAGTTCACCACCGACCGGACAGGCGCACATCCCCAACGGCAGCTGGCCAGTTTCACCGGCTATCTCCAGGCGGATGGCTATGCCGGATATGACAAGCTCTACGACACCAACCGCGTCACCGAGGTCGCCTGCTGGGCGCATTTTCGTCGCAAGATCTTCGACATCCACGCCACCAAGCCGACACCGCTCACCACTGATCTGCTGGAACGCATCGGCCTACTCTATGAGATCGAGGCGGAGGTTCGCGGCCACCAGCCCGATATCCGACGACGAAGCCGACAGGACCGTACCAAGCCGCTGATCGACGACCTGCGCCAGGCGCTCGACGATGCCCTGCGCCGTCTTTCGCCCAAGTCGGAGATGGCCAAGGCGATCGCTTATGGTTGCAAGCGCTGGATCGCGCTGACGCGCTTTCTCGACGATGGCCGCCTGGAGATTGATAACAACATAGCCGAGCGCGCCATGCGTTGCGTGGCCCTTGGCCGCAAAAACTGGTTGTTCGCAGGCTCAAAAACAGGCGGCGATCGGGCTGCGGCCATCTATTCCGTTATCGAAAGCGCCAAACTTAATGGCCTCGAACCGCAGGCCTACATCGCCGATGTCATCGCCAGGATCGCGGGCGAATGGCCTGCTGCCCGCTGGGATGAACTCATGCCGTGGAACTGGCGGCCAGATCAGCAACCGATCGCCGAAGCCGCCTGATCTGCGGCCTCCAGGCCCCGCTTACGTTCTTCCGACCCCGTCTCGCCGACTGTTGTGCCATACCCTCCTTCGACCGACTTACGCCCCGACGACCTCTGGTCCGCTTTGGCTTACGCCGCCGCTGCGACCGGAGCAGTGTAATCCTCATTCTTCATCATGAGCGCCCAGACGATGCGCGCTGTCTTGTTAGCGAGCGCCACTGTTACGAGCATGCGTGGCTTGCGCGCCATCATCTGCTCCAGCCATGATCCCTTGGGCGCGCCCCGCTTGCTCGCCTGCAACACCACGGCGCTGCTGCCGATGATCAGCAACCGCCTGAGCGTTCGCTCGCCCATCTTTGAGATCGAACCCAGCTTCTGCTTGCCGCCCGTCGAGTGCTGCCGCGGCGTGAGGCCGACCCATGCGGCAAAGTCACGTCCCTTGGCGAAGGTGCCCGACGGCGGCGCAAGCGCCAGGATGGCAGTTGCCGTGATCGGACCGATGCCCGGGATCGTCATGAGCCGGCGTGCGAGAGCATCTTCGCGCGAACGGCGCACAATCTCCTTGTCGAGTGCGGCGATCTGCCGGTCGAGCATCGCCAGGCTGTCGAGCAGAAGCATGCAGACCGATCGCACGCCCTGGGGAACAGCCAATGGATCGGCGAGCAGCGCGGCAAGCTTTTCCAGATGGGCCAGCCCCTTGGGCGCGATCCAGCCATACTCGGTCATATGGCCGCGCAGGGCATTGCTGATCTGGGTCCGCTGCCGCACCAACAGGTCACGGCCCCGGAACACCATTGCCGCCGCCTGCTGCTCCTCTGTCTTCACCGGCACGAACCGCATGCTTGGTCGCTGGGCCGCCTCGCAGATCGCCTCGGCATCGGCCGCATCGTTCTTCTGACGCTTCACGAACGGCTTCACATAGGCCGGCGCAATCAACCGCACATCATGGCCCAGCTTGAGCAACTCGCGCGCCCAGTGATGCGCGCCGCCGCATGCTTCCAGAACTACCTGGCAACGCGGCTGTGCTGCGAAAAACGGCAACAGCTTCGCTCGGCTGATCTTCTTGCGAAGAAGCACATGGCCCGACACATCTACACCGTGCGCATGAAAAACATGCTTGGCGATATCCAACCCGATTATGCTAACTTCTGACATGGACGCCTCCCTCAAGTGGTGTTCAACACCTCCACTTTGGCACATCGATACCGTCGGGGGGCGTCCACCCCATCACCCCTTTCCGTCATTCCCGCGAAGGCGGGAACCCATCTCCCAACCTTTCGACAGGGTGCAAAGGCTGGAGATAGATCCCCGCCTACGCGGGGATGACGGCGCGGGGATTAGGACCGTGTTGGCGGCGTGGCTAGTGACAAATATGTTTAGAAGCGAGGACGCGCATCCTCTCAACCGTTCGCCCTGAGCGAAGTCGAAGGGCTACACTGAGCATTGGCGAAGTGCCTTCACTGCGTTCAGGCGAGGGCTTCGACTTCGCTCAGCCCGAACGGAGAAGGGGTAATGCCCCTTGTTCTAGCGCCGACCTTACCCCGCGCTGTCGTTGGCGATCAGCTTCAGCTCTGCCGCCGGGGCGTCGCTGTCCTTGGGGCGGAAGCGGCCTTCGATGCGGCTGCCCGGTTCGATCGTGATGCGTTCATAGACGACGTCGCCGGTGATCCGGGCGCTGCTTTCCACCACCAGTTCCCCGGCGGCGATCGACCCGTCGACCAAACCGGCGAGACGCGCGCTTTGCGCGGTGACGTGGCCGGTGATGCGGCTTTCTGGCCCCTGCACCAGCGCGGCGCAGCTGATGTCGCCCTCTATCACGCCATCGACATGCAGGTCGACCGATGCGGCCAGGTTGCCGCTGATCGTCACGTCGTTGCCGATCAGCGAGAAGGGGATATGCTTACCCCCGGTCGCGGACGTCGGCGAAACGGGCCGTGGCGACTTGCTGGACTTGGAGAACATCTTTGCGGGCCTCCAGAAAAGGACGGGGATTGACGGCCTGACCGTTCAGCCGGACCTCGAAATGGAGATGGGTGCCGGTGGAGCGGCCGGTCGATCCCATGCGGCCGACCGTGTCGCCGCGCGCGACCCTTTGTCCCACTTGGGCAGCGAAGCCGGACAGGTGGGCATAGCGGGTCATGATGCCGTTGCCATGTTCGACTTCGACCACATTGCCATAGCCCTGGCGCTGGCCGACATAGCTGACCTTGCCATCGGCGGCGGCGGTAATCGGCTGGCCGTAGCGGCCGGGGAAGTCGAGGCCGGCATGGAAGGCGGCATGGCCGTTGAACGGGTCGCGGCGGTATCCGTAGCTGCTGGTCAGCATCGGTGCGGCGGTGGGCTGGCCCGACGGGATGGTGAGCAGGCTGCGTTCCAGAAATTCCATTCGCGACATGGCGTCGGCCAGACGTTCCAGTTCATCGGTCAGCGCGCCCTTGTCGCCCTTCCACGGGACGAAGGGTCCACCCTGGGCGCGGGCAGCGCTGCGGGCGAGATGGTCGGGGTTGAGGCCGAAGCTGCGGATCGCGGCGGCGGCCTTGTCCGCGCGGCGTTCGACCGCGGCGGTCAGTAGCGTGGCGAATTGACGCTGGCGCGCCTCCAGCCGGACCAGCGGCGCGGCTTCGGGCGCCAAGCTGATCTTGGCGGTCAGCGCGTCGGATTTTTCCGTCTTGGTCGGGGCGGCCATAACTGAGCCGGGCGCTTTGGCGTCCTGGTCGCCGAAATGGGTCTTGTAGAGATCGTCCATGAAGTCCTGGCGGGCTTCGAGATCCTGCGCCAGATCCTCGACCGACTTGCGATAGCCCTCGACCTTTGTGGCGGCGGTGGCGACCGATCGGCCCTGCTGCGCCAGCGCGGCGCGTTCCTGCGCGACCGAGGCGCTGCCGGCCAGCATCGACAGGGTCATGCCGCCCCAGCCGAGCAGCGCGACGGACGCCACCCCGATCGCGACAAGCTGCGCACGGCGAGAAATGCGGATGAACTTCACCTGGCCACCGGACCGGAGGAAAATCTCCCGTTCAGGGCATAGGGCGAGCAGCCGTTCCCGCAGGGGAGCGAGCCCCTTCTTCTTGTGATGCGACAATGCGACCCCGACTCTTTTCTAGCGATGCGGCCGGTAGCAAAGCTTTGCCTTTTTCGCGAATCCATCGTTGCGGAGTCGTGACGAGTCGAGGGATGGATGCGGCGAAATGATCGATCGGGCTTTTTGTTCCCCGAGTCAGATAATTATTTTGAGATTTGTTTCAGCTCTTGCGGGATAGATTCTGGCGGTGCAGCATCGCCGCTACATCGGCGGCGGGGATGGCGGCGCTGAAATGATAGCCCTGCGCCATATGGCAGCCGCCGGCGCGCAGATAATCCAACTGTTGCTGGTTCTCCACCCCTTCCGCTACGGTGCGGATGCCCAGGCTGTAGGCGAGATTGAGCACGGTGCGCACGATGGCGGCGTCGTCCGGGTCGGTTTCCAGATCGCGCACGAAGCGCTGGTCGATCTTGATGACGTCGATCGGGAATTGTTTGAGGTGCGACAGCGACGCATAGCCGGTGCCGAAATCGTCCAGCGCAATGGCGACGCCGGCGTTGCTCAGCCGTTCGAGCAGGCGGCCGACCCGGTCGGCGTTGCGCCCCAGAAACACCGATTCGGTCACTTCCAGTTCGACGATTGACGGCGGCAGCCCGGCGTCGGACAGGCGACGGAGCAGCCGGTCGGCGAAATCATCGTCATTGAGGTCCGCGCCCGATACGTTGAAGGCGACATGGCCGAAGGGCAGGCCCGCGTCGCGCCAGCGGCGGCAGTCGGCCAAGATTCCGTCGATCATCTGCGCGGTGATGGCTGGGCCAAGTTCGGGATGTTCGAAAGCGGCGGCGATATCGGCCGGCATGATGGTCGCGCCGCTGTCGGTGGGGCAGCGGAATAGCGCCTCGAACCCCACCACCGCGCCGGTGGCGAGGTCGATCTTGGGCTGATACCAGGGGCAGGGTCGCTCGTGCGCCAATATGTGGCGCGCCCGGTCGAGCATCGTCGCCTCATGCTCCCAATTGGCGAGCAGCGCCGGTTCGAACAGGGTTGCGCGCCCGCGCCCGTTATTCTTGGCGTGATAGAGGGCGATATCGGCATGTTTGACCAGCGCGGTGACATCGCCGCCATGGTCGGGGAACAGCGCCACGCCGATGCTGGCCCGCGCCTCGATCGGCCGGCCGCGATAGCTGAGCGGGGCGTGGAGATGGTCGGCGATGCGCGCCAATATTGGCGCCAGTGCGTCGGCGCCGGGCAGGCGCGTCAGCAATATGGCGAATTCGTCGCCGCCCATGCGCGCGACCAGGTCGCCGGGCCGCAGCGCGTGGCGCAACCGGTCCGCCACAGCGCACAGCAAGGCGTCGCCGGCGTCGTGCCCGGCGGTGTCGTTGACCCGCTTGAATTCGTCGAGGTCGATCAGCAGGATCGCCGATTGCGCGGCATCCACCAGCCGGCTGGCCGGACCAGTGGTCGCCTGCGTCACCGCCGCCATGAAATGGGCGCGATTGGCGAGGCCCGTCAGCGCATCCGTCATGGCCAGCTGCTCCAGATGCAGTTCGGCCTCCTTGCGTTCGGTGATGTCCACGACGCTGGTCACGATGCAGGGCACGTCGTTCACGACGATCGGGCGCGACGACAGGAGCGTATCGCGGATATGGCCGTCCGCCCGGCGCAGGCGACATTCGAAATTGTCGACCTGCGTCTCCCGCTGCAACAGCGTGAACAACTGGTCGCGAACCGGCAGATCGACATAGGTCTGTTCCACATGCGCCAGCGGGATATCGCCAGCCGGCGCAAAGGCGTCCTGCGCCGCCCGGTTCAGACGCAATATGCTGCCGTCATGCCGCGTGACCAGCAACGGTATCGGCACCGCCATGAACATCCGTTCCATCGCATCAAGGCTGTTGGTCAAAGCCGCCTGCGCTGCCTGGGCCATCTGACTGGCGGTCCATTCCTGGCGCTGCAACCGATTGTGGCGGATGATGGCGATCCACATGCCGCAATGCAGGATCAGCATCGCCAGGATCATGCCGATCGCGGTCCGGCTGTGCGGCGCGGGGGCGAGATAGCCGATCAGCATCGCGATCGCACAGGCCAGGCCGCCGCCGACATTGCCGCGAAAACTGGTGGGCACCACCAGATAGAAGACGAGCGGCAACATGACGAGGACGAACAGCGCAATGTCGCTGCGCGAACTGACGAGCAAGGCGACGCCGATCGCGGTGATCGCCTGCCACAGGAAGCAGAGCCGTTCGAGCGCCGGGAAGGTGCGCGTGCGGCGCCACAGCGCGAGGCATAGCAGCGACCCCGCGACCACGGCGAGTCGGGCCGGAATGGCGACCCAGAAATGGGGCGTGCCGACAAATCGCCAGTCGCTGACCAGAAAGATCATATTGAGCAGCGCCGAGAGGATGAAGAGCGTTCTGGCATGGCGACGCGTGTCGGGCAGTCGTTCGGCCTGGAACGTCGATTCCTGCTCAGTATCGCGAAATTCGCCGGTATAAGGGGATAATATCGTCACATCGCGTCCAGGCTGAGCGGAGCGTGATGATAGGGTCATTAAGGTTATCAATTTCCTAAATGCCCGAAAAGTGCGCGCCTGCGCCGAGCCGCCAGCGGCCGCCGCTGTTCGCTTGACCGGCCGAGCGCGCATCGCTATAGGCGCGGCTGCCCAGCGGCCTGCCGTGCGAAGACTCGTCTTCATCCGTCATATCATCTGGGCGACACTAGAGCTGAACATTGCCGGGTGCTCTTGCGGCTCCAGGGGGCTTATGCCCACCGGGGCCTTTGCCGTTTGGTCGAATCATTCGTCCATGGGGTGCGAGACGCGGGGATGCCCAGGTAAAGTAACTGAAAAAGGTGAAGGGCTTCATGCCAACAATCAACCAGCTGGTCCGCAATGGCCGCGATCCGCAGAAGGCCAAGAGCAAGGTCCCTGCCATGGAAGCAAATCCGCAAAAGCGCGGCGTTTGCACCCGCGTTTACACGACGACCCCGAAGAAGCCGAACTCGGCGCTTCGCAAGGTGGCCAAGGTTCGCCTGGTCAACCAGCGCGAAGTCATCACCTACATCCCAGGTGAAGGCCATAACCTCCAGGAACACAGTGTCGTGCTGATCCGTGGCGGTCGTGTCCGCGATCTTCCCGGCGTGCGCTACCACGTTCTTCGCGGCGTTCTGGATACCCAGGGCGTCAAGGATCGCAAGCAGAGCCGTTCCAAATACGGCGCCAAGCGTCCTAAGTAAGGGAGACTAAAATATGTCACGTCGTCGTCGCCCCGAAAAGCGCATCATCCTGCCCGATCCCAAATATGGCGATCAGGTTCTGTCGAAGTTCATGAACTCCATCATGCAGGACGGCAAGAAAGCCGTTGCCGAATCGATCGTTTATGGCGCTCTCGAAACCGTCGAGACCCGCGCCAAGAAAGATCCGATCGGCATGTTCCATGACGCTCTGAACAACATCAAGCCGGGCATTGAAGTGCGCAGCCGCCGCGTCGGCGGTGCGACCTATCAGGTTCCCGTCGAAGTGCGCCCTGAACGGTCGCAGGCACTGGCTATCCGCTGGTTGATCACCGCTGCGCGCAATCGCAGCGAGACCACCATGGCGGCCCGCCTGTCCGGCGAACTGATGGACGCCGCCAACAATCGCGGTAACGCGGTCAAGAAGCGCGAAGACACGCACCGCATGGCGGAAGCGAACCGCGCCTTCTCGCACTATCGCTGGTAATAGAGATTGGCGGGGTGGGGGCCAATGGGCGCCCACCCCGTTTATCGCTCTAAAAATCCGTCCGTTCGTCGTGGGCCTACCCATGGCGGACGGATTGGTTTAGGGGCCACCCAGATCATACGAATCCCCAACCGCCGGCGCACCGGCAACGGAGAAGCATCATGGCCCGCAGCCATCCGCTCGATAAATATCGCAACTTCGGTATCATGGCGCATATTGACGCCGGCAAGACCACCACGACCGAGCGTATCCTTTACTACACCGGCAAGTCCTACAAGATCGGCGAAGTCCACGACGGCGCCGCGACCATGGACTGGATGGAGCAGGAGCAGGAGCGTGGCATCACCATCACGTCGGCTGCGACCACGTGCATCTGGAACGATCACCGCCTGAACATCATCGACACCCCCGGCCACGTCGACTTCACCATCGAAGTCGAACGTTCGCTGCGCGTGCTGGACGGCGCGGTCGCCGCGTTCGACGGCGTTGCCGGCGTTGAGCCGCAGTCGGAGACGGTGTGGCGCCAGGCGGACAAGTATAAGGTTCCGCGGATGTGCTTCATCAACAAGCTCGACCGCACCGGCGCCAATTTCTATTATTGCGTGCAGACGATCATCGATCGCCTGGGCGCCAAGCCTGCCGTCCTGTATCTGCCCATCGGCGCGGAAGCGGACTTCCGCGGCCTGGTCGACCTGGTCGAAGATCGCGCCATCATCTGGAAGGATGAGAATCTGGGTGCCGAGTTCAGCTATGAAGCGATCCCGGACGACCTGGCCGACAAGGCCGCCGAATATCGCGAAAAGCTGATCGAACTCGCCGTCGAACAGGACGACGAGGCGATGGAAGCCTATCTCGAAGGCAATCTGCCTGACACCGCAACGCTGAAGGCGCTGATCCGCAAGGGCACGCTGAACCAGTCGTTCGTGCCGGTGCTGTGCGGTTCGGCGTTCAAGAACAAGGGCGTTCAGCCCCTGCTCGACGCGGTCGTGGATTATCTGCCTTCGCCGCTCGACATCGAAGACGTGCAGGGCATCAACCCCGACACGGACGAGCCGGACAGCCGCGAAACCTCGGACGAGGCACCCTTCTCCGGCCTGGCGTTCAAGATCATGAACGATCCGTTCGTCGGCTCGCTGACCTTCCTGCGCGTCTATTCCGGCACCCTGACCAAGGGCACCTATCTGAACTCGGTCAAGGACAAGAAGGAAAAGATCGGTCGTATGCTGTTGATGCATGCGAACAGCCGTGAAGACATCGATGCGGCCTATGCCGGCGATATCGTCGCGCTGGCTGGCATGAAGGAAACCACCACCGGGGACACGCTGTGCGCCGAGCGCAAGCCGATCATCCTGGAGCGGATGGAATTCCCTGAGCCGGTCATTGAGCTGTCGGTGGAACCCAAGACCAAGGCCGATCAGGAAAAGATGGGCGTTGCGCTCAATCGCCTGGCCGCTGAAGATCCGTCCTTCCGCGTATCGACCGATCACGAATCGGGCCAGACCATCATCAAGGGCATGGGCGAGCTTCACCTCGAAATCCTGGTCGACCGCATGAAGCGCGAGTTCAAGGTCGAGGCGAATGTCGGTGCGCCGCAGGTGGCCTATCGCGAATATCTCAAGAAGGCCGTCGACGTCGACTACACCCATAAGAAGCAGTCGGGCGGCACTGGCCAGTTCGGCCGCATCAAGGTGAAGGTGACGCCGGGTGAGCGTGGCGCTGGCATCATCTTCAAGGATGAGATCAAGGGCGGTAACATTCCCAAGGAATATATCCCGGCGATCGAAAAGGGCATGCGCGAAACCGCAGCGACTGGTTCGCTGATCGGCTTCCCGATCATCGATTTCGAAATCAACCTGTATGACGGCGCCTATCATGACGTCGACTCATCGGCGCTGGCGTTCGAAATCACTGGCCGCGCCGCGATGCGCGAAGTGGCGCAGAAGGCCGGCATCACGCTGCTTGAACCGGTCATGAAGGTCGAAGTCGTCACCCCGGAAGAATATCTGGGCGACGTCATCGGCGACATGAACAGCCGCCGCGGCCAGATCCAGGGCACCGACACGCGCGGTAACGCGCAGGTCGTCGAGGCGATGGTGCCGCTGGCCAACATGTTCGGCTATGTCAATTCGCTGCGTTCGTTCACCCAGGGGCGTGCGAACTATTCGATGACCTTCTCGCATTATGACGAAGTGCCGCAGAATGTGGCGGATGAAGTCAAGGCGAAGATGGCCTGATGACTTTCCCGTGCCGAGCCGTGCGAACGGCTCGGTTAGGGGCTGGTAATCTGTAAATTTGCTGCTATGGACGCGCCTTCGCGAGGCGCGGCCGAGCGGTCAGACCCAAGCTGATTTTGATTAGAAGGTAGGATAAAATGGCTAAGGCTAAGTTTGAGCGGAATAAGCCGCACTGCAACATCGGCACCATCGGTCACGTCGACCATGGCAAGACCTCGCTGACCGCAGCGATCACCAAGGTGCTGGCCGAAACCGGCGGCGCGACCTTCACGTCGTATGACAATATCGACAAAGCGCCTGAAGAGCGCGAGCGCGGCATCACCATTTCGACCGCCCACGTCGAATATGAAACCGAAGCGCGCCACTATGCGCACGTCGACTGCCCCGGCCACGCTGACTATGTGAAGAACATGATCACCGGTGCCGCCCAGATGGACGGCGCGATCCTGGTCGTGTCGGCCACCGACGGCCCGATGCCCCAGACCCGTGAGCACATCCTGCTCGCTCGTCAGGTTGGCGTGCCCCAGCTGGTCGTGTTCATGAACAAGGTCGACCTGGTCGACGACGCTGAAATCCTCGAACTGGTCGAGCTGGAAATCCGCGAGCTGCTCAGCAGCTATGATTTCGACGGCGACAACATCCCCGTCATCCCCGGTTCGGCCGTTGCCGCGCTGCAGGACAAGACCCCGGAAATCGGCCATGACGCCGTGCTGAAGCTGATGGAAGCTGTCGACAGCTGGATCCCGCAGCCTGAGCGTCCGGTCGACAAGCCCTTCCTGATGCCGATCGAAGACGTGTTCTCGATCTCGGGTCGCGGCACGGTCGTCACCGGCCGCGTCGAAACCGGCATCGTCAAGGTTGGTGAAGAAGTCGAGATCGTCGGCCTCAAGAACACCACCAAGACGACCGTGACCGGCGTGGAAATGTTCCGCAAGCTGCTCGACGAAGGTCGTGCAGGCGACAATATCGGCGCCCTGGTGCGTGGTACGAAGCGTGAAGACGTTGAGCGTGGTCAGGTTCTGGCGAAGCCGGGCACCATCACCCCGCACACCGAATTCGACGCGGAAGTCTATGTCCTGTCGAAGGAAGAAGGCGGTCGTCACACCCCGTTCTTCGCCAACTATCGCCCGCAGTTCTACTTCCGCACGACGGACGTGACCGGCGAAGTGATCCTTCCTGAGGGCACCGAGATGGTCATGCCCGGCGACAATGTGAAGCTCGGCGTCAAGCTGATTGCACCGATCGCCATGGACGCCGGCCTGCGCTTCGCGATCCGCGAAGGCGGCCGCACCGTCGGCGCAGGGGTTGTCGGCACGATCTCGAAGTAATATAGGACCGCAGCGGCGCGAATCGCCTGATTCGCGCCGCTGAGGATTTTAGCCGCCCCGGATCACCTTTCTCCGGCTCGCAAGAGCTAGAAGGGCAGTTTACGGGGCGGATATTTTTTGGTTGGCGCATTTTCATAAATCATCGGCTGCTCCGGCTGATTTTCGAAAATGCTCTGCGTTTTTGGCTCTTTCGCATCGGTACAGGAACTATGGACAGCAATATCCGCATTCGTCTCAAGGCGTTCGATCATCGCGTGCTTGACCAGGCGACCGGCGACATCGCCGATACCGCCCGCCGCACTGGCGCCCTTATCCGCGGTCCGATTCCTCTTCCGACGCGCATCGAAAAGTTCACGGTCAACCGTGGCCCGCACATCGACAAGAAGTCGCGCGAGCAGTTTGAGGTCCGTACCTACAAGCGTATGCTTGACATTGTGCAGCCTACGCCGCAGACGGTCGACGCGCTGATGAAGCTGGACCTGGCTGCCGGCGTGAACGTGGAAATCAAGCTGGCCTAAGCCGGCAAGTCCCTGCTCTCCGTAAGGTGGGCAGGGTATCGGGTATTTCGGGAAACCGGAAGCTCACACGACACAAGGGATACCGCACAGCACTGGGCAACCAGAGGTTCTGTGGTTCTGGTCCCCCGTCGCTATTCCCGAGAGGGGGTGGCATCCAACCCGGACGGGGTGATCTACACATTGGGTTGGCCGCGAAGGAGGAATCCTGAGCGGTTTTTTTCGTTGGATACGCCCGTTGCCCAGAATTACTGGCGCTGCGGGCCTCTATGGGAGTAATCAGTGATGCGCACAGGCGTGATCGCTAAGAAAGTCGGGATGACCCGTCTGTTCCAAGAGGACGGACGTCATGTTCCCGTTACGGTACTGGCCCTTGAGGGCAACCAAGTCGTGGCGCGTAAGGATGTCGACAGCGACGGCTATGTCGCCGTTCAGCTCGGCGCTGGTGTCGCCAAGGTCAAGAACGTCGCCAAGCCGCAGCGTGGCCACTTCGCCAAGGCGCAGGTCGAGCCCAAGGCGCGCCTGGTCGAATTCCGCGTCGCCGAGGATGCGCTCCTCGACGTCGGCGCAGAAATCGCTGCCGATCATTTCATCGCGGGCCAGCTCGTCGATGTTGCAGGGCACACCCAGGGTAAGGGTTTTGCAGGCGCCATGAAGCGTTGGGGCTTCGGCGGTATGCGCGCTACCCATGGCGTGTCGATCAGCCATCGTGCCCATGGTTCGACGGGTAACCGCCAGGATCCAGGCCGCGTCTTCAAGAATAAGAAGATGGCCGGCCATATGGGCGATCGTGAACGCACCCAGCAGAATCTGGAAATCGTGCGCACCGACGTCGAGCGTGGCCTGATCTTCGTGAAGGGCAGCGTGCCCGGCGCGAAGGGAACCTGGTTGACCGTCAAGGACGCCGTCAAGGTGCCTCGTCCGGCCGACGTTCCCTATCCCGCCAGCCTGCTGGCCAAGGGCGTTGTCCATGAAGAGGACGACACGACCCCCGGCCTGGTCCCTGAAGCCGCCGCGCATCCCATCGCGCCGCTGCCCGGTGACGATGAAGTCAAGGCCGGTGTCGCCGCTTCGGACGCGCAGGCGAACGAAGAGGGTGTCAACGACCCGCAGAACGCAACCCCGACCGATGGCGACGATGCCAACGGTACGCCTGGCCAGGAGGGCTAAACCATGAAGGTCAAGGTACAGACCCTCGACGCAGCGGAAGCTGGCGATCTGGAGCTTAACGATGCCGTGTTCGGTATCGAGCCGCGCGCCGACATCCTGCATCGCGTCGTCACCTGGCAGCTCGAAAAGCGTCGCGGCACCGCCCGCGGCACCCGTGAGCGTAGCGACGTCGCCCGCACCGGCAAGAAGTTCGGCCGCCAGAAGGGCGGCGGCACCGCCCGTCACGGCGATCGCCGCGCGCCGATCTTCATCGGTGGTGGTAAGGCGCACGGCGCCCGCGTCCGTGACTTCAATCCTTCGCTGAACAAGAAGGTTCGCGCGCTGGGTTTGAAGATGGCGCTGTCGTCGAAGGTCAAGAGCGGCACGCTCACGATCATCGACAGCCTGGACGTCGCCGAAGGCAAGACCAAGGCGCTGGTCGCCAGCCTTGCCAAGCTGAACCTGACGAAAGTCCTGTTCATCGACGGCGACGCGGTGAACGTCAGCTTCGCGAAGGCTTCGGCGAACATCATCGGTGTGGACCTGCTCCCTGCCGTTGGCGCCAATGTCTATGACATACTGAAAGCCGACTCGCTGGTGCTCACCCGCGCCGCGGTCGAAAAGCTGGAGGCCCGTTTCAATGGCTAAAAAGCAAGCCGGGACCGTCGACAACCGTCATTATGACGTCGTTGTCGCCCCGCACATCACCGAGAAATCGACCCTTCTCAGCGAAAACAACGCCGTGGTCTTCAAGGTGGCGGGCACTGCCTCCAAGCCTGAGATCAAGGCCGCTGTCGAAGCGATCTGGGGTGTGGACGTCAAGAGCGTCAACACGCTGGTCACGAAGGGCAAGACGAAGCGCTGGAAGGGCAAGCCCTACAAGCGTTCGGACGTGAAGAAGGCGATCGTCCGCCTGGCCGAAGGCCAGTCGATCGATATCACCGAGGGAGTCCGCTGAGATGGCTCTGAAGCATTATAACCCGACGAGCCCGGCGCGCCGCGGCCTGATTCTGGTCGACAAGTCCAGCCTGCACAAGGGCAAGCCCGTTAAGGCGCTGACCGAAGGCAAGCGCAAGACTGGTGGCCGCAACAACAAGGGTCATGTGACCTCGCGCGGGATCGGTGGCGGTCACAAGCAGCGCTATCGCATCATCGACTTCAAGCGTCGCTTGTGGGATGTCGAAGGTACGGTCGAGCGTCTGGAATATGACCCCAACCGCACCGCGTTCATCGCGCTGGTCAACTATCCCGATGGCACCCAGAATTATATTCTGGCACCGCAGCGTCTTGCCCCCGGTGACAAGGTCATCGCGGCCAAGAAGACCGACGTGAAGCCGGGCAATGCGATGGAACTGGGTCAGATGCCGGTCGGCACGATCATCCACAACATCGAGATGAAGCCAGGCAAGGGCGGTCAGCTCTGCCGTTCGGCGGGCACTTACGCGCAGCTCGTCGGTCGCGATCGCGGCATGGTGATGGTGCGTCTGTCGTCTGGTGAACAGCGTTACATTCGTTCGGACTGCATGGGCACCATCGGCGCCGTCAGCAACCCGGACAATGGCAACACAAACCTCGCCAAGGCAGGCCGCAACCGTTGGAACGGCATCCGCCCGCTGACGCGCGGTGTCGCCAAGAACCCGGTCGATCACCCGCATGGTGGTGGTGAAGGCCGGACCTCGGGCGGCCGTCATCCGGTTACCCCGTGGGGCAAGCCGACCAAGGGTGCGCGCACCCGTCACAACAAGTCGACCGACAAGATGATCATCCGGTCGCGTCACGCCAAGAAGAAGAGGTAATCCGCGATGGCTCGTTCCGTCTGGAAAGGTCCTTTCGTGGACCTCAGCCTTCTAAAGAAGGCAGAAACGGCGCAGGACGCCGGTGGCCGCGCCCCGATCAAGACCTGGTCGCGTCGTTCCACTATCCTGCCCCAGTTCGTTGGCCTGACGTTCAACGTCTATAATGGCCGCAAGCATGTTCCGGTCTCCGTGAACGAGGATATGGTGGGTCATAAGTTGGGCGAATTCGCCCCGACCCGCTTCTTCCCCGGCCACGCCGCCGACAAGAAGGGCAAGCGCTGATGAGCAAGGAAAAAGCTCCCCGTCGCGTCGCCGACAATGAGGCGCTGGCCGTTGGCACGCAGATCCGTGGTTCGGCCCAAAAGCTGAACCTAGTGGCCACGCTGATCCGCGGCCGCAAGGTCGAGGACGCGCTGAACATCCTCGCCTTCTCCAAGAAGGCGATGGCCGTCGACGTGCGCAAGGTTCTGGCTTCGGCCATCGCCAACGCGGAAAACAACCATAATCTCGACGTCGATTCTCTCGTCGTCGCGGAAGCATCGGTAGGCAAGGCGTTTACGCTGAAGCGCTTCCATGCTCGCGGCCGCGGCAAGTCGACCCGTATCCTCAAGCCCTACAGCCGCGTGCGCATCGTCGTGCGTGAAGCTGGCGAAGAAGCGGAGGCGTAAGCACATGGGTCACAAGAGCAATCCGATCGGTCTTCGTCTCCAGATCAACCGTACCTGGGACAGCCGCTGGTTCGCCGAAGGCGCCGACTATGGTCGCCTTCTGCTGGAGGATCTCAAGATCCGCCAGTTCATCTTCAAGACGCTGCCGCAGGCCGCGATCTCCAAGGTCGTGATCGAGCGTCCGGCCAAGCTGTGCCGCGTATCGATCTATGCCGCCCGTCCGGGCGTCATAATCGGCAAGAAGGGTGCGGACATCGAAAAGCTTCGCAAGAAGCTGGGCGCGCTGACCTCGTCCGACGTGTCGCTGAACATCGTCGAGATCCGCAAGCCGGAAGTCGATTCCAAGCTCGTTGCACAGGGAATCGCCGATCAGCTGGAACGCCGCGTGGCTTTCCGTCGCGCCATGAAGCGTGCGGTGCAGTCGGCGCTGCGTCTGGGTGCCGAAGGCATCAAGATCACCTGCGGCGGCCGTCTGGGCGGCGCAGAGATCGCGCGCGTCGAATGGTATCGCGAAGGCCGCGTGCCGTTGCACACGCTGCGTGCGAACGTCGACTATGCCGAAGCCACGGCGCACACCGCCTATGGCGTTTGCGGCATCAAGGTCTGGATCTTCAAGGGCGAGATTCTCGGCCATGATCCGTTCGCGACCGACCGGCTGATGCTGGAGGCTCAAACCTCCGGCGTGCGCCCGGCGCGTTGAAGATAAGAAGGTAATAGCGTCATGCTGCAACCGAAGAAAATGAAGTTCCGCAAGACCTTCAAGGGTCGGATCAAGGGCGATGCCAAGGGTGGCTCGGCTCTGAACTTCGGTTCCTATGGCCTCAAGGCCATGGAACCAGAGCGCGTCACCGCGCGCCAGATCGAGGCGGCTCGCCGCGCGATCACCCGTCACATCCGCCGTCAGGGCCGGTTGTGGATCCGCATCTTCCCCGACGTGCCGGTGTCGAAGAAGCCTGCCGAAGTCCGTCAGGGCAAGGGCAAGGGTTCGGTCGAATATTGGGCCGCCCGCGTGAAGCCGGGTCGCATCCTGTTCGAACTGGACGGCGTGCCCGGTCCGCTCGCAGCAGAGGCCTTCTCGCGCGCCGCGATGAAGCTGCCCATCAAGACCAAGGTCGTCGCCCGCCTCGGCGACACCTCGCATCTGGAGGGTTAAGCACATGGCGAATGTTGCAGACCTGAAGACCAAGACGGACGACGAACTGTCGACCGAACTGAACAACCTGAAGCGCGAGCAGTTCAATCTGCGTTTCCAGGCGGCCACCAACCAGCTGGAAAAGCCCAGCCGCGTCAAGGAAGTCCGTCGGTCGATCGCGCAGATCAAGACCCTGCAGACGGAGCGTAACAGCTCCGCTGCCAAGTAAAGGAACCACACGATGCCCAAGCGCGTGCTGACGGGAACTGTGGTTTCCGACAAGACCGACAAGACGGTGGTCGTTCGCGTGGAGCGCAAGGTAAAGCATGCGCTCTACGGCAAGATCATCCGCCGTTCGAAAAAGTATCACGCCCATGACGAGGGCAATGTCTACAAG
Source organism: Sphingobium sp. Z007 (assembly GCF_900013425.1). Classification (GTDB taxonomy): domain Bacteria; phylum Pseudomonadota; class Alphaproteobacteria; order Sphingomonadales; family Sphingomonadaceae; genus Sphingobium. The sequence goes on from NZ_FBXK01000005.1 coordinate 51,665, forward strand.
GAAGGCGAGACGGTCCGAATCGAAGAGACCGCCCCGATTTCCAAGCTCAAGACCTGGAAGGTCATCGAGCGCGTGGACACCCACAAGTCGCCGGAAACGGCGTCCTGAGGGACGGCTCGCTGAGCTTTTGACTCTAAATGCGACGCGGGGCTGGCCTTTTCCTTCGGAAAGGGTTACAGGCCCGCGCTTCGCGTAGAGTCACCGGGCTCTAGGCACGAAATTCGGAACCGCCGGGAATTGACCCGGTAGGCCAAATGAGAAGGAACCGGATCTATGATCCAGATGCAATCCAATCTTGACGTCGCTGACAACAGCGGCGCCAAGCGCGTCCAGTGCATCAAGGTGCTGGGCGGCTCGAAGCGTCGCTTCGCTGGCGTGGGCGACATCATCGTCGTCTCGATCAAGGAAGCTGCGCCGCGTGGCAAGGTGAAGAAGGGTGACGTGCATCGCGCCGTCATCGTGCGTACCGCCAAGGATATCCGCCGTGCAGACGGTTCGGTCATCCGCTTCGACGGCAACGCCGCTGTGCTGATCAACAAGAACGAGGAGCCGATCGGCACCCGTATCTTTGGCCCGGTCGTTCGCGAACTGCGCGCCAAGAAGCACATGAAGATCATCAGCCTTGCTCCCGAGGTGCTGTAATGAGCGCTGCTAAGATCAAGAAGGGCGACAAGATCGTTGTCCTTGCTGGCAAGGACAAGGGCCGTACCGGCGCTGTCCTGGCGGTGATGCCCAAGGACGATAAGGTCCTGGTGGAAGGCATCAACGTGCATGCCAAGCATCGCAAGCCCGACCAGGCGAACCCGCAGGGCGGCATTGAGCGCAAGCCTGCGCCGCTGCACATTTCTAACGTCGCTGTCGCCGACAAGGATGGCAAGCCGACCCGCGTCCGTTTCGAGGACCGCGACGGCAAGAAGGTCCGTGTCGCCGTCAAGTCCGGTGAGGTGCTGTAATGAGCGACAAGTATATCCCGCGCTCCAAGGCGCTGTATGACGCTGAAATCGCCAAGGCGATGACCGAGAAATTCGGTTACAAGAACGTCATGGAAGTCCCCAAGATCGACAAGATCACGCTCAACATGGGCGTGGGCGAAGCGACCCAGGACAAGAAGAAGGTCACGCAGGCCGCCGAGGAAATGGAACTGATCGCCGGCCAGAAGCCGGTTATCACCAAGGCGAAGAAGTCGATCGCGCAGTTCAAGCTGCGTGAAGGCATGCCGATCGGCGCGAAGGTCACGCTGCGCCGCGAGCGCATGTATGAATTCCTGGACCGCGTCATCAACATCGCTCTGCCCCGCGTCCGCGATTTTCGTGGTCTCAATCCGAAGAGCTTCGACGGCCGTGGCAACTATGCCTTCGGCATCAAGGAGCAGATCATCTTCCCAGAGATCAGCTATGACCGTGTCGACAAGGTGCGCGGCATGGACATCATCGTGACCACCACCGCGAAGACGGACGACGAAGCGCGCGAACTGCTGCGCCTCTTCGGCTTCCCCTTCCCGCAGGAAGAAGAGAAGCAGGCGGCCTGATATAGGCCCCGCTTCTCTCCCAACGCTAAAGCTAAGGAAGAGAACTTAAGTCATGGCGAAACTGAGTTCGATCAACAAGAATGAGCGCCGCAAGAAGCTGGTCAAGAAATATGCCGGCCGTTATGCAAAGCTCAAGGCGATCGCGAATGATAACGCGGCCGACGACAGCGATCGTCTGATCGCGCGTCTGAAGATGGCGGAAATTCCCCGCAACGGTAACCCGACGCGTGTTCGGAACCGCTGCGAGATGACCGGCCGTCCGCGTGCCTATTACCGCAAGTTCCGGCTCTGCCGTATTCAGCTGCGCGATCTGGCCAATAAGGGCCTGATCCCCGGCGTCACCAAGTCGAGCTGGTAAGGATATCATCTCATGGCATTGACCGATCCCTTGGGTGATATGCTCACCCGCATCCGCAACGGGCAGCAGGCGAAGAAGGACAGCGTTATGTCCCCCGCGTCCAAGCTGCGCGCTCGCGTTCTCGACGTGCTTCAGCGTGAAGGCTACATCCGTGGCTATTCCGAAGAAGCCCTTGGCAGCCATCCTGGCCTGCGCATCGAGCTGAAATATTTCGAAGGCCAGCCGGCGATCAAGCATGTCGCCCGCGTGTCCAAGCCTGGCCGTCGCGTCTATTCGGGTTCCAAGGAACTGCCGATCGTGCGCAACGGCCTGGGCATCACCATTGTCTCGACGCCTCGCGGCGTTCTGTCCGACGCCGAAGCGCGCGAACAGAATGTCGGCGGCGAAGTGCTGGCGGAGGTGTTCTAATGAGCCGCATCGGTAAAAAGCCGGTTGCGATCCCCGCAGGGGTGACCGCGACCATCGAAGGCGGGCAGCTGTCGGTCAAGGGCCCCAAGGGCACCCTGGCGCTCCAGATGCGCGACGAGATCAGCTATACGCTGGAAAATGACGGCATCTCCGTGCAGCCAGCCAACAAGACCAAGGCGGCGCGCGCTTTCTGGGGCATGCAGCGGACGTTGGTGCAGAACCTGATCACCGGCGTGACCGAGGGCTTCTCGAAGAAGCTGCTCATCACCGGTGTCGGCTATCGCGCTAACTCGCAGGGCAAGAACCTGAAGCTGCAGCTGGGCTATTCGCATGATGTCGATTACGCGATCCCGGAAGGGATCGAGATCAAGACCCCGGATAACACCACGGTCGAGATCAGCGGCATCGACAAGCAGAAGGTCGGTCAGGTAGCGGCCGAGATCCGTCGCTGGCGTAAGCCCGAACCCTATAAGGGCAAGGGCATCAAATACGCCGGCGAGTTCATCTTCCGCAAGGAAGGGAAGAAGAAGTAAGATGGCAAAGCTCTCCCTCTTCGCGCGGCGTCGTCGCCGCGTCCGCACCGCGCTCAAGGCTGTTTCGGGCCACAAGCCCCGTCTGAGCGTCCACCGTTCGGGCCGTCACATCTACGCCCAGGTCATCGACGATGCGCAGGGCAAGACCCTGGCCGCCGCGTCGACCTTGGACAAGGATGTCGGTTCCAAGGCTCTGGGCAAGACTGGCGCCAGTGCTGAAGCCGCTGCCGAAGTCGGCAAGCGCGTCGCCGCTGCGGCGACCGCTGCCGGCGTCACCCGCGTCGTGTTCGACCGTGGTGGCTTCCTGTTCCATGGCCGCGTCAAGGCGCTGGCCGATGCGGCCCGTGAAGCCGGGCTGGAGTTCTGATCATGGCTGACGAAAACACCAATGAAGTCGTCGCACCCGTTGAGGGCGCCGAAGCGACTGCACCGACCGAAGGTCGTGGTCCCGGCCGTGGCCGTGGCAACCGCGGCGGCGGCGGTGGCAACCGCAACGATCGTGGAGGCGGCCGTGGTGGCCGTCGCGATGATCGTCGGGGCGGCAACCGCGACGAGGATCAGGGCGAAGAACTGATCGAGAAGCTGGTTCACATCAACCGCGTCTCCAAGACCGTCAAGGGCGGTAAGCGCTTCGGTTTTGCTGCGCTGGTCGTCGTGGGCGATGGCAAGGGCCGCGCAGGCTTTGGCCATGGCAAGGCGCGCGAAGTGCCCGAAGCCATCAGCAAGGCGACGGCTGCTGCCAAGAAGGCGATGGTCCGCGTACCGCTGAAGGAAGGCCGCACGCTGCATCATGATGGCCTGGGCCATTTCGGTGCGGGCAAGGTGACCGTGCGTTCGGCCCCGGCCGGTACGGGCATCATCGCCGGCGGTCCGATGCGCGCCGTGTTCGAAAGCCTCGGCGTCGCTGACGTCGTGACCAAGTCGAATGGCACGTCGAACCCCTATAACATGATCCGTGCGACCTTCGCGGCGCTGGTCGAACAGACCAGCCCCAAGTCGGTGGCGCAGCGTCGCGGCAAGAAGGTCGCTGACCTTCTGCGTCGTGGTGGTGCGTCCGCTGATGTCGCGCAGGCTGATGCCGAAGCGATTGCGGAGTAACTGATATGGCGAAGATCAAGATCAAGCAGATCGGTTCGCCGATCCGCCGTCCCGCCGACCAGAAGAAGATTCTGATCGGCCTGGGCCTTGGCAAGATGCACCGCGTGGTGGAACTTGAGGACACGGCGGAAGTCCGCGGTGCGATCAAGAAGCTGCCGCACATGGTGGCGGTGGTCGAAGGCTGAGCCTTCCGACTCGATGAAAAGAGGCGAAGGAGGGGACGACCCCTCTTTCGTTTTTTTCAGAGGCGCGTTAGACGCGCGCTTCCGAAAATCCCAGCACAGGCTGGGATCTCATGCCGGATGGCGCGTCCTTGCAAAAGGAAACCCCCGGTTCTCACTGGCTGGCTGCATCCGCAAGGGCGCGTCCAGATCAACCCGGCCCCAGCCTCCGCTGGGGCATCGGCATGATTGTCCACGGACAATCATGCCCCGCGCGAACCAAGCGAAAGCGAGTGCAAGATATGACTTTCAAACTGAACGACATCCGCGACAATGATGGTGCCCGCAAAGGCCGTATGCGCGTTGGACGCGGCATCGGCTCCGGCAAGGGCAAGACCGCCGGTCGCGGCCAGAAGGGCGCCAAGGCGCGTTCGGGCGTCGCCATCAACGGCTTCGAGGGTGGCCAGATGCCGCTCCACATGCGCATCCCGAAGCGTGGCTTCAACAACATCTTCGCGAACGACTATGCGATCGTGAACCTCGGCGCTGTGCAGAAGGCGATCGACGCCGGCAAGCTGGACGCCGCTGCGACCATCGACCAGGCTGCGCTGAACGCCGCCAACCTGACCCGCGGTGGCAAGGACGGCGTCCGTCTGCTGGCCAAGGGCGAACTGACCGCCAAGGTCAGCTTCCTGGTCGCGGGCGCGTCGAAGAGCGCGATCGAAGCGGTTGAAAAGACTGGTGGCAAGGTGGACGTGATCGAAGTCGTCGCCGCTGCCGACAAGGCGAAGGCCAAGAAGGGCACGACCCTGGCCGCCAAGAAGGCCGCTCGTAAGGCCTGATCTGCCTCGCAGACTGCAAGCCCGGACTTGCAACAACGGCCCCGCTGCCCGATATGGGTTGGCGGGGTCATGCGTATCGGGGGGAATCCATTTGTCGCACTGGCGGCAACTCCCCGTTCGACACGCTGAACCCGTCCCGCTAAGGGATGAGCGATTCCGCTCCGGGGCTTGATGCCCCGGCAAGAGTGATTTGAAGGGCAGCCACCATGGCATCGAGAGCCGACCAGCTCGCATCCAATCTCAGCCTCGCAAAGTTCAGCCAGGCGACCGACCTCAAGAAGCGCCTGTGGTTCACGCTGGGCGCCTTGATCGTGTTCCGTTTCCTCAGTTTCGTGCCGCTGCCCGGCGTCGATCCGACCGCCCTGTCGCAGCTGTATAGCCAGACAAATGGCGGCATCCTCGACATCTTCAACACCTTTTCGGGTGGGTCTCTGTCGCGCATGAGCCTGATCGCGCTGGGCGTGATGCCCTACATCACCGCGTCGATCGTGGTACAGCTGGGCGCCAGCCTCTCGCCGCAACTCGCGGCGATCAAGAAGGAAGGCGAAAGCGGGCGTAAGAAACTGAACCAGTGGACGCGCTACGGCACGGTCGGCCTGACCGCGGTGCAGGGCTATTTCATCGCGGTTGGCCTTGAAAGTTTCGGCGCCCAGTCGGGCGTGGCGGCCGTGATCGAGCCCGGCGTGTTGTTCCGCCTGACCGCGGTCGTATCGTTGATCGGCGGCACCATGTTCCTGATGTGGCTGGGTGAGCAGATCACCTCGCGCGGGATCGGCAATGGCGTGTCGCTCATCATCATGGCCGGCATCGTCGCCCAGCTGCCGGTGACGCTAAGCAATCTGTTCAAGTCGGGCAGCGAAGGGTCGATCTCCGGCCTGCTCATCATGTTCGTCCTGGTCATGGCCGTCGGCCTGATCCTGCTGATCTGCTTCATGGAGCGCGCGCAACGCCGGGTGCTCATCCAATATCCCAAGCGCCAGACGCGCCAGGGCCTGATGCAGGCCGATCGCAGCCATTTGCCGCTGAAAGTCAACACTGCCGGCGTCATCCCGCCGATCTTCGCGTCCTCGCTGCTGCTGATGCCGTTGACCATCTCTCAGTTTGCGGGTCAGACGGTTGCCGGGGAAAGCAAATGGGGCGATTTCGTCCTGACGCTGAACCAATATCTGTCGCATGGCAGCCCGGTCTATATGGGCCTTTATGGCCTGGGCATCGTCTTCTTCTGCTTCTTCTACACCGCCGTGGTGTTCAACCCGGAAGAGACGGCCGATAATCTGAAGCGCAATGGCGGCTTCATTCCGGGCATTCGTCCGGGCAAGAATACCGAACATTATCTCGATTATGTGCTGACGCGCATCACGGTGATCGGCGCGGCCTATCTGGCCTTCATTTGCCTGGTGCCGGAATTCGCCATCGCACGGGCGGGCATTCCCTTCTACCTTGGTGGGACTAGCCTGTTGATCGTCGTCAATGTTACGGTGGATACCGTGACCCAGATCCAGAGCCATCTGCTCGCTCACCAATATGGCGACCTGATCAAGAAGGCGAAGCTCAAGGGTCGTCTGCGCTAAGCGACGAGACACAAGGGCGCACAACAGGGGAGTATGCGCGCAATGAACATCATTCTGCTTGGGCCGCCCGGCGCGGGTAAGGGAACGCAGGCGAGCCGACTGGTCGAGCAACGCGGCATGGTGCAGCTGTCCACGGGCGACATGCTGCGCGCCGCGGTGAAGGCGGGGACGCCGGTCGGGCTTCAGGCCAAGGCGCTGATGGAATCGGGCGCTCTTGTTCCTGATGAAGTCGTGTCCGGTATCATCGGCGAGGCACTCGACGCGCTAGCCCCGGAGACAGGCGTCATTTTCGACGGTTATCCCCGGACGGAAGCGCAGGCCCATTCGCTCGACACCATATTGTCGGACCGCAGCCGCACGCTGGACCATGTGATCGAGCTGGAAGTGGACGAGGACGCGCTGGTCGAACGCATCACCGGCCGCTTCACCTGCGGCACCTGTGGTGCGGGCTATCATGACCTGTTCCACAAACCCAAGGTCGAAGATACGTGCGACAAATGCGGCGGTCACGAGTTCAAGCGCCGGCCGGACGATAATGAGGACACCGTGCGCACCCGCATGGCCGAATATCGGGCCAAGACCGCGCCGATCCTGCCGATCTACGAAGCGCGCGCTATCGTGTCGCGGGTGGACGGCATGGCCGACATGGGCGAGGTGAGCGCGGCGATCGCGATCATATTGGACGGCGAGTCGGCCTGAACTAATCTCCTCCCTTCGGCGGAGGGGTAGGCAGACATGGGCATGATCGGATCATTGGAATGGGCTGGCGTGGCGATGGCCGCGCCGGCCCATTCTGCTTTAAGGCGGCGCGAGAACGATCGTTCTCGCCCCGCCAGAAAAAATGCAGCAAAGAAAAGCGCGGCCATAGCCGCCATTAACCACGATCTTAACGGATTCATTGCTCTGTTGTTGCTATAGGGGCGCATGGACGGATCGCTGCGTGCTCGTGGCCGCTTGACGGAATTGGACGCTTTGCGCGGCGTCGGCGCGCTATGCGTGCTGATCTTCCATTATTCGACCCGCTTCCACGAACTGTTCCCGCAAGCCTCACATGTGCCGTTCAGTTTTCCCGGCGGCAATTATCGCGTCCTGCTGTTCTTCACCATTTCCGGCTTCGCGATCTTCTTCACGCTCGATCATATCCGCACCGTCGCCGACTTCATCGTCAATCGCTTCGCCCGTCTTTATCCCGCTTATCTGGTGGCGATGCTGCTGACGCTAGGTATTGAATATCTGGCGCACGCGACGCAATTGCTGGTCGGGCCGGTCGCGATCTTCGCCAATTTCACCATGCTTCAGGGCTTCGCCTTCATGCCGGAGGTGGACGGCGCCTATTGGACGCTGACGGTCGAAATTGCTTTTTACGTCTGCATGATCGCGATCTGGAAGTTTGTCGGTGTCCGGCGGCTGGAGCCGGTGCTGGCGCTCTGGCTCGCGGCGCGCTGGCTGTTCTGGCTGTGGCCGGACATGCCCGAACGGATCATCATGCTGCTGGTGCTGCGCTATACGCCCTTCTTCGTAATCGGGATGCTGGCCTATCGGCTATGGTCGGGGCAGCGGACCATGGCGCAGCAAGCCCCTTATGCGGCGCTTGCGCTGCTGTCGATCGCGACCATGGAGACATGGGACGTGACCATCGTGGGCTGCATCCTGATGGCGGCCTTCCTTGCGCTCATTCATGGACATTTGCGCTTTCTCAGCCTGCGCCCGCTTATCTGGCTGGGGGGGATCAGCTACAGCTTCTACCTGATCCATCAGCATGTCGGCTTCGTCGTCATGCTGGAATTCGCCAAGGCCGGCTATAGTCCGTGGCTGGGCTTCGCCGCCGCCTTCACCGTGGCGCTGACGCTGGGCACGGCCATCAACCGGGTAGTGGAGCGGCCCGCAGGCGAAGCCATCATCGCCTGGTGGAAGCGTCGCCGCGACGTCCGATTGGCGACCGCCAACGCGGCCACCACCCAGGGCTGACTGAAAAGGGCGCCGCCGTCGCCGGCCGCGCCCTCTACCACAACTACATCGTCTTATTGCGCGACGGGCGCCGCGGCGGCCGCATTTTCGGGCAGGCCGCCCATCTGCGTCACCATCTTGGTATAGGCGTCCAGATAGGCCAGCACGATCACCTGACCGATATCGGTATTCTGATAACCGCCGCCGCCGACGGCAGCCAGACCACCCATCCAGCCGAGGCCGCCGCCCCCGCCGAAGCTGAGGTCCGACTTACGGAAATAGCCCTCGGCCATCACCTCTTCCTCGGTCGTGCGGGCATTGACGACGGAGAGCATGACATTGGCCTCGCTCTTCTTGATCGAGATGCCGCCGAGCAGCGCGCCGCCGATGCGGCCACCCAGCATCCCGCCCAACATCCCGCCAATGGCGTTGCCGCCGCTATTCTTGTTGGTGGTCACGATATCGGGCTGGATGAAATAATCCGCCGCCTTGACCTGGCCCTTGCCCAGGTTCGATCCGGCCTGCAATTCGCCCGAATCCGCCATGGCGCGTTCCAGATTGCGGCTCGCCATGGAGCGGCCGCGATTGACCAGGCCAAAGCAGCCCGATTGCTGGACAAACAATTTGATGATCGCTTCCGGGCTGCCCAGATTCAGTTCACGCCACCATTGATTGTCCGGTTCGACGATCGCGACCGTGCCCAACCGCTTGGTGCAGCGGGGAATTTCCATCTGCTTCTTGGTCTGGGCCTGACGCCCGGAGGAGCCTTTGTCCGCAGCCCCCGCCGGCAGCGTCGTTACGGCAAGGCAAACTGACGCGGCGGCCAGCATCTTCAATCCACGCATTTCAAGAACCCCGTTTCTAGACTGAGATAATGTCGTGCGGCCCCGTTTATTTTGGCAACAGCCTATCACAGGGGCGTGCCGGTTCCAAGCGAAGGCGGCGTCAGATGACGGCGCTTGTCATCGACATGCGCGACCCTGCTGACAGCGTGCGCAAGGCCTGCTATCGGCGCGCGATGACCGATCTCAGCCTTATTCGCAATTTTTCCATCATCGCCCATATCGACCATGGCAAGTCGACGTTGGCCGACCGCCTGATCCAGCGCACCGGCGGCCTGACCGATCGTGAGATGAGTGCGCAAGTCCTTGATAATATGGACATCGAAAAGGAGCGCGGGATTACCATCAAGGCGCAGACCGTCCGGCTCGACTATGTCGCCAAGGACGGACTGACCTATGAGCTGAACCTGATGGACACGCCGGGCCATGTCGACTTCGCCTATGAAGTGTCACGCTCGCTGGCCGCGTGCGAGGGCGCTCTGCTGGTCGTGGACGCGGCGCAGGGCGTGGAAGCGCAGACATTGGCCAACGTCTACCAGTCGATCGAGCATGATCATGAGATCGTGCCGGTGCTCAACAAGATCGACCTGCCCGCCGCGGAACCGGAAAAGGTGCGAAAGGAAATCGAGGATGTGATCGGTCTCGACGCGTCCGAAGCGGTGCTGGCCAGCGCCAAGTCGGGCATCGGCATCGACGAAATCCTCGAAGCCATCGTCAAGAAAATCCCCCCGCCCAAGGGTGACCGCAACGCCCCGCTGGAGGCCATGCTGGTCGATAGCTGGTACGACCCCTATCTCGGCGTCGTCATCCTGGTGCGCGTGGTCAATGGGGTGATAAAGAAAGGCCAGGCGATCAAGTTCATGATCGGCGGCACCGAACATCTGATCGACCGCGTCGGCTGTATGCGGCCCAAGATCGAGCAACTGCCCGAACTGGCGGCCGGCGAAATCGGCTTTATCACCGCGCAGATCAAGGAAATCGCGCAGACCCGCGTCGGCGACACGATCACCACGGTCAAGAATGGCGCGACCAAGCCGCTGCCGGGCTTCAAGGAAGTGCAGCCGGTGGTGTTCTGCGGTCTTTTCCCGGTCGATGCCAACGACTTCGACAAGCTGCGCGATTCGATCAGCAAGCTGCGCCTGAACGATGCCAGCTTCTCCTTCGAAATGGAGAGCAGCGCGGCGCTGGGCTTCGGCTTCCGCTGCGGGTTCCTGGGCCTCCTCCATCTGGAGATCATCCAGGAGCGGCTGACGCGCGAATATGACCTCGACCTCATCACAACCGCGCCGTCGGTGGTCTATAAGATCCAGTTGACCTATGGCGCGGGCGAGATCGAACTGCACAATCCCGCCGACATGCCCGACCCGACCAAGATCGCCGAGATCGAGGAACCATGGATCGAGGCGATCATCTATTGCCCGGACGAATATCTCGGCTCCATCCTGAAACTTTGCCAGGACCGTCGCGGCATCCAGAAGAACCTGACCTATGTCGGCGGCCGCGCGCAAGTGACCTATGAACTGCCGCTCAACGAAGTCGTGTTTGACTTTTACGATCGCCTGAAGTCGATCAGCCGCGGCTACGCCAGCTTCGATTACCACCAGATCGGCTATCGCGAGGGCGACCTGGTCAAGATGAGCATCATGGTCAATTCCGAACCCGTCGATGCGCTGAGCATGATCGTCCATCGCGGCACCGCGGAATCGCGCGGCCGCGGCATGTGCGAGCGGTTGAAGGACCTGATCCCCCGCCACCTGTTCAAGATTCCGATCCAGGCGGCGATCGGCGGCAAGGTGATCGCGCGCGAGACGATCGCGGCGATGCGCAAGGATGTGACCGCCAAATGCTATGGCGGCGACATCAGCCGCAAGAAGAAGCTGCTCGACAAGCAGAAGGAAGGCAAGAAGCGGATGCGCGAATATGGCTCAGTCCAGATTCCGCAGGAAGCCTTCATCGCCGCGCTGCGCATGGGCGACGAAAGCTGATCCGATGAGCGACCGCTACGCAGAGCTTGCGGGGCAGGTCGCACGGATAGAGCGGGCGGCGGCGTTTCTGGCCAATGGCATGTCGCTGAGCCTGTGCCCGGACGCGGCGGGGCGACGGCGCAACGCCATGCCCGCCAAGCTGATCGGCAACGGCCTGCGCGAACTGGACCTGTTCCTGACCGACCTGATCGTGGAAGCGGGCCGGGTGCACCGGCTGGGCGCGGCGGCGGGGGGCGACCCCGGCGTCCATCCGGGCCGCCGTATCTATAGCGCGGCCGAAGCGTGGCGGCGGACCGGGCCGCAACTGGGGCTGGCGGTCGAAGCGCGCGCGCGGCTGCGCGCCATGCGTGCGGCGCAGAACCGCCATTGTTTCGGACGCCTGCGAGGCGAGGGTGCGGAGGCCGCAATGCAGCGCGCCTGCGCCGATTATGCGCGGCTGGCGGGAGAAGTGTTGACGGCGGTCAGGGTGCGCGCGGGGTAAAGCTGGAAATAATGCCATGCAGAACAGCGACATTGCGCTGGCCGGTTTGCGATCAACCGGCGCACCAGCTGGACCCGTGCTTTGGGTGCGATGGCGGACTGGCCGGTTGACGGATTGGCCGGGCCGTGGTCAAGTCGGTCGCCTGTAGCGACGGAGGCGGCGTGAGCGATACCTGGTTGTATGACGAGCATCCCGCCATGTTTCGGGCGCATCCTTTTCTGTTCCTGCTGCTGCTGGTGTCGGTGGTCGGCATCGTCGCGATTGCGATCTGGTGGGTGCTGCACAAGGGCGAACGGCTGGCACTGAGCGAGCGGGACGTGCTGTTGGAGCGTGGGCTGCTGGCCAAGCAGCGGACGGAGATCGCTTTGTCCTCCATCCGGTCGGTGCGCATCACCCAGAGCCTGGGCCAGCGTATCTTCGGCGTCGGCCATGTCGAGCTGTTCAGCGCCGGGGACATCGCCGAAATAGCGATCAAGAACATGCCGCGGCCCGACCGCATCCGTGCGATCGCCGCGGCGCGCAACGTCGATCTGCTGCCGCAACGATAGACTATTTCGTCCAGCCCCTTGACTTGAGCCGATATATTTCAACGATAGGGTAACTAAAGAGAGGCCGTAAGAGCCTTAATTCGCAAGAGGACGCCATGGCAGGAACGTCCGTTCACAAAAGGGTGAACGGCGGGATAAGGGGTCGTCGTCCATGGTTGGCTTGCGCGTGATGCCATCGTTGCCGGATTTGACGGCCGAGCAGCGGGCCGAAATCCGCCACGCCTGCGGCTTTGCCTGCGTGCGCTGCGGCGTCACCATCTATCGCTATCTGGGGCTGCCGGACGGGCCGGGGGCGACGTTGCTGTGCCCGACCTGCCACGGGCTGGTGGAGGAGGGGCGGTTGACCGCGACGCAGGTGCACAGCTTCCATGCCAATCCGGTGGTGCGCCAGCGGCATTTCGCGCGCGACCGGCTGCCCTTTTCGGCCGAACTGCCACAGCTGATCGTGGGCGGATCGCGGCTGCTGCGCGACACGCCGATCCCGATCACGCTGGAGGGCGAGCCGATCCTGATGTTCGCGCCGCCGCGCCGGACCAATGGCGCGACGCGGATCAGCGTGCGGTTGGGCTCGCCCGACGGCGTGGCGACGCAGATCATCGACGGCAATGAATGGAAGCCGACCGATGGCAGCTGGCATTTCCTGCTGCGCGGCGACCGCTACAGCATGATGGCGGCGCGGGGCGATGGCCTGGCGGTACTACGCATCGTTGCGCGCAACCGGATCGCGGTGGAGCATCTGCGCACGACGATCAACGGCCGCCGGCTGGAGGTGACACCCGACTGGCTGGAGATTGACGGCAAGCGCCATGTCGACCGGATCGGCAGCGGGACGCTGATCGGGATCGAGCTTTAGGGTCCAGCCTGCGGTTTCGGACGGGGACGGAAGTCCAGCGCAACCGGGCGCATAACGCCGTCGGCGCGGACCCGGACGCGGACCAGTCCTTGCAGGCGTGGGTCGGCCAGCTTGGCGGACAGGGCGAGCGCCTGCGCCTGCGAGGCGTAGAAGATGCCGCTTTCCAGCCCCCGGACTGCCTGTCGCGCGCCCAATGTCGCGCGAAGGATGATGGCGCAATCTTTTGCTTCATCCTGCACCTGCGCGGCGGGGCGGACCATTTGGAGGTTGGGCGCGGCACCGGTTACGCACAGGGCGCTGGCATAAGCGGGATCGACCCGGCTCTCCCCCTGCCGTAACGGCGCGGTGGGCCAGGCGTAGCGATATTGCACATAATGGCCGCGCAGCAGGTCGCGCGGGTCATAGCCCTCGATCGGGATCAGCCAGTCCTCTCCTTGCTGCGCCTGCCGGTGGATCATAGCCCAGCTTGCGGCCAGCGCCGCGAGCGGTAGCAGCAGGGCGGCGGCGAGGAACAGGCGGTGGCGGGTTGGCGTCATGTACCCTCTCCGCGCGCGGAATTGTAGCGGCGTGGGGCGTAGCGGCGGGAAAGGCGGATCGTGGCCCAGGCGACGGCCATCGCGAACAGGCCCGACAGGATCAGCCCCACGCCGCTGCCCAGCAAATCGTCATTCAGTTCGAAGCTAAGAATGATGATACGCAGCGCGACCAGCGCGACGGCGGTCTGGAAGATGCGCCGCCAATGGGCATGGATCGCCGCGGCGGCAACCGCGCCCCAAAGCGCAAGGAAGAACAGGCTGGCGATCCAGGCGCGGGCGGTGCCGTGCAGGTCGGGCAGGAGTGCCTGGCCCAGATGCAGCACGGCCGCGACCAGCAGCAGCGCCGCGGTCGCCCGGCCCGACGCGGTGCGCCGGGCATAAGCGATCGCCGCGGCGGCGCAGAGCAGGGCAAGGCTGTGGATCGTGGCGCTGCCGGGCAGGACCGCGCTGTCGCTGTCCCAGCCGCGCAGCAGCAGGATGATGCTGACGCCCGCGAAGATCGTCGCGACGGCCATCTGCTCGATCAGCCGCCAGAAAGCGGGCCGATCGCTCCTGCGGCGCATCAGGGCGGCTGCGCCGGCGACCAGGATCGGCGGGCAGGCGATCAGTCCCCAATAGAGCGATGGATAGGGTGGATCGGTCCGCCCGAATGCCCGCATAAGATGGCCGTGGTCGTCAGCGTGCGCCCATAGCGTGCCGATTAGCCCCGCCATCCAAAGCCCCGCCACCGGCCATCCGCGCCCGAACAGCAGCAGCAGCGGCGAAAAGAGCAGCAGCCAGGCGCGAAGCGGCTGCCATAGCGGCGAACTGGTCTGATAGACCTGCCCCAGATGGCCGAAAAAGGTGAGGCCCAGCACCGCCGCGACGAAAAGCAGCGCGTCGCTGACTTGTGGGTTCAGGTCGCCCCTGGGCAACCGCCAGCCAATCCATGCGGCGAGCGCGGCCATCATCGCGGCATGGATCGTCAGCCGCGCCGTGCCGGGAATCGCGTCCCAATTGGCGGCGACGATCGACACCAGCCCTAGCCCGATCGTCAGCGCGCCGAGGCCAACGATCGCCCAGACGCCGATCGGCCGGCTATGCGCGGCTTCCCACGCGCCGATCGCGCTGGCGGTATCGGCATCGATCAGCCCCGCCGCCTGCCACGCCCTGAGTTTCCGTTTCGACATGGCCGGGAGAGTAATGCGGCTGGCGCGGAGGGCAATGGGGTTGTGGGGTAGGTGGCGGTGAGGTGGTTGTCGCTGTCCGTGAGCACTTTAAGCGCGAGCATAAACCAAGCGTCGTGATTGCTTCGCTACGCTCGCAATGAGGAAATTTATATCGTCGGGCTGCGACCAGAAGCGGCCATGTTCCCCATCCCGCTGGCGGGAGGGGGCTAGGGGATGGGCGCGACGCCGCGACAGCCCACCCCGCTCCGACTAACGCGCTCCGCGCGTAAGTCTCGCTGCCCCTCCCGCGAGCGGGAGGGGAGTGTCCCCTTTCGACCCAAACTCGCCTCGCCTCACGGGATCACCAACTCCATCCCCGCCTTCACCCGGTCGAGCGCCAGGAAGCTGCGGAAGCTGGCGATGCAATCCGTGTCCGATAGCAAGCGGCGGGTGGTCGTATCGTAATGGCGCATGTCGGGCGACACGATCAGCAGGATGAAGCTGCATCCGCCCGTCACATAATAGCATTGCTGCACCGCCGGATCGGTGCGGAACAGCGCCTTGGCGCGGTCGACCGTGGCGGAGCGTTCGTCGGTCAGATGGACTTCCACGATCGCGGTGATGTCCAGGCTCACCGCGTCGGGATCGACGATCGCGGCGTTGCGGGCAATGATCCCGTCTTTTTCCATGGCGGCGATGCGGCGCTGCACCGCCGCGGTCGACAGGTTCACCGCCTGCGCAATGGCGCGCTGGGGCGTGCGGTTGTCCCGCTGGATGATTCGCAGGATCTCGCGGTCGAACGGGTCGGGTGAGCGAAGATCGGGCATAAGCGAGTAATTGTTGCATTTGTAGGACCGATCAAGAGCATTTTTCCCGCTCCTATGATGATATTATTCGGGACGGACAAACAGTAGGGCGGCAAAGACTGACGATGATGACCAAGGGATCAGGCGGGACGATGCTGGCGGGCATTGCGTGCGGCGTGGGCGCGGGGGCGCTGTGGGGCCTGGTGTTCGTAGCGCCCGAAGTGGTGCGCGGCTTCACCCCGTTGCAGCAGGCGGTCGGCCGCTATCTGGCCTATGGCGCGTTGTCGATGATCCTGATCGCGCCGCGCTGGCGGATACTGGCCGCGCGGATGACGCCGCGCATAATGTGGGCGTTGGCCTGGCTCGCGCTGGCGGGCAACCTCTTCTACTATATGCTGCTAGCGAGCGCGGTGCAGATGGGCGGCATCGCCATGACCTCGCTGGTGATCGGCTTCTTGCCGGTGGCGGTGACGATCGTCGGCAGTCGGGAGGCCGGCGCGGTGCCGCTACGCCAGCTCGCGCCCTCTCTGCTGCTGTGCGTCGCGGGCGCGCTGTGCATCGGCTGGCAGGCGGTGGTGATGCCTGGACCGGGGCCGGTCGCGACGCGGCTGCTGGGCTTTGCCTGTGCGGTCGGGGCGCTGATATCCTGGACGGCCTTCGCCATCGGCAATAATCAATGGCTGCGGCGGCAGGGCGATATGCCGGCGCAGGACTGGAACCTGCTGATCGGCCTGGCGACCGGGTGTCAAGCGCTGCTGTTCCTGCCGGTCGTGTTGTGGCTGGGCCTGGGGCGGCATGACGCGGCCGCGTGGACGCAGTTTTTAACTGTCTCGATCGCTGTCGCACTGCTGGCCTCAATCTTCGGCAATGCGCTGTGGAACCGGGCGAGCCGGCTGTTGCCGCTGACCATGGTGGGGCAGATGATCCTGTTTGAAACCGCCTTTGCGCTGCTCTACGGCTTTGCGTGGGAAGCGCGTTGGCCGACCGGGCTGGAAAGCGCGGCGTTCCTGCTGGTGGTGCTGAGTGTCGTCAGTTGCATAGCGGTGCATCGTCGGCCGGTGGCAGGACTCGTCACAACCGCCTGATTGCGCGCTTTCCCCTTTGACGGATTCGCTATAGGGCGCTTTGCATGACCAATATGTTTCTTGTGATGGGCGGGGGCGCCGTGGGCGCCGCCTTGCGCTATCAATTGGGGCGCTTCGCCGGGCAGATGGCCCCCGGTGCGGCCTGGCCCTGGGGTACTTTTGCTGCCAATCTGATCGGCGGGTTCGCCATGGGGCTGCTCGCTGGATGGCTGGTGCGCGGCGGCGGCGTGTCGGGCGAACCGATCCGCCTGCTGCTGGGCGTCGGCGTGCTGGGCGGCTTCACCACCTTTTCCGCGTTCAGCCTGGAAACGATGTTGATGATCGAGCGCGGCGATGGGGCGCTGGCGCTCGGCTATGCGCTGGCGTCGGTGATCGGCGCGATCGTGGCGCTGGCCGTTGGCCTGACCGTGATGCGGAGTGTTGCGGCATGAAGGGGCGTCCTCCCGCCAAGCCCGGCGCTGGCGCGACCGGCGGCAAAGGGCCGCGCGACGGCAAGCCTGCGAGCCGATCCGCCAGCGGCAAGCCTTCCGACAAGCGCTTCGGCGACAAGAAGCCCGGCGATAAAAAGCCCACTGACCGCAAGTTCGACCGGAAATCCGCCGACGGCAAGCCCGGCGCGCCCGGGCGCGCCCGTGGCGGCGCGAAGGCGGCGACCGCGCGCAAGGGGGAAGGCGGCAAACCCCCGTTCAAGCTCCGCGCCAAATCCGCCGCACCCGCCGCGGCCAAGGCTGCGCCAGCCGTAGCCAAGCCCGTTGCCGCCAAGAGCAGCGCCGGCAAGGGCGTCTCGCTCGATGTGCGCCAGTTCCGCGTGGCGGCCGATGATGACGGCATCCGCCTCGACCGCTGGTTTCAGCGGCATTTGCCCGATGTCGGCTTCAATATCGTGTCGCGCTGGTCGCGCACCGGCCAGTTGCGAGTCGATGGCGCGCGCGCCGCGCCGGGCGACCGCGTCGTCGAGGGGCAGACGATCCGCGTGCCCCCCGCCGAGGCCCGGCCCGATGTCCCTGAAAAGGCCAAGCGCGTCCGCGTCATCGACCTGACGCCCGACGAAATCGCCTATGTGCAGGAGATGGTGATCCATCGCGACGCGCAGGCCATCGTCATCAACAAGCCCCCCGGCCTCGCCACGCAGGGCGGCACCAAGACCGACGAGCATGTCGACAAGCTGCTCGACGGTCTGTTGTTCGACGCCGAATCGCGGCCCAAGCTGGTCCACCGGCTGGACAAGGATACGTCGGGCGCGCTGCTGCTCGCCCGCAACAGTCGCGCCGCCGCGCATTTCGCCAAGGCCTTTTCCAGCCGCACCGCGCGCAAGGTGTATTGGGCGCTGGTGATCGGCGTGCCGTCGATCAACGACGGCATGATCGAACTGCCGCTCGCCAAGCAGCCGGGCACCGGTGGCGAGAAGATGCATGTGGATGAGGAAGAGGGGATGCCCGCCCGGACGCGCTATCGTGTGATCGAGCGCGCCGGCAACCGCGCCGCCTGGGTCGAACTGCAACCCTATACCGGGCGCACGCACCAGTTGCGCGTCCATCTGGCGGCGATCGGCCATCCGATCGTGGGCGACGGCAAATATGGCGGGAAGGATAGCTTCCTGACCGGATCGATCAGCCGCAAGATGCATCTGCATGCGCGGCGCATCCGGGTGGATCATCCCGATGGCGGACGGGTGGACGTGATGGCGGAACCGCCGACTCATTTCGCCAACAGCCTGGAGGATCTGGGTTTCGACCTTGCGCTAGGCGACATGCCGCTGGACGATGAGATCGACCGGACCCCGACGCGCGAGGACGAGAAGAAGTTCGCGCGCCAGCATGCCAAGCAGGTGCGCAAGGATCGCAAGGGCGAACGCCGGTCGCGGGGTGGCGGCCGCGGCGAATGACGCCGGGGGCGCCCTATCGCTGGACGCTGACTGGGGCGGACGGGGCATGAGCAATGCCCTGGTCGTCTTCGATTGCGACGGCACGCTGGTCGATAGCCAGCACAGCATCTGCACCGCCATGACCCGCGCGTTCGAGGACGTCAAGCTGCCGCCGCCCGATCGGCTGGCGATCCTGTCGGCGGTCGGCCTGTCGCTGCCGGTCGCGATGGCGCGGCTGCTGCCAGAGGCGGAGCCAGATTTCCACGACCATCTGGCCGGTCGCTACAAGCTGGCGTTTCAGGCGATGCGGCGCGAACAGGGGGTGCAGGAACCGCTCTATCCCGGCATCGCCGATCTGGTGGCGGAATTGGACGCGGCGGGATGGCTGCTGGGCGTGGCCACTGGCAAGTCGGACCGCGGCCTTGCCCTCTGCCTCACGCACCATGGCATCATAGACCGGTTCGTGACGCTGCAGACCGCCGATCGCCACCCGTCCAAGCCGCATCCTTCGATGCTGCTGACCGCCATGACGGAGGCGGGCGCGACGCCCGCAACCACGGTGATGATCGGCGACACCAGCTTCGACATCGCCATGGGACTGGCCGCAGGCGTGCGCAGCATCGGTGTCGCCTGGGGCTATCATTTGCCGGGCGAACTGGCTGTGGCGGGGGCCATGCGGTGGCGATGGACAGCGCGGACTTACGCCGCCATATCGGCGCGCCATGACTGATCGTCCGCCCGCGCCGCCGCCCAAAACCAACGCCGATTCGGTCGCCCGCCAGCGTCATTTCGCCATTGGCCTGTTCCGCCTGTCGGGCGCCTTCATCGTCATGTTCGGCTTTCTTGCTATCATGCAGCGCTTTGCCTGGGTGCAGGGCAACAACGCCAAGGCGTTTGGCGCAATCATGGTCGTCACCGGCCTGTTCCAGTTCATCGTCGTGCCGCGCCTGCTGCTGGCGCTGTTCCGTCAGAAGCCGCCGCAATGAAGCGTTTCTACAAGGACGTGACCGTGGTCGCGGAAGAGGGTGGCTTCGCCATTAGGCTGGACGGCCGCGCGGTCCGCACGCCTGCCCGCGCGCTGCTGGCGCTGCCCACGCCGTTGCTGGCCGAAGCGGTCGCGCAGGAATGGCGGGCGCAGGGCGAGACGGTCGATCCCGCCACCATGCCGATGACCGGCCTCGCCAATGCCGCGATCGACCATGTCGCGCCCAAGCGCGCCGCCTTTGCCGAAGGGGTCGCGCAATATGCCCAAACCGACCTGCTCTGCTATCGCGCCGAAGCGCCCGCGCCGCTGGTCGCGCGGCAGGCGGCGATGTGGGAGCCGCTGCTCGACTGGGCGCGGGCGCGCTACGACGTGACCTTCGCGGTGACAGAGGGGATCATCCCGGTGCCGCAGCCGCCCGAAACGCTCGCCCGGCTGGCGGCGGCGGTCGCGGCTTCCGATCCCTTCACGCTGGTCGGCCTGTCGACTTTGGTGTCGCTCAGCGGATCGCTGGTCTGCGGGCTGGCGATTGTCGAGGGCGGGCATGATATCGACCGGGTGTGGCAGGCGGCCGAAATCGATGAGGCCTGGCAGGTTGAACTCTGGGGCGAAGACGCGTTGGCCGCCGAAGCCAAAGCGCGGCGCACGGCGGATTTCGCCATGGCCGCCGCCTTCTGCGCGATGAGCTGTCCCTGAATTTGGCGGAACCGGGGCGTCGCTTCGTTCATTCTGTCGCCAGCACGGACAGTCTATGTCCGGCCCCAATCCCGCTTCCCCGATGAAGGAGACCAGAGCTTGGCCCCGACGCTCGCAAAACCTGCCCTGACGGCGCTGCTTGCCCTATCTGCGGCGCTCACATCCCCGGGGCTGGCGCAGCAGACCCCCGATGCCCCGCCGCCCGAAGCGCCGCCGGTCGAGGAGGCCGCCCCTGCTGCGCCCGCGCCGGTCGCCCGCGATCTCACGTCAGCGGAAATTGCGGCGTTCAATGCGGCCGTGACCGACTTCACCGCCGGGCAGGCCGCGCAGCAGAAGGGTGACAATGCCGGCGCAGTCGCCAAATATGACGCCGCGCTGCCAGCGATCCGCACCGCGGTGGAGGCCGATCCGGCCAAGGGCGACAATGTCAATTTCCTCGCCAACGCGCTCTATGCCGATGCGGCCGCCTATGGCGCGCTGGGCCAGATCGACAAGGTGATCGCGCTCTACGCTGAATCCCTGCCGCACTGGCGCAAGGTGGTGGAGGCCAAGCCCGCCGACGCCGCCAGCCGCAACATCCTGGCCGGCATCCTGATCCAGATGGGCAACCAGGCGCTAAGAGACCATGACCGTGGCGCGGCTGACCCTCATTATGAGGAAGCGCTGACCCTGGCGCGCCAGACCGTGACGGACCAGCCGGGTGACGCGATCAGCAAGAATGTGCTGCTGTCCGCGCTGATCGGCGCCAGTCAGACTTCGACCGAAGAAGGGCTGCGCGACGAAGCCATCAGCATGGGCAAGGCGATGATGGCCGACGGCACGATCGACGCCATGAACAAACCCTCGATCGAGACGATGACGGGGCCTGCGGGGACGGTGGGGTAATCATCCTCCCGCAGATCGCGGGCGGGGTCTGGCGCGTCAGCCGTTTCCGATTTTGTCGGCATACAGCATGCGCCCCGGCCCCAGCATGCCCAGCACCTGCGGCACGATATGGGGGGCGACCGCAAAGCAGCCTTCGGAACGGCCGCATTTGCCCCAGGCGGCGACATGATCCTCGCTCACATAGTCCGCGCCATGGATGACGATAGCGCGCGGCTCGGCATTGTTGTTCTGCGGGTCAAGGCCCAGCAGGCGCATCGACCGCCCATGCTGGCCGAAATACATGTCGCCGGTCTTGAACGCGCCGGACGAACTGGCGAGCGAATTAAACTCATTCGAAAAGCTGTGCAGCCAGCCGGAATGGTCTGGGTCCGACCCGCGACCATGCGACACCAGATAGCTGCTGGTCTGTCCGCCGATCAGATCGACGATATGCATGCGCGGGTTTTTCGACGGGGCGTCGAAATCAACGATCGCGAGCCGGTCGCGCAGGGCAAAGGCGTCGGCATGTCGGTCGAGCGCTGCCTTCGCCCGCTCCAGCAGCGCCGCATAGGGTTTCCGAGCCACAGCGGCGGGTGTGGCGGGCACCGTGGGCGCGGGCGGAACCGCAGCCGGACTCAATGGTTCAGGCCCTGTCGAGGACAGCGCGGCGCGACCCATGCTGTCCGACAGAAACGAAAAGGCGAGTCCGCTTAACGCGAACTTCGTAAAATTGCGGCGATCCATAGATCGTCATATAGCAAAGCCGACGCCCCGGTCCAAGACCAGGGCGTGCACCGTTACTCGCCCGTCTTGCTCGCTTCGTCCGCAGGCTGGCTCTGTTCGCCGCCTTCGGGCAAGCGCGATGTCATGCCGGTCGCTTCCGCATCATCCTGAATCTGTTGCTGTTCCGACACCGAAGGCGGAGGCGCGGCCGGAGTCGCGGCGGCATTGTTCTGCAATTCGGGCAGTGGCGCTTCGGGTTCGGGCACGTCCACATTTTCGACCGGCGGCTCGACCAACTCGTTGGTGACGGACGGGGTGTCCTCTTCCTTCTTGCCGCAGGCGGAGAGGAGAAGAGCGCCGGCGAGGGCGGCTAAAGCAAATTTGCGCATGGATCAGTCCTTCGATGCGATAGCGGGAGAGGGGGCAGCGGTGGGATCAAGGCGGCGGCTGGACGCTTCGATCTTCTGCGCGAGCA
This sequence comes from Sphingobium sp. Z007, assembly GCF_900013425.1. GTDB lineage: Bacteria > Pseudomonadota > Alphaproteobacteria > Sphingomonadales > Sphingomonadaceae > Sphingobium. The sequence continues at coordinate 73,999 of NZ_FBXK01000005.1, forward strand.
GCTTGTCCCAGCCATAGGGGTCGGCGCGGAAGCTGACAGTGCCGTTATTGCCGGCAAAGGCTGTCCAGTAGAGCAGATAGACCGCGACTTGACTGGGCAGCGACACGCGTTGGGTCTTGCCTTCGTCGATCAGCGTCTGGATATGTCCGTTCAGATTGGGATCGGCCGCAACCATCCGTTCGGCCAGCGCCACCGGCTTTTCCAGTCGGATGCAGCCATGGCTGGCGAGCCGGTCGTAGCTGGAGAATTTCCCCCGCGACGGCGTGTCGTGCAGATAGACGGCGAAGGGATTGTTGAAGTCGAACTTCAGGCGGCCCAACGCACTATTCGGCCCAGCCGGCTGGACGATGCGCTCGCCGCCTTCGGGCGTCTTGACGATCTTATAGCCCTGCCGCGCCAGCGCCGCGCGCCCCTTGGGGAACAACTCCCGCTTGGCGATCGACATCGGCACGTTCCAGGGCGGATTGACGACGATCGAATGGATGCTGGACGTCAGCATCGGCGTTTGATTGGTCGGGCTGCCAGTGACGGCGCGCATCGACGTGACCGGCTGGTCGCCCTCGAACACCGTCAGCACGGCGGCGGCGATGTTTACCTGCACGCGGTCGACCGGCAGGCTGCGCGGCATCCAGCGCCAGCGCTCCATATTGGCCATGATCGCGGCGATGCGATCGTCCACGCCAACATTGAGCGCTTCCAATGTGCGCACCCCAAGCGTGCCGGTGGGTTCGAGGCCATAGCGGCGCTGGGCGCGCTGGATCACATCGACCAGCTTTTCATTCTGCGTGACGCTGGGGTCTTCCAGCGCGATGCGGGCGCGGACGACATCGGGTGCCGACGACGCAGTCAGCGTCGGCCAGCCGCCCTTGTCGCGGATCGCCTCATAGCGCGCCAGGCCCTTGCGCAGCGTGTCATAGCCCGACCAGGGCGGGGTCAGGCCAGCCGACCATTGCGCCAGCCGATTTTCGCTCACCGCCTTGGCCAGGCCGGGACGCGGGTCGAAAGCGGCCGGGCGCAGCGCCCAGACCTCCAGAAAGTCTGCGGTATCCACCCGGCCGGTGCTGAGCGCCTTGGCCCGGTCGAGCAGGGCGCTGACCAGCGCCTCGCCGCGCAGCGAGCCGCTCGCCTTCTGCCGCGCCATCAGGCCCTGCGCCGCGCCGTTCTTCAGCCAGTCATTGGCCCAGGCTTCCTGCGCCGGGGACAGCGCTGGAATCGGCACCGGCGGCGGTGGGGCCGGGATGGGCTGGACAGTGGGCGCGGGTAATGTAGGCGCGATGGCGGGGGGCGGGGTTTGGGCGATGGTGGGCACCGCCGCTACGCCAAGCAGCGCCAGCAGCGGGATACGGATCAGATGGGAACGGTTCATGCTGGACCAGATAGCGCAAAGCCGCCACGGTTCAAATCGCGATAGCGGAAAAGATCATGCTGCACGTTGTTCACCATCCTGCCTATGTCTCCCCTGCAACAGATGGCAGCCGTTTTCGTTTCGACAAATATGGCTTGGTGATGGACGCGCTGCGCGAAAGTGGCGTGGATTTGCAGACCGTTGAGCCTGTGCCAATGCCGCGCGCCTGGATCGAGGCGGTGCATGATCCCGCCTATGTCGAGGAAGTCATGACCCTGACGGTGCCGCCCGAAAAAGCGCGGCGGATCGGCTTTGCGGTGACGGAACGTGTCATGCGCCGGTCGATCCTGTCGCCCGGCGGAACCTGGGCGGCGGCGAAGCTGGCGATGGTCCATGGCTATGCCGCCAATGCCGCGGGCGGCAGCCATCATGCGCTGCATGATACGGGCGCGGGCTATTGCGTGTTCAACGACCTCGCCATCGCGGCGAATCGGTTGATCGCCGAGCGCGACGCGGCGCGCGTCCTGATCCTTGATCTCGACGTGCATCAGGGGGATGGCACCGCGTCGCTGCTGGCGGGGCGCAGCGACATCTTCACCCTGTCGATCCATGCGGAAAAGAATTTTCCGGTCAGGAAGGCGCGCTCGACGCTCGACATCGGGCTGGAGGATGGAACGGGCGACGCCGCCTATCTTGCGGCGCTGACCGATGTGCTGCCGCGCGTGCTCGACGATTTCGCACCGGATATGATCCTGTACCAGGCTGGTGTCGATCCGCATGAGGAGGACCGTCTGGGCCGATTGGCGCTCACCGAAGCCGGACTGGAGGCGCGCGATCGCTATGTCATGCGGCAGGCGCGGGCGCGCGGCGTGCCGCTCGCTAGCACCATGGGCGGCGGCTATGGCGAGGATCGCATGGCGATCGCCCGCCGTCACGCCGCCTGCATGATCGCGCTGGCGCAGGAAGCGGCTTAGTGCAGCGACCCGACGCCGGCCGCAGCCACGGCCGCCTCGGCCTTCGTCTCCATCAGCTTCGCCGCGATCAGGCCGGCAAGCGCCAGCGCCACGAAATCGCTGAAGGCGAGATAGAGGATATAGCCCCAGGGCGCATGGTTGAACACGGCCTGGCCGACATGAAGCCATAGCACGGCCGCCAGCGCGAACAGGATGGTGACGCGGGCGCGGCTGGCGAAATCCGTGAGCGCGAAGCGCAGCGCCAGGGCGATCACCACGCCCACGATCAGCGCCAGGATCAGCCCGCCGATCAGCGCGCTGCTGTCCATTACCGGAAAACCGCCTTCATTGTAGAAGATTTGGGCGACTGGCCCCTTGCCGTAAAGGACCGTGCCCTGCGCCGTGGCGGGGTCTGGAATGACATAGACGCCGGTGCCCGTCTGGGTCAGCGCCTGCGCCATCGCGGCCTGCAGGTTGGCGCTGGCCTGTTCGTCAGTGCGGCTCAAGGCCAAGGCGGACAAGGGCGTGCCCCAAAAGATGAAGCCGGTAATGAAGATCGCAAGGCCGCCCAGAAGGCCGCCGACAAGAGCGCGTACCATGATGTCTCCCCCTTTTCCCTAATATGAAGCTGACGCATCAACGCAGGGCGGGCAACATCTTTCCCGTCAGTCTTTCGCCCGCGCGGCCTTTTCGGCGATGCCCGACAGGCCTTCGCGCCGGTCAAGCTCGTCCAGCACCGCGTCGAACGGTATGTCGAGATCGCGCAGCAGCAGCAGCAGGTGGAATAGCAGGTCGGCGCTTTCGCCGATCACCTCTTTGCGATCGCCCGCCAGGGCGGCGATGACCGTTTCGACCGCTTCCTCGCCAACCTTCTGCGCGATCTTGGCGCGGCCCTTGGCGCTCAGCTTGGCGACATAGGACACCGACGGGTCGGCGCTGCGCCGACGACGGATGGTCTGTTCCAGGGTGTGAAGGGTCGCGCGCATGGGCTGCATGAAGCGTTCCGGGCGCGACCCGTCAATCGATTATTTGCGCTTGCGGCCCGCAAAGAACATGCGGCCGGCCAATACGGCCGCGCCCATGCCGAACAGCGCCATCTGTTCGGGCTCCGGGACCGGCGTGGGCGTGCCGCCCGACGAACCGGTGGAACCGCCGCTGGTGGAACCGCCCGTGCTGGTGGAGCCGCCGCTGGACGATCCGCCGCACTTACCGAACCAGCACCAGAAGGTGGCGTTGGCGGGCGCCGGAACGGCAGCGCCCATGAGACCGGCGGCACCGGCCATGAGAAGCATTTTAGGAAGTTTCATATCAAGTCACCCCGTTTTTGCGTCGAACCTGTGATGGTTTAACGCGACCCGCACGTGGTTAAGCAGGGTTCGTGCCATGGGGCGTATTTCCCCCTATTTTAGCGGAATATAATGGTTAACACCCAGTCCGACATCATGGTTACTGTAAAGTAAATCGACGTTTCACGCCGACCGCACCGGCACGCCTGCGGCTGCCAGCGCGCGACGGGCTTCGCCGATCGTGTGCTCGCCGAAATGGAAGATGGAGGCCGCCAGCACCGCGCTGGCGTGGCCCTGCACCACGCCTTCGACCAGATGGTCGAGCGTGCCGACGCCGCCGCTGGCGATGACCGGGATCGATACCGCGTCGGCGATGGCGCGGGTGAGCGCCAGGTCGTATCCCTGCTTGGTGCCGTCCCCGTCCATCGAGGTGACGAGCAGTTCGCCTGCGCCCAGATGGGCCAGACGCAAAGCATGTTCCAGGGCATCAATGCCGGTCGGCTGACGCCCTCCATGAGTGAAGATCTCCCAGCGATTGTCGCCCACTTTACGCGCATCGACGGACCCGACGATGCACTGGCTGCCGAAGCGGTCGGCTATGTCGGCGACCAGTTCGGGCCGCGCGACCGCCGCGCTGTTGACCGCGACCTTGTCTGCGCCAGCGAGCAGCAGCGCGCGCGCATCCTCCGGCGTGCGCACCCCGCCACCCACGGTAACGGGCATGAAGCACACCTCAGCGGTGCGGCGCACCACGTCCAATATGGTGCCGCGTGCTTCTTGGGTGGCTGTAATATCGAGGAAGCAGAGTTCGTCCGCCCCGGCCGCATCATAAAGTCGAGCCTGCTCGACCGGGTCGCCGGCGTCCTTGAGGTCCACGAAATTGACGCCCTTGACCACCCGCCCATTGGCGACGTCGAGGCAGGGGATTACACGGGTGCGGACGGTCATGCGACTGGTTCCCAACATCCGTTCGTTTCGAGCGAAGTCGAGAAACGCAGACGCAGCGCCGGCCGCTTCTCGACTTCGCGCGAAGCGAACGGATGGTATTTTACGCTATTCACGCCGCCGCCTTGGCGACCGCCAGCGCGGTCTTGAGATCCAGCCGCCCGTCATAGAGCGCGCGCCCGGTGATGACGCCTTCGATCCCGTCCTCGGTGTGCAGGCTCAATATACGGATGTCCGCAATGCCCGCCACGCCGCCGCTGGCGATCACCGGAATGGCGGTGGCGCGGGCCAGATCGACGGTCGCATCGATATTGCAGCCCTTGAGCATTCCGTCGCGGCCGACATCGGTGAAAAGCAGCGACGCGACGCCGGCATCCTCGAACCGGCGGGCAAGATCGATCACCGGCATGTCGGACTTTTCCGCCCAGCCATCCGTCGCGACGAAGCCGTCGCGCGCATCGACAGCTACGACAATGCCGCCGGGAAAGTCGCGCGCCGCCGCCTTGACGAACGCAGGGTCTTTCAGCGCTGCCGTGCCGATCACGATGCGCGATACGCCCAGGTCAAACCAGCGCTCCACTGACTCCCGGTTGCGGATGCCGCCGCCCAACTGGACATGACCGGGAAAGGCCTCGACGATTTTCTCGACGGCCTGCGCATTGACGGCGTGGCCGGCAAAGCTGCCATCCAGATCGACCACATGCAGATGCTGCGCACCAGCTTCGGCGAACAGCAGCGCCTGCGCGGCGGGATCGTCGCCATAAACAGTGGCGCGATCCATATCGCCTTCGGCCAGGCGGACGACTTGGCCGTTTTTCAGGTCAATGGCGGGAAAGACGATCAGGCTCATATCAACATCCGTTCGTGTCGAGCGAGGGTGGTATGGATCACGGACGCCAATCCAGGAACCGCGCCAGAAAGGCCAGCCCGTAACGCTGGCTCTTTTCCGGGTGGAACTGGCACCCGATGATCGTGTCGCGCGCGACCGCGGCCACGAGCGGCCCGCCATGGTCGGTGGTCGCGGCGACATGGCGCGCATCGGCCGCTTCGAAATGATAGCTGTGCAGGAAATAGGCCTCGCCCGCCTCCAACAACGGCGGCGCGCCATTCAGCGCGACATCGTTCCACCCCATATGCGGCACCTTCACCGTGGCGTCGCTCGGCTCGATCAGTCGCACTGTGCCGGGTATCCAGCCCAGCCCCTCATGCCGCCCGAACTCCTCGCCCGCGTCCGCCAGCAACTGCATCCCCACGCACACGCCCAGGAAAGGCACGCCGCGTCCGTTCACCGCCTGCGTCATCGCGTCCACCATGCCAGGGATTGCCACCAGCGCGTCGCGGCAGGCGCGGAACGCGCCCACGCCCGGCAGCACGATGCGGTCGGCCTTCGCCACGACGTCGGCGTCGGCGGTGATCGTCACATCATCTGCCCCCGCCTTGCGCAGCGCATTATGCACCGAATGGAGATTGCCCGCGCCATAATCGATCAGGGCGATCATGTTTTCAGGAATTCCAGGCCATCCGCCACGAAGCTGGGATTGAATTGCGTCAGCGTCACCTCCGCCACGCCGTTCAGCACGAAGGGATCAGTCGCCACCTTCGCCTCGATATCGGCCTTTACGCCGCGCGCGATCAATATGCCGCCGTCCCGCGGCACCTTGCGCCCCGCCACCAGCAGCCAGCCGTCGGCCAGCCCCGCCTTCAACCACGCCACATGCGCGTCCATATGCGAATCCACAGTGGGCAGATCGACGATATAGTGCAGCGACACGATGAACATGGGTCCGGCCTTTCCTAACGCTTACAACATACCCTTGGTCGAGGGGATCGCGTCCGCCTTGCGCGGGTCGATCTCCACCGCCTGCCGCAGCGCGCGGGCCAGCCCCTTGAACGCGCTTTCGACGATATGGTGATTGTTGCTGCCATAGAGCAGTTCGATATGCAGCGTGATGCCGGCCGCCTGGGCGAAGCTGTGGAAGAAATGCTCCACCATCTCCGTGTCCCATTCGCCCACCTTGGTGACGGTGAAGGGCAGCTTGCACACCAGCCAGGGGCGACCCGAAATGTCGAGCGCCACGCGGCTCAGCGTCTCGTCCATCGGCGAATAGACGCTGCCATAGCGGCTGATCCCGCGCTTGTCGCCCAGCGCCTTGCCCAGCGCCTCGCCGATCGCGATCGCGGTATCCTCGGTCGTGTGATGCTGGTCGATATGCAGGTCGCCGACCGTCTTCACATCCATGTCGATCAGCGAATGGCGCGACAGCTGCTCGATCATATGATCCAGGAAGCCGATACCGGTCGACACCGTATAAAGGCCAGTCCCGTCAAGGTTGACGGTGACGTCGATCTGGGTTTCCGCCGTGTGGCGATGAATCTCGGCCGTGCGCATGGCCGCCCTATAGCGTGTAGCGCCCGTCATGCAATCTGCTCATGCAATCCGCTGGCAGGGGTTGACCGCCTGTTACGGGCCGTTAGGACATTGCGCCATGAGCGAAGACCTGCCTGACAGCCTGATTCCCTATGACGAAATCGTGCAGGAGGCCCTGCGCGCGGTCGTCGGCCGCGTGTTGGGCGAGGTGCAGCAGTCCGGCGGCCTGCCGGGCGCGCATCATTTCTATATCACGTTCAAGACCAGCGCGCCGGGCGTCGACATCCCCAAACATCTGGTGGAGCGCTTCCCGGACGAAATGACGATCGTCCTCCAGAATAAATATTGGGACTTGAAGGTCAGCGACCATCATTTCGAAGTCAGCCTGACCTTCAATCAGGTCGCCGCCCACCTCAACATCCCCTTCAGCGCGATCACCGCCTTCGTGGACCCCGCCGTCAACTTCGCCCTGCAATTCCAGGTCGCGGCCGATGAACTCCCCGAACCCCACGACGCGGCAGAGAATGACGCGCCGCAGGTAACGAGCGAAGATGGCTCGAACGTCGTGACGGTGGACTTCGGGAAGAAGAAGTAAGCGGAGGGCTGGACGTCGCGCGCTTGTACGGTCGATTGAGCCGGGGGCGTCGATGTTTGGCCGGTAAAAGAATGTCCGGTTCGAAACTGAAATGGTGAGATAACTGACCATCAAACCCCGGCAGTTCGCGACCAATCCAAGTCACCTTTCCATTGAGCGGCACCAAGTCCGGCACGACCATGAGCATAGGTCGAAGCGTCGTCGTCTCTTGGTAATGCTGGTCGCATCGGCTATGCGATGATCGCATATTCCCGTGCGCCGGGAGCCTTGCGTTTCCGCCTCTGTGACGGTCGATAAAGCAGGCGTAAGGCTTTACGCAAAAGTGCGTTGAAGGTTTCCGCTCGCCTTTATACTAGCGCGCATTGGTTTCTGCCACTGCTTCACGCTTGGCCACTGCGTCCAGCAGTTCGTACAAGAGTGGATCGTCAGGATTTTTGAGTCGTCATGAATTATCGTCATTCCTTCCATGCTGGCAATAGCGCCGACGTGGTGAAGCACTGCCTGCTGATTGCCCTCGTGCAAGCCTTGCAGCAAAAACCAGGCGCGCTGACCCTGATCGACACCCATGCCGGCTGCGGTCTGTACGACCTTGACGGGGAGGAGGCCCAACGCACCGGCGAGTCCATGCAGGGCGTGCAACGGGCCTTTGCCGATCCAAATCCCTTGCTGGACGACTATCGCGCCGCCGTGCGGGCGGTGAATGTCGGGGCCGCGCCGCACCTCTACCCCGGCTCGCCGCAGATTCTGGCGCAGCTTTTGCGCTCGCAGGATTTTCTTATCCTGAACGAGAAACATCCCGAGGACGCCTATGCCCTGCGCGGCGTGATGCGCGGTACATCCGCTGCCGTGCATGAGCGCGATGCCTACGAGTTTTGGCTGGCGATGCTGCCGCCCCGAACGCCGCGCGGCGTGGTGGTGGTCGACCCGCCCTATGAGCAGCTGGACGAACGCGCGCGCATCACGGCTACCCTCGCCGCGGCGCACCGCAAATGGGCGCATGGCGTGACGGTGATCTGGTATCCCCTGAAAGACCGCGCCACGCATGGGCGCTGGAAGCAGCAGTTACGCCAACTTGGCATCCCGAAATTTCTGGTGGCGGAGCATTGGTTGTACGATAGTGAGCAACCCGGCCTCTATAACGGCGCTGGCCTTTATATCGTCAACCCGCCCTACGCCTTTACGCAGGCGCTGCCGCCTCTGCTGGAAGCCCTGCGCGTCGCGTTGGCGCCGGAGGGGCACAGGGGCGAGATCACAACCGATTGGTTGGGCGATTAAAGGATCGAAAGCAGTCAGTAGCTAAAAGCGTCGGGAACGGCAGCGAAGTCCCAACCCAAGCTCTTCGGGTCTGCAAACATGGTCCTGCCGGGAATGGCAAGTTTTAGACGAAGTGCATTGGCTTTCAAGCGACGGGACTTAGGGCAATTCCGTCACGCCGAACCCTCTGTCCTACACGCGCGCCCTCCACTATCCTCATCAAACTCAAATATCCTCACAAAGGAGACGTTCGAGAAGTTTCGCCGCGCGCATGACCCCGCCCATCCCGGACCCCTTGGATGTCCGCCGCTTCCACCTAAATCCACCCCCATAGTCGTGATCCAAAACCCATCGGGAGCCTGCCAAAATGTCCGATACCCGCACCGAAACCGACAGTATCGGCGCCATAGAGGTGCCCGCTGCCGCCTATTGGGGCGCGCAGACGCAGCGGAGTATCGAGAATTTCCCGTTCGGCGAACCTGAGCGGATGCCGATCAGCATCGTCCATGCGCAGGCGATCGTGAAGCAGGCGGCGGCGCGGGTAAATGGGAAGCATGGTCTGGACGCCAAACTGGTTACGGCCATCGAGGATGCCGCGCAACAGATCGTGTCGGGCGCGCTGGACGATCAGTTTCCGCTCGTCATCTGGCAGACCGGGTCGGGCACGCAGACCAACATGAATGTCAACGAAGTGATCGCCGGCTTCGCCAATGAGAAGCTGGCGGGGACGCGCGGTGGCAAGAGCCCGGTCCATCCCAACGACCATGTCAACATGAGCCAGTCGTCCAACGACAGCTTTCCCACCGCGCTGCATGTCGCGACCGTGATCGCGACGCGCGATCGGCTGATCCCGGCGCTGGAAAAGCTGACCGGGGCTTTGACCGACAAGGCGCAGGCCTGGGGCCATATCGTCAAGATCGGCCGCACCCATACGCAGGACGCCACGCCCCTGACGCTGGGGCAGGAATTTTCGGGATATGCCGCGCAGTTGGTGAGCGCGCGTGCGCGGATCGAGGGCGCTCTCAATGGCAATATCCGCAAGCTGGCGATTGGCGGCACCGCGGTCGGCACCGGTCTCAATGCGCCCGCAGGCTGGGCGGAGGATATGGTCGCGGCGATCAGCGATATCGTCGGTACGCCGTTCGAAAGCGCGCCCAACAAGTTCGAACAGCTCGCCGCCAAGGATGGGCTGGTCTTCTTTGCCGGCGCGCTCAGCACGCTGGCGGTGTCGCTGACCAAGATCGCCAATGACATCCGCTTCCTTGGGTCGGGACCGCGATCGGGGCTGGGCGAACTGGACCTGCCCGCCAACGAGCCGGGCAGTTCGATCATGCCGGGGAAGGTCAACCCGACCCAGTGCGAATCGCTGACGATGGTTGCGGCGCAAGTGATCGGCAATGCGCAGGCGGTGACGATCGGGGGGATGCAGGGGCATTTCGAACTCAACGTCTTCATGCCGCTAATCGGGGCCAATGTGCTGCGCTCGATCCACCTGCTCAGCGTCGGCATGGAGAGCTTTGCCGAGCGTTGTATCGAAGGCTTGCAAGCGAATGAGGCGCGGATCGCCGATCTGGTCGATCGGTCGCTGATGCTGGTCACCGCGCTGGCGCCGGAGATCGGCTATGACAATGCCGCGGCCATCGCCAAATATGCGCATAAAAAGGGGCAGACGCTCAAGGAGGCGGGTCTGGAATTGGGGCTGGTGGACGAAGCGACCTTCGACCGGCTGGTGCGGCCGGAAAATATGGTTTGAGATGGCGGAACCGGCGGGCGTTCGATACATTAATCCTGTATGAAGAAAAAATCCCTGATCCCCTCCACCCCGCTGGTGACGATCCGTCCGCCTAAAAAGGCGGGCCTGTTGCGCAAGGCCGCGCGGATCGGAGCGACCGTCGTCGCCGCGCGGGTCGCGGCGGGGACGGGCAAGAAGGGCGTGTTTGGCCTGCTCGCCGGGGCGGGGGCCAAGCGGATCATCATGCGCTATCCCGCCGGCGCGCTGTTCGTAACCGGTGCCTATATGGTCGGTAAATTGTATGAGGCCAGGCGCGAGGCGGAGCGCAAGAAGAACCTGAAGCTGCTGCCCGACAAAAGCGGCGAGCCGATCCCGATCGAAAGCGCGCGCAAAGTCGGCCAAGCCTAAAGCGCCGCCTGCCAGTCGCGCAACGCGTCGACCGGCCAGGTCAGCATTAGCACGTTAAGCGTCAGATTGTCGCGAATCACTGCCAGAGCCAGCAATTCCATCGCGATGGCGAGCGCGATCGTAATTCCCGCTGGCACCCGGCTTGCAAACAAAAAGCCAAGTGCCATCATGCCGATATCGCTCATCGAATTGAGGATCGTGTCGCCGGAATAGCCCAGCGCGATCGTGGCGGTGCGATAGCGGTCGATGATGATGGACGAATTTTCCGATATCTCCCACGCCGATTCGACCAGCACGGCCAGCGCCAGTCGCGGTCCCAGCGGGCGACCGCGGAGCAGCAGGCGCGCACCTGCATAGAATAGGAAGCCATGAATGACGTGGCTGAGGCTGTACCAGTCGGCGATATGCTGGCTGTTGCCGTTGTCGAGCGCGCCGTGCCATAGTTCCACATAGCCGCAGGTGCAGATGGGCGGGCGGTGCATGAGGAACAGGATGACGCCCGCTGCCAGCGCGATCAGGGCTGCAACGATAAAGCCGCGCCGGTTGGTCCTTCGTCTGCGTCGCATCGTCTCTCCCCAGCCCCCTCTTGCAAAATCGCGTCCCAGGCGTCACTAGCGGCCATGGCCGACACCCTTCTTGCAGAGATTCCCGATTTCAAGCGGCGAGGCGTTCTTTTCGTCCTTTCCTCTCCATCGGGCGCGGGCAAATCCACCATTGCGCGCAAGTTGCTGGCCGCCGAGCCGGACCTGTCCATGTCGGTATCGGCGACCACGCGGCCGATGCGGCCGGGGGAAATCGACGGGAAAGATTATCATTTCGTCGATCTGGAAGAATTCCGCCGGATGACGAGCGACCATGAGTTCCTGGAATGGGCGCATGTGTTCGGCCAGCGTTATGGCACCCCCCGCGCGCCGGTGGAAGCGATGCTGAAGGCTGGCCAGGACGTGTTGTTCGACATCGATTGGCAGGGCGCGCAACAGCTGCACCAGATTGCCGGCGGCGATGTCGTCCGCATCTTCATCCTGCCGCCGTCCATGGAAGAGCTGGAGCGGCGCTTGCGCGGGCGCGCGACTGACAGCGACGAAGTGATCGACGGCCGCATGGCGCGCGCCGCGGGCGAGATCGCGCATTGGGACGGCTATGATTATGTGCTGTGCAATGTCGATGCCGATGACTGTTTCGCGCGGGTCCAGACCATATTGCATGCCGAACGGATGAAGCGCAGCCGGCAGACCGGCCTTATCGGCTTCATCCGCAAGCTGGGCCGTTACCACCAGGAAGACTGAGCGCTTCGCCATCCCTGAAGCGTGCGACAGAAACGGATCAGTAGGAAAGCTATTTTTCGAAGCCCGCGGGGTCCGCCCAGTCGGGGTGGGTCCAGACCATCGCCTTGAACAATGCCCCCATTTCCGCTTCGTCGGTCAGGCGGTGGCGGGCGGCCTCCACCTCCGCGGTACGGGCGGGCGCGGTGCGGGCGAGCTGGTCGGCGCGGGCGTCGATGCCGAGTTGGCGCAGATAGTCGCCCTGGCCGACCGGGCCATGGACGCGCAGGCCCGCCTGGCGCGCCATATTGCCCAACAGCGTGAAATCGACATGGGTGGTCAGGTCCACGTCGCCCGGATCGGTGAAGGGGTCGGCGAACTGGTGCGCCTTCACCGCCTGGAGCGTATCGCCGAGCGCCGGCCCCTCATAGCCATAGTCGATGATGATGGCGGCGCCGCCCTGTTTGGCGATGCGGTGGGCCAGGGCATAGGCGATGCCCGCGCCGACGATCGGCGATTCGAGGATCGCGCCTTCGGGGGCATCGACCGCGAGCGGGGGCAGGCCCGATTCGATACGGCGATAGCCGGGGACGGGGAGGAAACGGCCCTTACCCTCCCGGCTGACGACGACGCGCTCGCGCCATTCGTCCCCGACACGGATGCACTGGCGGACGGGCAGGGCGTCGAAAAATTCATTGGCGACCACCAGCAGCGGGCCGGTGTCGGGCAAGCTGTCGATACTGTCATGATGGACGGCGTGGGGCAGCAGCGCCAACTGGCGACCGCGCAGCGCAGGGCTGGTTTCGACCAGATGCACTTTGGGGGCGAGCACCGCGCGCTCCATCGCCCGCAGCGCGTCGGCCGCCAGCGTGCCGCGGCCCGGCCCCAGCTCGGCATAGACAGCCTGGGGGCGGCGGCCCGACCGCATCCAGATGTCGGCGAGCGCCAGGCCGACCAGTTCGCCGAACATCTGGCTGATTTCCGGCGCAGTGGTGAAATCGCCGTCCGCGCCCAGGGGATCGCGAGTGGCGTAATAATGCTGGTTCGCTTCGGCGATATAATGGGCGACCGAGATCGGGCCGCCCGAAGCGATCTGCCGCGCCAGCCGATCCGCCAGCGGCAGATCGGTCGGCATGGGGTGTTCAGGCGACACTGTTCGCCCCGGCGATCGGCTCAACCCGCACGCGGCGGCGACCGGCGGTGGCGATCAGGTAGAGGCCGCCCAGTATCATCGGCACGCACAGCCACTGGCCCATATGCAGGCCGGTGCGCGCGGCGAACTCCATCAACTGGGCGTCGGCTTCGCGGAAATATTCGACCCCGAAGCGGAAGCAGCCATAGCCCAGGATGAAGATGCCGACGAGCATGCCGGGCTTGTAGCGCGCCCGCGTCTTCCAGAAGGCGAAGGCGAGGATGAGAAACAGGACGACGCCCTCCAGCGCGGCTTCGTAAAGCTGGCTCGGATGGCGGGCGAAGGGACCGCCAGTGGGAAAGATGATGCCCCAGGGGACGTCGGTTTCCTTGCCCCACAATTCGCCGTTCACGAAATTGGCGAGCCGGCCGAAGAACAGGCCGAAGGGGACGACGCAGGCGACATAGTCGTGGATGCGCAGCCAGCTGAGCTTTTCCTTCCACGCCATGTAGAGGATGCCGAGCGACACGCCGACCGCGCCGCCATGGAAGGACATGCCGCCATTCCACAGCTTGAAGATGTCGAGCGGGTGGGCCAGGATTTCGGGCTGGTAGAAGATCACATAGGCCAGTCGTCCGCCGATGATGATGCCCAGCGTCGCGTAGAAGATCATGTCGTCGGCATGGCGGCGGCCCATCGGCGAACCGGGCTGGGCGACCAGTTTGAGCAGATACCAATAGCCGATCAGGATACCCGACAGATAGGCGAGGCTGTACCATTTCAGCGTGAAGAAGCCCAGATTGAGGGCGACGGGGTCCAGCCCCAGATCTTCAAAGCGAATGGCGCCCGATGCGGCGGCGGCAAGGTCCAGGATCAAAACGACGTCCCCTTGGGAATTGGATTGCGGGCATAGAACAAGCGGCGGCCAAGATGAAGGGGGGACGGCGATTTGATGATGGCGGTGTGTTTCGACGGGGCCGGTTGGACTCCACGGTCGAAGTTCACACCGTTGTCGGGCGATTTGCGCGTAAAGCGCCGCCGACGCGCTTGCGACGCTATCGCGAGGCCACAGTTGGGTAAGTTCGGGGTCAGGATTGGGTCACACCGACGCCACACCGACGCGCCGGGTTCGCGCCATCTTTGCGCCACGGATGCGATGGCGACGCGGCCGGGGCGGTGATCGGCATGTGCCATCGGCGAAGTGACAAGCGGCTGGTCCATCGATGAGGGTAAACCAGAGAATGGGCGAATAGGAAAGAGCGTGGCATGGGCGGCGAGTCTAAAGCCACTGCATGACAGGGGGATGGTCGGAAAGCGACCAAAAGCGGACGTTATTCCCCTGCCCACTGGCGGGAGGGGGCTAGGGTGTGGGCGCGACGCCTCGAAGGCCCACCCCGCTGCGACTAACGCGCTACGCGCGCAAGTCTCGCTGCCCCTCCCGCAGGCGGGAGGGGAATGGCAGGAAACCACCCCAATCAGTCCCTCGCGTCCGCATCCTCCAGCCCCTTCGCCGCGCGCACGCCTTGACGGCCGCGTTCGGCCAGTTCGCGTTTCAGCGCTGTGGGGTGGGGGGCGACCAGGAAGCCGAAGCTGACGGTGCCTGCCTTCGTTTCGACCGCATGGTGCAGGCGGTGAGCCTGGACGATGCGCTTCATATAGGGCGAGCGGGCGACGTAGCGGTGCTTGACCCGCTGATGCACGATGATGTCGTGGAAGCCGAGATAAATGGCGCCATAGGCGGCGATTCCGGTGCCCATTGCGGTCGCCCAATGGCCCCAGTCCCATTGCACCCCGCCCAGCAGCAGCAGGATGGAGGGGAAGGCGAAGATCACGAAATAAAGGTCGTTCGCTTCCCACATCCCGGTGCGCGGGCGGTGGTGGCTGGCGTGGAGGAACCAGCCGGGGCCGTGCATAATCCAGCGGTGCACGACATAGGCAAACCCCTCCATCGCGGCGAGCGTGGCGAGGAAGATGAGGAGAAGGGAAAGAGCGGACATGACGGCAATATAGGCGCGGCGAAGGGCGGTGGCGACCCTGTAATGATGCGGATGGCTGTCCGTTGGTGCACGGCATACGCGGACGAAGGCTGAACCGGGCTGAACCGGCGGGACCAGGGCTTAGGACTGGCGCGTATCAGGCGCCTGATGGATGACGCGCTGCGGGTAGGGAATGGCAATATTGTTGTCGCGGAACAGCTGCCAGACGCGGCCCAGCACGTCGGACTTCACATTGCCCACGCCGCCTTCCGGGTCGCTGATCCAGACGAGGATTTCATGGTCGACGCGGCTTTCCCCAAAGGCGGTGAGCCAGACATTGGGCTGGGGATCGCGCAAGACGCGGGGGCTGTCCAGGGCGGCCTGGAGCATCAGTTGCTGGGCGAGTTGCAGGTCGCTGTCATAGGCGATGCCCACGGGAATACGGACGCGGACGTTACGGTCGGAATAGGACCAGTTCTCGACCTCCTGCGTCATCAGATTTTCGTTGGGGATCAGATGTTCCTTGCCGTCGCGGGTGATGACGGAGACGGCGCGGACGCCGATCTTGTTCACCCAGCCGAAACTGTCGCCCACGACGATGACGTCGCCCGGCTTGATGGAACGGTCCATCAGCAGGATGATGCCCGCGATCAGATTGCCCACGGTCTTTTGCAGGCCAAAGCCGATGGCGAGGCCGAATGCGCCGGAAAAGACGGCGAAGGCGGTCAGGTCGATCGCCAGCATGTCGACGCCCACGAAGAAGGCGGCGACGACGACGGCGATGGCGGCGAGCTTTTGCGCCAGCAGCTTTTGGGTCGGATCGAAGCCGTCGGCCCTTTGGATCGAGCGGCCGATCAGACGATTGGCGAGGCGCACGGCCGCGAAGAGGGCGACGCAGGTGGCCGCGATCGACAACAGGCCGAGCAGGGTGATGCGCCGTTTGCCCAGGTCCACGCCGATGCGGTCGAGCATGTCGCCGACAGGGGCGATTCCCCCACCGCTGCCGGAAACAATGAAGATGAAGAGGATGAGCGCGAGCGGCGCCACCGCCCAGCGCGGGATGGCGAGACCGCGCAGGATGTGGATCGCCAGCAGCGCGACGGCGCCCCCCAATATCGTGCCGATCACCAGATGGGCGAGCGAACCGACCGGGAAGAAGGCCAGCGGCAGCGGCAGCAGCAGTGCGGCGATGCCATGGCGCAGGATGGCGCGGACATGACCCGCCAATATATCGCTGACCGGGGGCAGGCGGCGGGCCACGCGCGGCGCGAGGGCGCGGCCAAGCGCCCAGGCGGCAGCGTAGAAAAGCACGGCAATTCCCAGCGCGATGACGGGCTGGACGATGTTCGGGTCGCCCGGCAGGCGTGCGAGCAGGTGGGAGAGGTCCGGGGTCATCCCCTTAGCCGCTGTCGCGCACGGCGCGGAAGCGGGCGAGGCCGGCGGCGAGGTCGGCGATCAGATCGGCCGGGTCTTCCAGCCCGATATGGAGGCGGATGGCCGGGCCTTGTGCGTCCCAGATCGTCGCGCTGCGGTAGCGGGCCGGATCGACGGGCAGGGCCAGGCTTTCAAAGCCGCCCCAGCTATAGCCGATGCCGAAATGGGCGAGACCGTCGATCAGGGCGGCGCGGGCCGCATCGTCGCCGCCGTTGAGGATGAAGGTGAAGAGGCCGGTCGAGCCTGAAAAATCGCGCTGCCACAGGGCGTGGCCGGGGCAGTCGGGCAGCGCGGGGTGGAGGACGCGGGCGACGTCTGGCTGGTCTTTCAGCCATTGGGCGATGGCGAGGGCGCTGTCCTGATGTTGTTGCAGCCGCAGCCCAAGCGTGCGCAGGCCGCGGCTGGCGAGCCAGGCGTCGTCGGGGCTGACCATCTGGCCGAAGGCATAGGCGGTCTGGCGGATCTTCGCGAACCATTCGGCGGTGGCGGTGACTGAACCCATCATCACGTCGCTATGGCCGACGATATATTTGGTGCAGGCGAGGATCGATATGTCGACGCCATGGGACAGGGCCGGGAAATAGAGCGGCGTGGCCCAGGTGTTGTCGAGCAGGGTGACGATGCCGTTCGCCTTCGCCCAGGCGGTGATCGCAGGCACGTCCTGCACTTCGAAGGTTAGGCTGCCGGGGCTTTCGAGGAAGAGGGCGCGGATCGGGCCGCCTTCAAGATAGACATCGAGTGATACAGTTGTGGGATCATAATAGATCGTTTCGATACCGTAACTATCCAACAGTTGTGTGCAGAAATTACGGGTCGGGTCATAGGCGCTGTCCACCATCAGGAGCCGGTCGCCGGGCTTCAATACCGCCATCAGCGCACAGGCGATGGCTGCGACGCCGGAGGGATAGAGCATCGTCCCCTCCGCGCCCGGCTCCATTTCGGTGAGCGCGTCGGCCAGGCTCCAGGCGGTCGGCGTGCCCTTGCGCCCGTAGAAGAGGCGTTCGTGGGTGCTGCTGCCCGCGGCTTTGCGCAGATGGGCGACGTCGTCATAGAGGATGGTCGAGGCGCGCCAGACCGGCGGGCTGACGATCGCGCCGGGCTGGCCGGGCATGCCCGTCCATTCCGGTTTGCGGCCGGCCTGGGCGAGTTTGGTCAGGGGCCTGCGCGTATCTTCGCTCATGCGGCGCCCGTCGCCTTGGGCATGGCGGGATCGATGCCCCATTCGGACCAACTGCCATCATAGAGGGTGACGTGCGTGTTGCCGAGCGTTTCGAGGCCCGCGAGCAGGATCGCGGCGGTGACGCCGCTGCCGCAGGTGGTGATGACCGGGGCGGCCGGGTCGATACCCGCGCCCTCGAACAATGCGCGCAGTTCTTCGCCCGATTTCATGCTGTTGTCCGGGTTGAACAGGGCGGAGGAGGGGAGGTTGCGCGATCCGGGGATATGGCCCGATGCCATGCCGGGGCGCGGTTCCGCCTCTGCGCCGGTGAAGCGGCCCGCGCCGCGCGCGTCCAGCACCTGTTCCGCGCCGCTGGCGACATTGGCGATCAGGTCGGCCTTGGTGCGGACCTGGCCTGATGCGCGGCGGGCGACGGCGGCGCCGGGGGCGGGTGTTACCGCGCCGCTTTCGGTCGAGCGACCCTCCGCCACCCATTTGGGCAGGCCGCCATCGAGGATCGCTGTGGATTTACCGAGGCCATAGAGGCGCATCATCCACCAGCCGCGCGCGGCGCTGTGGACCGGGCTGTTGTCATAGACGATGATGCGGCTGTCGGCATTGATCCCCAGCGCCTGGGCGCGTTGCGTCATGAGATCGTCGGGGGGCACCATGCCCGGCGTCGGGTCCGCGGGGTCGTTCAGCGTCGGCAGGTCGAGAAAGACTGCGCCGGGGATATGCGCGGCTTCATATTCGGCGCGGGGATCGCGCGGGGTGCCGGGCAGGAACAGGCTGGCGTCGAGAATGACGAGATCGGGCTGGCCCAGTTCTGCGGCAAGATCTGCGGTGGAAATGAAGATGGTCATGCGGCGTCCTTCGGCCCTTGTTTGCGCCTGTCTTAGAGCGGGACGGCAAGGGATTAAAGGGCGTTGCGTGTATCAGGCCGGGGTGAGCTCCGCCGCGGCGCGGGCGGCGGGGCGGCGATATTGGCGCGGCCCCTGATCCAGGCGCAGCGGTGCGAGGCGCTCGGCGGGTGGTTCCTGTTCCTGCCCGACGATGAAGGCGCGCGCGGTACGTCCTTGCGCCGTTGCGTCGTCCTCTGGCCCCCAGCGATAGGCGGCGTCGAAAGCGGCGAGCGGGATCAGCAGGCTGCGCTGGCCCATCGTCACCGGCACGATCTGGTCGGGGGCCAAGCGCAATTCGCCGGTCAGCTGGAGCGTTTCGCCCGATGCGATCGATACGGCGCTGTGCAGCGGCAGGCCTTCATCGCCGGTGAAGAAGCCGTTGAGCAAGGCCTGCTGCTGCGCGCCGCCGGTGCCCAATATGCCGCGCACCAGCACGTCGCGCGCCGGGCGGTCGCCGCGATTGTGCAGGATCAGGCTGTAGCTGATCGTCACGCCCATCAACGAATAGCGCGCCTGCGACACGATCAGGTCCATGGCGAGCCAGGGGCGATCGGACGTCGCGGGGGCGGGCGTGCGGGCGGTGGCCGGCGCGGCGGGGGTGACGCGCACGGTGTCGCCGGGCGGTGGCGGCGCAGCGGGCGTCTTGGGCGTAGCGACCGGAGCGGGGACGAGTTCCGGTTCGATCAGCGGTGCGGCGGCAGGGCGGCGACGGCGCAGCAGGAAGGCAGCGGCCAATACCGCCAAAGCCAGCACGCCGCCGATGATCCAGGGCAGGGACAGCGGGCTGGCCTCTTCCGCCGCAGGGGCGGTTGCCGGTTGCGGGCTGTCCACGGCATTGTCGGCGGGCGCGGGCGCTGGCTGGGGTGCGGGCGCAACCGGAGCGCTGGCGTTGGCGGGCGCGTCGTCGGTTGCTGGCTGCGCCGGAGCGGCGGGTGGTGCGGCTTCCGGCGCACGCGTCGGTTGCGCGGGCGGCGGCGTGGCGCGCTCGGTCTGGCGCGGCGTGCGGGGCGCTTCGGCAGGCGTCGCGGATGGCGCTGGGCGTGGTCGGCTGGGCTGCGGCGTCGGCTGCACCGTCGCGGGTGGCGGCGTCACTGTGGGCGCGACGACGGGCGGGGTGGCTGGCTCAGTCGTGCGCGGCGTCACGGGATCGCGATAGACGTTGAGTTCCGGCCCCTGGCGGTTCGGATTGGGCGCGGGCGTCGAGTTTGCGGGCGGCAGCTGGAAGCCGGGGGCGGTTTCCTGCGCCTGTACGGGCGACATGGACAATGCCGCGATGGCCAGCAGCGGCGCGGCGAACGACGACGGACGAATAGGATACCCCATGGCCCTGCCAAGGCACAAGAATGGCTGAACCGCAAGTGAACAATGCGGACCGATGACATCAGGCGTGCAATCGCGTAGATGGCGGCGCATGACAGATATTCCCACCGCGCCCCTGCATCTGGGGCAGAGCAGCGCCCTTCCCGCCAGCCCGGAAGCGGCTGTGCTGGATTATGTGCCCAATCCGCGCTCCGGCAAACCCTATCTGGTGCGCTTTACCGCGCCGGAGTTCACGTCGCTCTGCCCGGTGACGGGCCAGCCCGACTTCGCCCATCTGGTGATCGATTATGCGCCGGGCGCGACGATCGTCGAATCGAAGTCGCTCAAGCTGTTTTTGGGCGCGTTCCGCAACCATGCGGCGTTTCATGAGGATTGCACCGTGGGCATCGGCGAGCGGTTGTTCGCTGAGATGGACCCGATCTGGCTGCGCATCGGCGGCTATTGGTATCCGCGTGGCGGGATCCCGATCGACGTGTTCTGGCAATCGGGCGAGCCGCCGGCGGGGATGTGGCTGCCGGCGCAGGATGTGCCGGGGTATAGAGGGCGCGGATAATCCTGCCATCCGTTCGTTTCGAGCGAAGTCGAGTCCAGCGAAGCTAAACGCAAGCACGGCGCTATTCGCTTCTCGACTGCGCTCGAAGCGAGCGGGGGTAGTTTAAGTTGGATCAGTCCTGATTGACGAACGGGCTACAGGGTTCGACTAACGACAGTGCAACCGCGTTCCATCGCTTGACCGATGCAGCGAAACGGGTGATCCCGCGTTTATCGCGCGCGTGATAGGATATCATGCGCCCCCAAGACGTGTCGGAGTCTACTAGTCCTATGTCGCTTAAGAAAGTTCTGCCGCTGCTGATTGCGGCCGCCCCCGTCGCCCTGCTGTCGCCTGCGCTGGCCCAGACCGCGCCGACCGGCCCTGCCGCTGGCATCACCACCCAATTGCCGCGCGGCGCAGCGCCCAGCCACTATGCGATTGAAGTGACGCCCGATGCGGCGAAGCTGACGTTCACAGGCAAAGTGACGATCGACGTCAGCGTTGCGACCGCGCTGCCGACGCTGGTGCTGAACGCGGCCGATCTGACCGTCTCCACCGTCACGCTGACGCCCGCAAACGGCAAGGCGATCAAGGGCGTGGCGAAGGTAGATGCGGATGCGCAGACCGTGAGCCTGGATTTCGGCAAGCCGATCCAGCCTGGCAGCTACAAGGTCGACATCGTCTATGCCGGCATCATCAACCAGCAGGCGAATGGCCTGTTCGCGTTGGACTATACCGACAATGCAGGGGCGGCTAAGCGCGCGCTCTTCACGCAGTTCGAAGCGCCCGATGCGCGCCGGTTCGTGCCGAGCTGGGACGAGCCGAGCTATAAGGCGACGTTCGATCTGTCCGCGGTCATCCCCACGGGCCAGCTTGCGGTCGGCAACATGCCGGTCAAGGCGACCAAGGATCTGGGCGGCGGCAAGAGCATGGTGACGTTCGGCACCAGCCCGAAAATGTCCTCCTACCTGCTGTTCTTCGGGCTGGGCGAACTGGACCGGGCGACCAAGATGGCCGGCAATACCGAAGTCGGCGTGATTGTTGGCAAGGGTAATACCGGCAAGGCGCAACTGGCGCTGGATGCGTCGGTCAGCATCCTGCCCTATTTCAACGACTATTTCGGCGTGCCCTATCCGCTGCCCAAGCTGGATAATGTCGCTGGCCCCGGCCAAAGCCAGTTTTTCAGCGCGATGGAGAATTGGGGCGCGATCTTCACCTTCGAACGCGCCTTGCTGGTCGATCCGCGATTCACGTCCGAAGCGACCAAGCGCCGCATCTATGAAACGGTGGCGCATGAAATGGCGCATCAGTGGTTCGGCGATCTCGTCACCATGGCCTGGTGGGACGATCTGTGGCTGAACGAGGGCTTTGCGAGCTGGATGGCGACCAAGGTGACGGACAAGCTGCAACCTGACTGGGAAATGCTGCTGACCCGCGTCGATGGGCGCGAGGCGGCGATGAGCCTCGATTCGCTCGCCACCACCCATGCCGTCGTGCAGAAGATCACGACCGTCGATCAGGTGAACCAGGCGTTCGACGCCATCACCTATCAAAAGGGCGAAGCGGTCATCACTATGCTGGAGGGGTACGCCGGCGAGGACGCGTGGAAGGCGGGCATTCAAGCCTATATGAAGGCGCACGCTTACGGCAACACCGTGACCGACGATCTGTGGAAAGCGGTCGAGGGGGCGGGGGCCAAGGGGCTGGTGAGCATCGCGCATGACTTTACGTCGAAGCCGGGTATCCCGCTGGTCACGGTGGACAGCGCGGTGTGCAAGGGCGGATCGACGGTCCTGACGCTGAGCCAAAGCGAGTTCAGCCGCGACCAGAAGAACAAGGCGCCGCTATCGTGGAACGTGCCGGTCAAGGCGCAGACGCTGGGCGGCGAGGCGCAGCGGCTGATTTTGCAGGGCAAGGGGACGGTGACGCTGCCGGGCTGCGGCGCGTACGTCGTCAATGCGGGGCAGACGGGCTATTATCGTTCGCTCTATCCGGCCGCGAACGTGAAGGCGCTGGCGAAGGACTTCACCAAGCTCGCCAGCATCGACCAGACCGGGTTGCTGGCGGATAATTTCCAGCTTGGCCTGGGCGGCTATCAGCCGATTGGGCTGGCGATGGACCTGGTGGACGCGGTGCCCGCGACCGCCAGCCCCGCCGTGCTGGCGGAGGTGCCCGAATATATCAGTAGCGCCCATGCGATGCTGGAAAGCGACAAGGCCGCGCAGGCGCGGGTTGCCGCCTATGGATCGGCCAAGCTGGGGCCGGTGCTGGCAGGGATCGGCTATGACGCCAAGCCGGGCGAGGCGGCGCAGGCGCCGGTGCTGCGTCAGGCGCTGGTGGCGACGCTGGGCGACATGGGCGACAAGGCGGTGGTGGCGGAAGCCAATCGCCGCTTCGCCCAGCCGGCGCTGCTTGATGGGCCGCTGCGCAACACATGGCTGTCGATCATCGCGAAGAACGCCGATCAGGCGACCTGGGACAAGCTGCGCGCCATGGCCAAGGGCGCGACGACGGACCTGGAGAAGAGCAGCACCTATGCGCTGCTGGGCGGGGCGAAGGACGAAAAGCTGGCGGCGCAGGCGCTGGACCTCGCCATGACCGACGAGCCGGGCAAGACGACGAGCGCGGCGATCATCAGCGCGGTGGGCTATGAGCATCCGATGCTGGCGGTCGATTATGTGCTGGCGCACCGGGCGCAATATGAGGCGATGATCGACGTGTCGGCGCGCAGCCAGGCCTTGGCGCGCCTGGGCGGGGGATCAGCCGATCC
Source organism: Sphingobium sp. Z007 (assembly GCF_900013425.1). Lineage (GTDB taxonomy): Bacteria > Pseudomonadota > Alphaproteobacteria > Sphingomonadales > Sphingomonadaceae > Sphingobium. The sequence continues at coordinate 97,372 of NZ_FBXK01000005.1, forward strand.
GGCGATGGCGACGAAGCTCGACGCCTATGCCACCCAATATCTGACGCCCGAATCGCGCAAGGTGGTGGATCGCGCCATCTCCGCGATCAAGACGCGGATCGAGACGCGGAGCCGCTTGCAGGCGCCGCTGACCGCCTGGTTCGCGGCGAAGAAGTAAACAGATGGGGCGGTGGCGTGATCCACCGCCTTTTTTGATTCATGAGACCTGTGCGCGGGTGGGCGTAGAGCGCTGAAACACGTTGTTTTTTCTATTTTTGGGTGGTGCTGGACTTCCATCTCCGCCGCTCTGGCAAGAGCGGAGACACCCTTTATGCCAGGGCCGCGAGAATGTTCATGGTGCGCTTGAGGTTGTAGGCGATGGCGGTGAGATGGACTTGAACGGCGGCTTTGGCGAGACCTCGCCATCGCATTCGGCGCAGGCCATAGCAGCGCTTCCATGTACCGAAGATCTTCTCGATCCGGCCCCGCACTCTGTGGATCGGTTGATTCCATTCTTTGAGTTTACGCAGCGTTTCCTGTTCGTCGCGGCCCCACATGCCGGTGGCGACGATCCGCGCTATGCCGCCCTTTGCCCGCACAGCATCACAGAAGTGGTTGCCGCGATAGGCACTGTCGGCAAACACCTCGCCGGGATTGTCGGGCAGCGCTTCGGGGCCTGCCTTGCCATCGTTAATATTGGCAGATGTGATCGATACTTCCTCGACTAACGCCGTATCAGCATCGGCGCCGACATGTGCCTTGAAGCCATGGACAGCCCGTTTTCCCTTATGTTTGACCCATCTCGCATCATCATCGTCCTCGCTGGCCGAGGCAATGATCGTGGCATCGACCAGCGTGCCGGTCTTGACTGTGACTGCCTTTGATTTGAGCTGCGCCGTCACAGCCAGGAACAGTAACCGATCCAGCTTGTGGGCGACCAGTTCCTTGCGAAAGCGTACAAATGCTGTCCGTTCTGGTGTCGCTTCCGTACCCGAAAAACCACAAAAGCGGCGGAAGGAAGCCCGATCATCAAGCGCCTCGGCCAGCTTCACGTCCGACAGGTCGTACCAGATCGATAAAAGTAGGGCCTTGAACATCGCCAGAGGTGGCCAGGCGGGCTCGCCCTTGCTGGCAGAATAAAGCGGATCGAGAAGCGCCGCGACCGAAGCCCAATCAATCAGCTTGCCAAGCGTGTCGAGCGATGATGCCGACCGCGCGCGACCAGCAAAACCAAACCGCTCCTGACCAATCGAACGATGCGCCACGTCCTGCTCTCCTCTTCGGAAAGCTCATAGAATCAGCAATTAAAGCCGTTGTCTACGCCCACCCGCGCACAGGTCTCATTCATACCGATGTGCATTGATGGGAACCACTACCGTTCGTGCTGAGTAGGGTCTGAGCGAAGTCCAGGCGCTGCGCCTGCATCCTTCGATACGCCATTTCGACTTCGCTCAATGGCTACTTAGGACGAACGGATCAAAGTAAGGCCATCAGACACTTAGAACACGCGGCGTTCCCGCGCGGCGCGCGCCAGATCGTCGCGGAAGGCGGGGTGGGCGATGGCGATGAGCGCGCGGGCGCGATCGGCCAGGCTTTTGCCCTTCATGTCGGCAGAGCCGAATTCGGTGACGACGATATGGGTGTCGGTGCGCGGCGTCGTGACCGGGCCGTCGAGCCAGGGGACGATGCGCGACACGCTGCCTTTCGCCGCGGTGGAATGGCAGGCGATGATCGACCGGCCGCCCTTCGACGCATAGGCGCCGCGCACGAAATCGAGCTGGCCGCCGGTGCCGCTATATTGGCGGCCGTTGACGAACTCCGAATTGCAGGCGCCCGCCAGGTCCAGTTGCAGCGTGGCGTTGACCGAAAGCATGGCGTCGTTCTGGGCGATGATGTGGGGCGCGTTCACATAGTCGACCGGACGGGCTTCGAGCGCGGGATTGTCGTGCAGGAAGTCGTAAAGCGGCTGGTCGCCCATGGCGAAGGCGAAGACCGACTTGCCGAGGTGCAGGCTCTTGGCGCTGTTGTCGACTACCCCGGCCTGGATCAGGCTGACGAGGCCGGGTGAAAGCAGTTCGGTGTGGATGCCGAGGCGCCGATGGCCCATCAGCGCGGCGCAGACCGCGTCGGGCACTGCGCCGATGCCCATTTGCAGGCAGGCGCCATCATCCACCATGGCGGCGATGATCGCGCCGATCGCTTCGTCGGTCGCGTTGCGGGGGAGGGACGGGATCTGGCAGAGCGGGACATGATGTTCGACCAGGGCGGTCACGTCCGACACATGGACCAGGCAATCGCCATGGACATAGGGCATGGCGGGGTTGACCTCCACGATCAGCCGCGCGCCGCTGCGCGCGACCGCCAGCGCATAATCGGTGTCGGTGCCGAGGCTGAAATAGCCGTTGGCGTCCATTGGCGAGACGGTGGTGATGAAGCTGTCCACGCCGATATGCTCTGTCAGGGCGCGGGGTATCTGGTGGAAGGGGACGGGGAGCAATTCGGTCAAGGGGCCAGAACCGCTCGCCAGCAGCGCGTCATTGGCGCGCTCCACGCCGCCATGGAACAGGCTGATCCGGCGGATGCGATCGCCAAGGTCCGGGGCAAGGATGGCGGCCGCGGACGCCGCGGGCGCAAGCATGGCGTAAAGGGTGGCGTCGCGCAGCGCGCGGGCGCGGACCCGGTCGGCCAGCGCCGCCGCCAGCGCGGGCGGGAAGCTGACGGCGAGGCCGGCGACGATCTTTGCGCCATCCGGGATCAGCGCGACCGCCTGGTCCGCCGTCATCCGCTTCCCGTCATAGATGCTCTTGATCGTCATGCCCTCTCCCTGGCTTGTTGTCGCCTTGTCGGCTGGACCGGCGGAGAGGGCAATCCATCATTAGTGGGACATCAGTTCGGCAGACCCAGCGCCTTTACGATATCGTCCCAGGCGACCAGCTTGAAATTCTGGGCCGCGGCCGCGTTATGGCCGTCCTGCGCGATGAACAGGCCGCCGGGATAGGCCGGGCCGAAATCGCCCAGCATCAGTTCGATGCCGTCGGTTTCCTCCGACCCGCCAATGGCTCCATCGACCACGCGGAAGCGGCCGACATAGCTGTCGTCGCTGATCCGATAGAGGACATAGGCATTGTCGCCCTGGCTGGAGACGAGGACATAGCCGTCCTTCTCGCCCACGGGCGCGATGGCGACGCCTTCGGCGTCCATGACCAGATTCTTGCCGTCCGCTGCGGCGATTTTGGTGGGGGTGGTCGATCCGGTCGCGCGCGCATCGAAGCGCCACAGACCGACATCTTCTTCCGCCACATAGAGCGTGCCGGTGCGGTCATCGACGGCGCAGCCCTCCGACTGGGTGCCCAGCTTCATGGTGCGGACGATCTTGCCGCTGGGCGTCGCGCTTGATGCGTCGATCGCCACCTGGTTGATCGTGCCGTCCTTGAGCACGATGAAGGCGGACAGGATGCCTGCGTCACGTCCAAGGCAGACGCCATAGGCTTCGCCCGCGCCGCCATCGACCTTGCCCAGCGCGGTCAGCTTGGCACTGGCGGGATCGAGGCGGAAGAGGGCGATTTTGGCATGGGCGATGTCGTTGCGGTCACTGGCGGCGACCAGGATGCCGGGCGCGCCGCCAATAGCCACGCCGTCCTTCAGATCCACGTTATTGACCCGGCCCGCGTCCAGAAAGGCGCGCGTCTTGCCGTCCAGACCATAGACATAAAGGCCCGCCTTCTTGTCCGTGCCCACGATCAGGCTTTGCGCCGGGTCGGCGGCATTGCGCCAGATCGCCGGATCGTCGGCCGCGTCGGCGTTGGACGTGCCAACCGGCGTGGTTTCGCCACGTGCGGTAACCGAGACGGCGGGGGTCGCATTGGCGATGCGCACGGCGACCGGAATTTCCACTTCGGCGGTAGTGCAGGCGGACAGCGTAATAAAAGTGAAACAGGAAATCATTGAACTGTAATATTTATTACGCGATCCGGTCATGTTTAGCTCCTAGCGGCCCAATGCGACGGGCCAATACAAGAAAGCGTCCGCTGGTCAATTAAACTAATTTCCAACAGGGGGCACATATGGTCGCGAATAAGTGGCTGATGCTTGGTTGCGCATCTTTGGCGCTGATTTCTTCTCATGCTTTTGCTCAGGCGCCGGCCGCGGCGGATGATATCGCCAAGACGGACGGCCCAATTACCCAAGCGAGCGACATCGTCGTCATCGCCGGCATCGGCTATCGCGACCGCACCGACACGCCCGAACCCGTGCTGAAATATGGCACCGAATATTTCCAGCGCTTCGAGCCGCTGACCGCCGGTGACGCCTTGAAGCGCGTGCCGTCCGTGACCTTCCTGTCGGACGTGATCGAAAGCGATGCGCCGCGCCTGCGCGGTTTGCCGCCGGGCTACACCCAGATCCTGATCAATGGCGAGCGCGTCCCCGGCTCCAGCGCCGACCGCAGCTTCTTCCTCGACCGTATCCCGGCCGAACTGATCTCCAGCGTCGAAATCGTCCGTTCCTCCTCCGCGCGGCGCACCGGCGACGCGGTGGCGGGATCGCTCAATATCAATCTGCGCGACGGCTATGAACTGAATGGCGGCTATGTCCGCGCCGGTGGCCTGGTCTATGACGATAATGAACTGGAACCGAGCCTGGGCCTGGTCTGGGGTGGCGCGGTCGGTCCCGGCCGTTTGCTGCTGGGCGCGAACCTGCAGGGACGCCACAATCCCAAGAAGAAGGAAAGCTATCGCTACGGCGATTCGCCGGAAAACAACGCGGACTATGCGACCGACGAGTTCGACAATCGCGAGGACCAGACCGACACGCGCGACGGCAAGGATTACAGTTTCAACGGCAGCTATGAAATCGACACGGGCAACACCAATTTCAAGCTGAACGGCTTCTATGTGAAGACCGACCGCACCGAAACCGAGCGCAGCTTCGAATATGACGACGCCACCGCCGTCACCGGCCCGGTGCCGACCGGCAATCTGCTGAGCGACAACGCCAATGTCGCCAAGATCGACCAGGAGAATTTCACGATCGACGGCAAGCTGAGCCATGAATGGTCGGCGGGCAAGACGTCGGTGCGCGTGGGCTATGCCAAGTTCATCGAGGATCGTCGCGAGACCGAATATGAGATCGGTTTCGACGTGGACGAGGGCGACGATCCTGAGTTCGAGGGCGCGCTGACCCAGACCGACATCAAGGACCAGGAATTTTCGGTCAAGCTGGAGCATGAAGTGCCGCTCAGCGAGACGATGAAGTTCGTGTTCGGTGGCTTTTATCAGGACAAGAACCGCCGCACCGGCATCTTCGAGGCGGAATCCGACGACAATGGCGACGCCGGGTTCGACTGGAACCAGTTCGAGCGCAACCCGACCGAGCTGGCGGGCGCCTTCGGCGATCTGGAAGCGGCCGATGGCGGCGACAACCGGATCAAGGAAAAGCGTCGCGACGCCTTCGCCCTGGTGGAAGGCAATATGGACAGCCTGAAGTGGGAAGCGGGCCTGCGCTACGAACATACCAAGGTTCGGATCAGCGACTATACCGTCGACGCCGACCTGCGCGACCAAAAGGCGAGCTATGACGCTTTCCTGCCGTCGGCCTCGTTCAAATATTCGCTGACCGCCAGCGACCGCATCATCGGGTCGGTCGCGCGCACGCTGCGCCGTCCAGAGTTCAACTATATCTCGCCGGCTTTGCTGGAAGAGGAAGTGGGCGACAGCGACCTGCTGGGCAATCCGCAGCTGCGGCCCGAAAAGGCGTGGGGCGTGGACCTGGGCTATGAACATCGCATGGGCACGGGCGGCATCGTCGGCGTCAACCTGTTCTACCGCAAGATCAAGGATTTGATCGAGCTGACCAACACCGGCGTCGAAGGATCGGAAGGCGAGGGCACCTTCGTCTATCAACCCAAAAATGTCGGCGACGGCAAGGTGTGGGGTGTGGAGTTCGACCTGTCGACCAATTTGGGCGTGATCGGCCTGCCCGACACCGGCATCTTCGGCAATGTGTCCTGGCTGGACAGCGAAGTCACCGATTTTGCGGGCAAGCGCCGGTTCAACGACCAGTCGAAATATGTCTATAATTTCGGCTTCATCCAGGATTTCCCGAAGGCGGAGGCCGCGTTCGGCGCGACCTATCGCAAGCAGGGCGCGGCCTTTGGCCGGGTGATTTCGGAAGAAGTGACCACCACCTATGGCGCGGATTTGGAAATCTTCGTGGAAAAGCGGTTCGGCAAGAAGTTCACGATACGCGCGGTCGGCTCCAACCTGCTGAACGGCGCCAAGCGCGAAGTGTTCAACAAGTTCGACAATCTGGCCGACCAGCTGGATCGCAACTTCGACGAATATGAACTGGAAAGCGAAAAGGCCGGCCCGGTGTTCCAGGTCATGGCGCGCATGGCGTTCTGATCCGGTACTACCCCGATATGGAGAGGGCCGCGCATTGCGCGGCCCTTTTTCGTTTAGCGTCCGGTATTCAGATAGGCGGCGACGGCATCGACGCTGTCGCCGACGAGCTCGACCGCCTCCGCCAATTCTTCGGGCGATACGTCGAAGCGATAGGTCCAGTAGAGGATCGCGGCCTCATTATCCAACGTAACGCGGTCCGCATCCATAAAGGGGTCGCTGGTCTTGGGTGCCTGTCTCATAGGACAGCTAGAAAGGCATAATTGACGCTGCTTTTCCGCTTCCCTTTGGGACATGTTTCTTAGGTCAGTGGGCTGCTCGCCCAGTTTTTGAGCTTGGCATAGAGCGCCGCAATGGCACCGGCGAAGACCAGGATGGAAAGCGGCACGGCCCAGGCGTTTTCCGCCACCAGCGCGAGCGGCGCGTCGCTGTCGGTGCTGGCGACGATGCCGGCGAAGGCGACGCCGAACAGACTTTCGCCCACGATGAAGCCGGTCGCCATCAGCACGCCCATGCGTTCGGCAAATTCCGGGTTCGCCTGGCGCAGCGACCAGCGGTTGTAGAGATGGCCGATCAACGCGCCGACCGGGATCAGCAGGGTGAGCGCCATCGGCAGATAGATGCCCATGCCGACCGCGAGCGGGGGCAGGCGCAGCTTGCCCGACTTGCCCAGCAGTTCATCGACCAGCACCACGACGGCGCCGATGCCCGCGCCGATGCCGATCAGGCCCCAGTCGAGATCGCCGCCCAGCACGCCCTTGGCCAGAGCGGAGATGAGCGCGGCCTGCGGCGCGGGCAGGGCGTTCGGCCCGGCGCCGGGCGCGCCGGCGAAACCGAAGGCGCTGTTGAGCAGATCGAGCACCGGCGGGATCACCAGCGCGCCGAACAACACGCCCAGGATCAGCGCAATCTGCTGCTTCCACGGCGTCGCGCCGACCAGTTGGCCGGTCTTGAGGTCTTGCAGATTATCGTTGGAGATGGTGGCGATGCCGAACACGATCGCGGTGGTGAACAGGGCATAGGCGATCAGCGCCTGCGTTTGCTGCGGATCGTCGCCGCCCGAACCGTAGATGGCGGCCAGCATCAGCGACGCGCCCAGCACGGCGAGGATGCCGACGCCCGAAATCGGACTGTTCGATGCGCCGATCAGACCCGCCATATAGCCGCAGACCGACGCGATGATGATGCCCGCGACCAGCACATAGGCCAGCGTCAGGCCGATGATCGGCACGGGATTGTCGGCGATCGGACCGCCCTGAGCGAAGACCCAGAGCAGGAAGCCGATCGGCACCAGCGCGGCGAGGATGGTGCCGCCGACGATGGAGATGGGCAGGTCGCGCTCTGTGATGTCGAGGTCGGCGGCGTTGCCCGCCTTGCGCGTGGCGTTGGCGACCAGGGCGGAGCGGATGCCGCTGACGATCGGGCCGAGGATCTTGAGCAGGGTCCAGATCGCCGCGACGCCGATGGTGCCCGCGCCAATGAAGCGGGCCTTCATGCGGAAGGTGGTGCCGACCAGATCGGCCAGGTCCGCGCCGGCGGGGACGGGGGTGGTCAGATAGGGGACGATGCCGACCCAACTGATGAGCAGGCCGATGAACATGGCGACGCCCACAGAAAGCCCGACGAGGTGACCGACGCCGATCAGCGCCATCGAGAAGCTGGTGGAGACCGACGTCGCGCCCCCGCCGAATGGGAAGAAGGTGGCGGCTTCTTCGGCCAGGATTTTCGTCTTGGCGATGATCGAAAAGCTGGCTGCGGCGATCGCGCTGGCGACGATAGCGGCCAGGCCCCGGCGATTTTCCTCCAGCCCCTCGCGCGAGCCCGCGCCGACCTTCAGCACTTCGGCCGCCGCGACGCCTTCGGGATAGGGGAGGTCGGAGCCGGTGACGAGCGCCCGGCGCAGCGGCACCGAATACATGACGCCCAATATGCCGCCCAGCGCGATGGTGCAGGCGGACAGCCAATAGGGGAAGCCCTGCCACCAGCCGATGATGACCAGGCCCGGCAGCACGAAGATGATGGCGGACAGCGTGCCCGCGGCGGACGCGATCGTCTGGACGATGTTGTTTTCCAGGATCGTGCCGGTCGAAAACAGCCGCAGCACGGCCATGGAGATGACCGCTGCGGGGATGGAGGTGGCGAAAGTCAGGCCGATCTTGAGGCCGAGATAGACGTTCGCCGCGGTGAAGATGAGAGTGATGAGCGCGCCGAGAATGACCCCGCGCAGCGTCAGTTCGGCCATGGCGCCGGTTGGCGTTCCCCGGCCCTTAGCTTCCATTGTCACCCATCGTCCCCTTGGCTTGGCGCTTATCTATAGCGACTGGTAATAATGTTGCTTGGCTGTGGATCAATCGGAAAGTGATCGGGCGGCTTTTTCCGCGACGGTCACCGGCCGCGCGACCCGATCGAGCCAGCTATCGACGATGTTGGTCCACCGCTGATAGCCGCGCGCATTCATATGCAGGCCGTCGGGGCGAAAGAGCGACGCGTCGGGCAGTCCGTCGGCCGCGATCAGCGCCGAACCGACGTCGATATAGTCGAACCGTTCGGCGCGCGCGCGGGCGGCGATGGCGGCGTTGACCTGCGCCATCTTGGGATAGAGGGTCCAGCGGATCGGGCTGGGTTTGAGCGAAAGAAAGGCGATCGGCGCGCGCGGATAGTCGGCCCGCAGCCGCTTGAGCAGCGACAGCAGGTTGCGGGTTACCGCATCGGGCGTGCCGCCCGCCGCCAGGTCATTGTCGCCGACATAGACCACCACCACCCGCGGCGGTGCCGGGGGCAGGAGGTGCGGATAATAATGCAGCACATCGGGCGTCGTCGCCCCGCCAAAGCCGCGATTGACGGTGCTGATATCGGCAAAGCTGGATGCTATGTCCCACATGCGGATGCTGGAACTGCCGATGAACAGGGCAGCGTCGCGCATCGGCGTTCCGGCATTATTGGCCTTGGCGAAGGCTTCAATCTCATTGGAGAAGGGGAAGCTGGGGTCGGCCGTGGGCGGCGGCGCTGGGGTGGGGGCAGCGGCCACAGGGGCGCTGGCCAGCAACAGTAGCGCGCCGATGCCGACCAGCCCAGTTCCGCGGCCTCCGCGCTTAATGGCGGTGGAGCGGGCGCAGATGATATTTACCGTCCGCATAGGGACCGAACATGCCGGTGATGGCGGGGTGATCGACCGGCTCGTCGCTGTCGTCGGCGACCAGATTCTGCTGGCTGACATAGGCGACATAGCTGGATTCGCCATTTTCGGCGAGCAGGTGATAGAAGGGCTGGTCCTTATCGGGCCGGGCAGTTTCGGGAATCGCTTCATACCATTCCTCGCTATTGGCGAAGACCGGATCGATATCGAACACGACGCCGCGAAAACCGAACAGGCGGTGCTTGACCACATCGCCGATATTGAAGCGGGCATGGACGATCGGCGGGGCGGTGACGCCGGCGCCGAAAATCTGAATCGTGTCTTTCATGCCCCCAATTTAGGATGCTGCTGCGCGGACACAAGAAAAATACCGGAAAGGTCGCTTGGCAAGGACGATTTCATTCGCTAATGGCCGCCCCTCGACCGGGACGGCGCAGGCCGGACCTTCTGCGGAGAGGTGGCAGAGTGGTCGAATGCACCGCACTCGAAATGCGGCGTGCCCGAGAGGGTACCGTGGGTTCGAATCCCACCCTCTCCGCCACTTCGGAACACATCTGGGCACTGCGCCCGGCAGCGTTTTCGATCCGCCTGCAGCAGACGGCGTCCTCAACAGGTCTGACTTCAATCTCATGATGCGCACTTCGCTGTCGTTTGCCTCGACACGCTGGGCGAGTGCTCGGAGGCGATCGCGGCGATAGCCACCGCCGGGCACGCGCATCCGCTGGCGAGCGGTCTGCGCGAACTTCGCAAGCATCGGCGTGGTGATGGCTTTCTGGCCCGCGCTTTCAAGCGTAGCTGATGCCCTGTCCGCAGCAATTCGCCACTGGTCGCGGATCGCCTTGAGGCTGGCGATGCGGTCCTTGAGGTCCGGTTCGTGCAGATCGGCAACGCCGCTCTCGATGGCATCGTAAAGCCGTTTAAGGCGCAGGTCTGTCTCAGTTGCCCGCTTGTTCAACCCGGCGATGTGGGCATGGCGGCGTTCGCTGCGCTCCTCTGAACGAATAGCGCTTCTCTACGCCAGACTATCCTTCGCAGCCCCGCATGCAAATACAGGCGCACGGCGGCTTGTGGCGGCGGTAGCGTAATCGCTGCTGTCATGCCGCCTGCTTCAACGGCTTTGCCCGATCAATCCGCTGGCGCTCTTTGGGGCTGTTGCCGAATACGCGCGACAGGATTAGCGCCGTTGCGGCGGTGACGTTGCGGCGGTCGTTGCACAACGCCGCGCTCGGCGGCCAGCGCCTTGCCGACGCGGTGGACGTCGGCGCGTTCCAGTTGCGCGATCAGGTCGCTGGCCGTGCGGAACTGCGGGCGCGGTTCGCGGCCCGGCTCCACCCGTTCCGGCCCTCCAATCCGGCGGCGGAGTGGCATGATTCAGCGGCGCGACATCAACTGCGAATGATAAAAAGGACTCGGACCACAAGGTTCGCGCCCTTTTTGTAGCTTGCCCAGCCCTTACAGCTTGCCGGTAAGTTCCGGCACGATCTTGAACAGATCGCCGACCAGGCCGATGTCTGCCACCTGGAAGATCGGCGCATCTTCGTCCTTGTTTATGGCGATGATGGTCTTGCTGTCCTTCATGCCGGCCAGATGCTGGATCGCCCCGGAAATGCCGACGGCGACATAGACTTCCGGCGCGACGATCTTGCCGGTCTGCCCGACCTGATAATCGTTGGGCACATAGCCCGCATCAACCGCAGCCCGGCTGGCGCCGACCGCAGCACCCAGCTTGTCGGCAAGCGGGAAGATGACCTCCTCGAAGGTCGGCCCGTCCTTGAGCGCACGCCCGCCAGAGACGATGATCTTGGCGCTGGTCAGTTCGGGACGCTCCAGCTTGACGATCTCGGCGCCGACGAAGCTCGACAAACCCTTGTCGCCAGTCGAGACGACGGCCTCCACCGTACCGGAACCGCCGTCGCGCTCGGCCTTTTCGAAGGCCGTGCCCCGGACGGTGATGACCTTCTTGGCGTCCTTGCTCTTGACCGTCGCGATCGCATTGCCGGCATAGATCGGGCGGGTGAACGTATCCTCGCTCTCGACCGACAAAATGTCGCTGATCTGCATGACATCGAGCAGCGCGGCGACCCGCGGCGCGATATTCTTGCCGTTGCTGGTGGCGGGCGCGATGAACGCATCATGATGCCCCATCAGTTCCACGATCAGCGGGGCGACATTCTCGGCCAGCGCATGGCCGAATGCCGCATCGTCGGCGACATGGACCTTGCCAACGCCAGCGATCTTTGCGGCTTCGGCGGCGACGCCATCGACGCCCTGGCCTACGACCAGCAGATGCACTTCGCCCAGCTTGGCGGCGGCAGTAACGGCAGAGAGGGTCGCGTCCTTGACGGCCCCGCCCTCATGTTCAACCCAAACGAGCGTTTTCATGCGGCAACTCCCATGGCCTTGAGCTTGGCAACCAGTTCATCGACATCGGCGACCTTGACGCCGGCGGTGCGCTTGGGCGGCTCGACCACCTTGAGCGTTTCGAGGCGCGGCGCGATGTCCACGCCATAGTCCGCAGGCGTCTTCTGCGCCAAGGGCTTCGACTTGGCCTTCATGATGTTGGGCAGCGACGCATAGCGCGGTTCGTTGAGGCGCAGGTCGGTGGTGATGATCGCCGGCGTCGACAGCTTCACCGTCTCCAGCCCGCCATCGACTTCGCGCGTGACCGAAACGCTGCCGTCGGCAACCTCGACCTTCGACGCGAAGGTGCCCTGCGGCAGGTTCAACAGCGCCGCCAGCATCTGGCCGGTCTGGTTGCTGTCGTCGTCGATCGCCTGCTTGCCCAGAATGATAAGGCCAGCGCCTTCCTCTTCCTGCACCTTGGCGAGCAGCTTGGCCACGCCCAGCGGTTCGACTTCATCGTCCGTCTGGATCAGGATCGCGCGATCCGCCCCCATGGCGAGCGAGGTCCGCAGCGTTTCCTGCGCCTTGGCGACACCGATCGACACCGCGATCACTTCGGTCGCAACACCCTTTTCCTTCAGGCGGATGGCTTCCTCGATCGCGATCTCGTCGAACGGGTTCATGCTCATCTTGACGTTCGCCAGGTCGACGCCCGTCCCGTCCGCCTTCACCCGCGGCTTCACATTATAGTCGATGACCCGTTTTACGGGCACAAGGATTTTCATGGCTCGCTCCATTTCTATAATGGTCGGACCATTAAAGAGCGATAAGCGTCTGTCAATCCCGTTCGGTCCGGCCATTGCGACTTTCTAGGCGTCGGCTATAGATTTGCGCATTCCTATCGGAGCGCACCCTATGGCATCGTCCCCGTCACCCAAGCCCAGTTTTGCCCCTATCAAGACGCGCCGCGCGTTCGAGGTGATCTGTGAACAGATCCGCGAACAATTGGCGGCGGGCACGCTCAAAGCGGGGGATAAGCTGCCCGCCGAACGGGAATTGGCGGTCGAATTTCAGGTCAGCCGCAGCGCGCTGCGGGAGGCGCTGCGCAGTCTGGAGGTCGCGGGAATCATCCGCAATGTGAAAGGCGCGAAGGGCGGAGCGTTCGTGCAGACGGCCGAGCCGGACCGGATCGTCCAGGCGATGCAGGATTATGTGCATCTGGGCGACATTTCGCTGGGTGAGCTGACCGAGGCGCGGTTGGCGTTGCAGGACATCATCGTCCGTCTGGCGTGCGCGCGCGCCACAGAAACCGACCTTGCGGAGTTGGAGGCGATTGCCGAGCGAACCAAGCGGGAAACCGGCGTGGAGGCGCGCTATGCCTGTGCGGTGGAATATTATGCCGTGCTAGCGCGGGCGACCAAGAACCGCATTTTCGGCATCTTCGTGGATTCGCTGTCAGCAATCCTGCACGAATTTGTGCGCGGACCGGACTATGAGACATTGCAGCAGTCATTGATCGAATCCCGGTTCAAGCTGGTGCGGCATTTGCGGGCGAAAGATGAGGAGGCGGCCGTCGCGGAAATGCGCAAGCATCTGGAGCGGGTGCATCGCCACGTCCGCAAGAACAGCAAGGCCGCCGCCAAGGGCTGATTGACCGCGCCAGCCTCGCCATGCAATAGGTAGGACCATTGAACATATGGCTTCATAGGTAGGTGCGGCATGGCGGATGATGGCAAGAGAGTGATGGCGGGCGCGCTGGACGGCGTGCGGGTGCTGGATTTCACCAGCGTCATGGCCGGGCCTTTTGCCACCCGGATGCTCGCCGACCTGGGCGCGGAGGTCATCAAGGTGGAGTCGCTTGAGGGCGATCAGGTCCGTGCGCGGCCGCCCAAGCGGGACGGCCATAGCGCCTATTTCGGCAATCTGAATGCGGGCAAGCAGTCGATCGCCTGCAACCTAAAGTCGCCCGATATCATTGACCTTATCAAGCAACTGGTCGCCACCTGCGACGTGCTGGTGGAAAATTTCCGGCCCGGCGTCATGGCGCGCTTCGGTCTCGATTTCGCGGCGCTGGCGGCGATCAACCCGCGGCTCATCTATTGCTCGATCTCCGGCTATGGCCAGACCGGGCCGAAGGCGCTGTTCCCGGCCTATGCGCCGGTGATCCATGCGGCCAGCGGGTTCGACATGGTGAACCTGCGCTATCAGGATGGGGCGGATCGGCCCGCGACCAGTGGCATCTTCATCGCCGACGTGCTGGGCGGCACCCATGCGTTCGGCGCGATCCAGGCCGCGCTATATCAGCGGGAGCGGACGGGGCAGGGGCAGCATATCGACCTGTCGATGCTGGAAGCGATGGTGGGCATGCTGGTGTTCGAAACGCAGGAAGCGCAATTTCCCGGCGACGCGCGGCGGCCGCTCTATACGCCGCTCAAGACCAATGACGGCTTCATCATGGTCGCGCCGACCAGTCCACGCAATTTCGAGCAATTGTCGGACGCGGTCGGCCATCCCGAATGGCGCGACGATCCGCGCTTTTTGACCAATGCGGATCGCAATGCCAATTGGGCGACGCTGCTGGCGCTGACCGAGGCGTGGACGATGGAGCGCAGCGCGGAGGAGGCCGAGGCGATCCTGTCGCGCCATGGCGTGCCCTGCGCCCGCTATCGCGAGATTGGCGAGTTGCTGGACGATCCGCAATTGGCGGCGCGGGGGGCGTTCGCACAAGTGCATGACGATGCGGGCGCTTTCAAAGTGCCCAATCCGCCCTTCCGCATGAGCGGGTCGCGGGTCGAGGCGCGGGACCATGTCGCGCGGCTGGGCGAGGATGGCGCGGCGGTGCTGGCCGGGCTGGGCGTGAGCGCGGAGGTTGTCGCGGCGTTGCGGGCCAGCGGCGATCTGGGCTGACACGCGGGTTTGTGAAAGGTGCGAAGTTCACACCGTCGTGGGCTACGCATTTGCGTGGATGCGGAATGGTGGCGTGAATTTCGCAATAGGAGATTTTTTGCGAAGTTAATTCGTGTCCCTGTGCGGACGGCGCGCGGGGTGGAGACGGACGGTTGGAAAGAGCAAGGGTGGATTATGGCATGAGGTCGGGATGTAGGACAGGGGGAGGATGGCCGATTTCGGAATGTCGGGTTCGGAAAACGCAGAATGAGATAGCTGCAATTCGTCGGGTGCTGAGAAACACGTTTTGTCGCGCAATATTCGTCTCAGAGAGGAAAGCAGCGGCTATGGCTGTATGAGCCTGAGCGGAGCAGTTTTGGCTTGCCCGGGAAGGATAAGTTCGTCTTTTCCCGCAATCATCGCTGATCCGCGCTGAATCTTCTTGGCCTCATAGAGCGCTGCATCGGCGTTGCGTAGCAACTGGCCGCGATCGTTGACCTGGCCACCCAGCCAGCAAGCACCGATCGTCGCAGACACGTTTAGCATCAAGCCATTGGCGCTGACCGAGTATTGAAGGTCGCACAACAGGCGACTTAGCAGGCTGGAAAGATCCTTGAGAATCGCCTGATCTGAGATCAGCAGGACAAACTCATCACCGCCGAGCCGTGCGGCGAAGCAGTTTGAGAGATAGTCTGCCTTCAGCCGTGCCGCCATCACGCGCAGAACCTCGTCACCGGCATGATGCCCAAACCTGTCATTCACCGCCTTGAAGTGATCAAGATCGATCAGCAACAGGGCGCAACGCTCTCCGTTGGCGAATGTCGCCTTGATCTTGTCGTCAACAAATTCGTTAAAACGTCCTCGGCTTGCAATGCGAGTTAGATCGTCGGTGTGAGCAGCGTGGCGCAGCGCTTCTTCCATCATGAAGCGAGCGGTAATGTCCTGAAAAACGCCGATAAGCGCGATCGGTCGCCCTTGGTCCATTTCGAGTTCGCCCATGCTCCGGACCCGTCGATACTCTCCTTGTGCGTTGTTGAAATCCACCTCGACATCGAAAGGTTCGCCGGTCCTCATAGTGCGATCGAGTGAAGTGGCGATGGTCTCCCGCGCCTTGGGAGGAAAGAAATCCAGCGCCTTATCAAGAGGCTTGCCATCACCTACCGGAACGCCGTGGATCGCATAGGTTTGCTCTGACCATTCGGTCTGGCTATCAGCGAGGGTCAAACGCCACGACCCGACATTCGCCATGCGCTCGGCTTGGCGAAGCTGACGATGCTTCCGGTCCAGCGTCCGAAGGGTGCGGCTGCGCTCTTCGGCAAGACGGACAGCTGTGGCGGCCGATAATCTTGTAGCAATGAGTGTTTCCACCAGATGCGCCAGTTCAACCAGAAGCTGCATGTCACCAGGATCGACATCGCGCGGCGTGTCATCAATCACACATAGGGTTCCCAAGGGAAGCCGCTTTGACAGGGTGTTCTCCATCTCGGCGCGTATCGGAACGCCCGCGTAAAAACGTATATTGGGTGCGCCAGTGACCAGGGGGTTGCTGGAAAATCGATCGTCTCTGGTCGCATCCGGAACGATCAGAATATCATCGGCAGCGACGGCATGAGCGCAAAATGCAAACTCACGCGGAGTCTGATCTACATCGAGGCCAATCTTGGCCTTGAACCATTGGCGATCCTTGTCGACTAGAGATACCAGAGCGATCTTATAGCCGGTGAGGCGCTGTGCCAATTGAACGATCGCATCAAACTCGCGCTCTGGGGGCGTGTCGAGAAGCCCCAGGCTATCCAAGGTGGCAAGCCGCGCATGTTCGAAATCGGCGAGCACGTCATCTTCTCCGGAGTCGATTTTTGTCATGCAACTCCATTAACCACAGCAGGTTAATGGATAGTAGTGGTGATGTGTCGGCGGCCGACCGCCAGCTTTTTCGTGGCCCACGCAACAAAGGGGCCTGAAGGAATGGCCGGTTTCGGGGATCGAAAAATCGGCGTCTCACGACCACAAGTGGCGCATACCAGCCATTAGGCGGGAGACGCCCTACAGCCCTCCCGCCCACACCCTCTTTACCGCAACAACTCCCGCGCAATCGTATTGCGTTGAATCTCCGACGACCCCTCGTAGATCCGCGTAATCCGAATGTCGCGGTACAGGCGCTCGATCGCAAAGCCCCGGCAATAGCCTGATCCACCGAAAATCTGGACCGCCGTGTCGACCGTGCGGCTGCCTGCTTCGGTGGCGAACAATTTGGCCATGGACGCCAACTCACGTTTTTTCTCGCCTTGGTCATAGCGCCAGCAGGCGTCGAGCAGGATCAGGCGGGCGGCGCGCATGTCCGTCGCCATGGTGGCGATATAGTGGCGGATCGCCTGGAAATCGGCAATGACGCCGCCAAAGGCTGGACGCTGTTTCGATTCCTCGATCGCCAGTTCCAGCGCATATTCGCCCATGCCGACGGCGGTGGCGCCGACATTCATGCGGCCTTCGTTCAACCCTTCGAGCGCATAGTGGAAGCCGCGCCCTTCTTCGCCGATCAGGGCTTCGGGTGGCAACTGGCATTCGTCGAAGCTAAGTTCATAGACGCCGGGCGTCGCGGTGCCCATCAGTTCGATCGTGCCGGTGACGGCAAAGCCGGGCGTGTCGGCGGGCATCAGGAAGGCGGAAATGCCGCCGCGTGGCCCCGCTGCCTTGTCGGTATAGGCATAGACGATCACATATTTCGCGTTTTTGCCGTTGGAAATATAGGTTTTCGAGCCGTTGATGACCCAGCCGTCGGCGTTGCGGGTGGCGGTGGTGCGCATCGAGCCCGGATCGGAGCCGCTATTGGGTTCGGTCAGCGCAAAGGCGATCGGGATGTCGCCCGCCACCATGCCGGGGATCAGCCGCTGCTTTTGTTCTTCGGACGCATGATAGACGATGTTGCGGGCGCCCGGTCCCATGAGCGGACGCAATTCGGTCCAGAATTGGGGAGGCAGGCGGGCAAGCTCGATCTGCACCGCCGCCTGCGCGAGCGCGCCCAGACCCAGGCCGCCATATTCTTCCGGCAGGGACAGGCCGAAATAGCCATTGTCGACCAGCGTTTGCCGCACGATCGGCGGGACTTTGCCGGTGGCCTGAAATTCCGCTTCATAAGGGAGCAGGTCGCGCACGATGGCGCGGGTGACGTCGCAAAATTCCTTGATGTCGTCGGGCAGTTCAAAGTCCATCTGGTGCCTCCTTCTTATCCGAATCCATGGGGCGGCTGTGCGCCTCTCACTAATGGTCCTACCATTACGGTAATGGTCAGTCCATTACAATTTCTGCCTATTGGGGCAAGGGGCGCTGTCCTTTGGGGCAGTTGTTCTTTAGAGATGGCCTGGCCCGATGGCGCAAAAGTGCGTGGGCGCAGGGTAACAAGAGTAAGCGGCATGGCGACCGATCCGTTCGACCTTAATCTGCGCCACCTGCGCGCGCTGCTGGCGATCCGCGAACATGGCAGCATCACCGCCGCGGCCGATGTGGTGAGCCTGTCGCAACCGGCGCTGACGCAGGGGCTGGCCAAGCTGGAGCGGCAGTTTGGCTACACCTTTTTCGAGCGGCGGTCGGGCGGCATGGTGCCGACGCCCATGGGCGAGATCGTGATCGAGCGCGCGCGCGCGGCGCTGGATCATCTGTCGCAGGCGGCCAAGGGGCTGTCGGGCGTGTTCCAATATCCTGAGCGTTTGATGACGATGACGCAGTTGCGCGCCTTCCTGGCGCTGGCGGAGGCGGGGAGTTTCGCGGCGGCCGCGCATGGCAGCACCCTGTCGCAAACAGCAGTGCATCGCGCGGTCGGCGACCTGGAACAGATGATCGGCGGCAAGCTGGTCGAGCGGCGGGGACGGGCGGTGTGGCTCAATCCGGCGGGCAAGCGGCTGGCGCGCGGGACAAGATTGGCGGTGGCGGAGATCGTCGCGGCGCTGGCGGATATCGGGCGGGACAGCGGGAGCGGGAGCGAATTGATCGCGTTCGGGGCACTGCCATTGGCGCGGCCCTATCTGGTCCCCGCCGCCATGGCGCGAATGGCGCGGAGCGATCCGCGCGCCGCGTTCAAGGTGTTGGAGGGAAGCTGGCGCGAACTGGTCGAGCCGCTGCGCGACGGCGTGATCGACATGGTGGTCGGCGCGCTGCGACCGTTCGAGATTGCGGACCTGTATCAATTGCCGCTGTCGGAGGACCGGCTGGTGATCGCGGCGGGGAGCCAGCATCCGCTGGCCAAGGTGGGCAAGCCGACGATGGAGCAGCTGGCTGCCTATCCCTGGATCGTCGCGCCCGCCAATTCGCCGCTGCGCGAACAGTGGGAAAAGCTGTTCGGCGCGGGCAAGGTGCCAGCGACGCCGGTCGAGTGCGGATCGGTGATGATTATCGGGCGGTTGTTGACCGAGGGGGATTTCCTGACATTGCTTTCGCCCGATCAGGTCGCACTCCAGATCCGCAGCGGGCTGCTGACGCAGATCGGCCCGCCGCTGGAGGACAGCAAGCGGGTGGTGGGGATCACGACACGGCGCAGCTGGCGCCCCACCGCGACCCAGCGCCGCTTCCTCGACATGCTGAGCGAGGCGGCGAAGGGCGAGCGGGTGGAGGGTGCGCCGCCGGATTTGCGGGAATTGGGCTGGGTGTGAGCGCGCTAGGGCTGGTCGGAGACGCTGAGCGCGGCGATCCGCTCCGTCAGTCGCCCCGCGAGCGAGGGTCGGATCGGCTGCCCCGCCAGCAGCTTGCGCCATGTATTATAGCTGATCCCGAAGCGGGCGTTGAGCGCTTCGTCGGTGCGCCCGGTCGCCAATGCCTGCATCTGGACGATCATGCGTTCGTCCAGATGCACGCCGTTCCGGCTGCTGTTCTGCATGGCGTGGCCTCTCAGTCCAGCTTGATCCAGACCGCCTTGGTCTCCAGATAATCCTCGATATGGTGCGCGCCGGATTCGCGGCCGAAGCCGCTCATGCGATAGCCGCCAAAGGGGACGGCGGGGTCGAGCATCTGGTAGCAATTGACCCACACGGACCCGGCGCGGATGCCGCGCGCCATGATGTGCGCGGTGGCCAGGTCACGGGTCCACACGCCGCTGCCCAGCCCGAATTCGGTGGCGTTGGCGCGGGTCAGAACCTCCTCGATCGTGTCGAAGGTGAAGGCGGAGAGGACGGGGCCAAAAATTTCTTCCCGCGCGATCGTCATGTCGTCGGCGACGTGCGTGAAGATGGTGGGTTCGATGAAATAGCCCGCGTCATAGCCCGCGCCGGTCATGCGGTTGCCGCCGGTTAGCGGGCGGGCACCTTCGTTGTGGGCGCTGGCGATGAAAGCGAGGATCTTGTCCATCTGGGGCGCGGACACGACCGGGCCGATCTGGGTGGTCGGGTCGAGCGGGTCGCCGACCTTGATCGTCTTGGTGAAAGCGGACAGGCGTTCCATAAATTCGTCGTGAATGGCGCTCTGCACGAACAGGCGCGTGCCAGCCGAACAGATTTGCCCGGCATTGGCGAAGACGGCCATGGCGGCGGCGGGCACAGCCTTGTCCAGATCCGCGTCGGCAAAGACGATATTGGGCGACTTGCCGCCCAGTTCCACGGTCACGCGCTTCATCGTTCCGGCGGCGGCGTGGAGGATTTTTTCGCCGACGCCGGTGGAGCCGGTGAAGGCGATCTTGTCGACGTCCGGGTGGCTGGAAAGGGCCGCGCCTGCGTCACCCAGCCCTGTGACGACGTTGATGACGCCGTCCGGCACGCCCGCCTCCAGGCAGAGCTCGCCAAAGCGCAGTGCAGACAGTGGCGTTTGTTCGGCAGGCTTCATGACCAGGGTGCAGCCCGATGCCAGCACTGGCCCGGCCTTCCACACCGACATGCCGATCGGCCCGTTCCACGGGTTGATCGCCGCGACCACGCCGATCGGCTCCTTCAGCGTATGGGACATGACGTCACCCATGGCACTATTGTCGATCGTGTCGCCCGCGATCAGCGTCGCCTGCCCCGCATAATAGCGCAGCAGTGCGCCGGCGCGCGCTTTGCCCATGAAGGTGCGGCTGTATGGCGCGCCCAGATCGAGCGTGTCGAGCATCGCCAGTTCCTCGAAATGCTGCTCCACCAGATCGGCGAGGCGCAGCATGATGCGCTGGCGCTCGACCGGCTTCATCCGGCGCCATGGCCCCTCGAACGCGGCGCGGGCCGACTTGACCGCGCGGTCAACATCTTCCGCGCCGCCCTGCGCCACGGTGGCGAGCAGTGCGCCAGTGGCGGGATTGCGGGTTTCGAAACGCTTGCCCGACAAAGCGGGGACGCGCTGTCCGCCGATCAGCATGTCCTGTTCGGGTGTATCGAGCAGAGCGGGGCGGGGGGGGATGGTGAGTTGTGTCATGGAGACTCTTTCAGGCGGCGATGTTGGATGTGATGGCGTCTTCCAAGATGAAGCGGGCGGCGCGCTCGGCGATCATCATGGTGGGTGCGGAAGTGTTGCCGCTGATGATGTCCGGCATGACCGACGCATCGACGATGCGCAGGCCCGATACGCCGCGCACCCGCAGGCGATTGTCCACGACGGCCATCGGGTCGCTGTCCGGCCCCATCTTGCACGTGCCGGTCGGATGATAGGCGGTGTTGACGATCTTGCGGAGCGCCGCATCGATCTCCGCATCGCTCTGGTGCTGGATGCCCGGTTCAATTTCCGCGCCTGTCATGGCGGCGAGCGTGGGCTGAGCGAAGATGCGGCGGCACTCGCGGAAGCCGGCGATCAAGGTCTTCATGTCATAGGGATCGGCGAAGAAATTGGGGTCGATCACGGGCTTGTCTTCCGGCCGGTTGCTGGCCAGGCGCACCAAGCCGGCGCTTTTGGGCCGTAGCAACTGGATGAGGCCCATATAGCCGTGGCGACGCGGGACGGATCGCGCATCGAGTTTCAGGCCGGCGAGGAAGGTGATCTGAATGTCCGGGCGGCCGGTGCCGTCGGTGCAGAGGAAGCCGCCGGCCTCCGCGACATTGGACGCCAGCATCCCTTCGCGCTTGAACAGATATTTGAACGGGCTGGCGAGGATGCGGGGCAGCACCTTGGCCGAGACGGCGTAGGATTCGGCCGACGGATTTTCCATGGCGACATGGACGGTGGGGTGATCCTGCAAATGCTGGCCGACGCCGGGCAGGTGGTGGACGACATCGATGCCCATATCGCGCAGATGATCCTGCGGCCCAATCCCTGATAGCATCAGCAATTGGGGGGAGTTGGTGGCGCCTGCGCACAGGATGATCTCCCGCCGCGCGGCGATGGTGCTGCGCGCGCCGTCCTTCTCTATCTCCAAGCCGACCGCATGGCCGCGATCGAACAGGATGCGGCGGACCATAGTTTCATCAAGGACGGTAAGGTTAGCGCGCTTGAGGGCGGGGTGGAGGAAGGCGCGGGCGCTCGACAGGCGGGTGCCGCCCCGCTGGTTGAGGTCGTAGCGGCCGAAACCGTCCTGTCGGTCACTTGCAAAATCGTCATTGCGGCGATGCCCGGCCTGTTCCGCCGCGTCGACGATGGCGGCGCTGACCGGGTTCCAGCTTTTGGGCTTTTGCACGTCCAGTTCGCCGCCCTTGCCGTGCCAGGGCGTATCTGGACCGGCGTAATTTTCGACCGCCTTGAACGCGGGCAGGACATCGTCATAGGCCCAGCCGTCATTGCCTGCTTCAGCCCAGCCATCATAATCGGCTTTTTGCCCGCGAATATAGACGCCGCCATTGATGGCGCTGCATCCGCCGAACAATTTGCCGCGCGGGAAGTTGATCGTGCGATTGTTGACCGCCGCATTGCCGGTAAGCGCCTGTTTCCAATTATATTTTTCGTGCGGCAGCAGGAAGATATTGCCGACTGGCATGGCGGTCTTGAGGTTGACCGGCCATTTTTTGTCGGATGGTCCGGCTTCGATCAGGGCGACGCGGTTGGCGGGGTCGGCGGACAGGCGATTGGCCATCAGGCTGCCCGCCGAACCCGATCCGATCACGATATAGTCGAAGCTGTCGCTCATGATAGTGCGTCCTTGCGGCCGAGCGCGGGCACATGGCCCCGCACGGCGATGAAACCCAGGGCGTTGACGAGCATCAGGGCCGCGAGCGCGCTGAAGAAGCCGAGATTGCCCCAGTCGATGAGCAGAGCGCCCGCCACCGCGCTGACGATCGCGCCGACCCGGCCGGCAGCGCCCATCAGGCCTAGGCCGCGGGCGCGCAGGCCGGTGGGGAAGGCATGGGCGCCGACCGCGAACATGGCGGACTGGGCGGCGCTGGCGAACAGGCCAAGTGCGCCGAGGCAGGCAAGGACGGCGGCTTCGTTGCGGCCGCCGCTGATGGGGAGCAGGGCGAGCGTGGCGCACACGGCGGCCCCGATCACCGCCATCAGGATCAGCACCGGGCGGGAGCCGAAGCGGATGATGGCGAGCGACGCGATCATCGCGCCGATCGTGCCGCCCATGTTGAAGCTGGTGAGGCCCAGGCTGGCCGTCTGGAGGCCGAAGCCGGCGCTATTGAGCATCGTGGGCGCCCAGTTGAACATGAGGTAGATCATGAACATGCCCGAAAACATCGCCACCGCCAGCGCCAGCGTGTCGCGCAGCAGCGCAGGGCCGAACAGGTTGCGCATCGGTTCGTAGCGGGGGGCTTCGCCGGCCGCGAGCGGGATATGGGCGGCGGAGGCAGGGTCTGGATGGCCGATGCGGCGCAGGATGCGGTCCAGTTCGGCGGCGCGATCAGGGCGCTCCGCCAGGTAGCGGGGGGATTCTGGCAGCACGAACCAGAGCCAGGTGACGAAGATCATCGTCACCACGCCGCCCATGTAAAAGAGCCAGCGCCAGCCAAGGCCGGGCAAGATCAGCGCGGCGGCGACGCCGCCCAATATGCCGCCAATGGAAACGCAGACGACGCCGAAGGTGACGGCGACGCTGCGCCAGCGGACCGGGGTGAACTCCGCGATCATGGCACTGGCGGTGCCGGGGACGCCGCCCAGACCGACACCCGCCAGCGTTTTCAAGACGGCGACCTGCCACAGCGCGCCGGAAAAGCCGGTGAGGAGCGTGGCGATCCCGAAGATGGCGACGCCGGCGATCAGCGCGCCGCGCCGCCCGAAACGATCGCCGACCCAGCCCGACGTCAGCGTGCCGATCGCCATGCCGACGAAGCCGAGCGCGAAAACGGAGCCGAGCGCCGTTCGGTCGATCCCCCATTCCTTGAGCAGGGACGGTGCGGCAAGGCCGAGCATCTGGTTGTCGAGGCCGTCAAGAATGACGGTCGCGGCGATCATCAGCACCGACCAGATTTGATAGGACGACATGGGTATGTCGTCCAACATGCCCCCTGATCCCGCCGGACTGCTGCTGCTGCCTTCTATCGTGGCGACCGCCAAGACCTTCTCCTTACCCTTGGGCCGTTGGCGGCCGCTTCATTCATTTGCCGGTGTGCCATTGGAAAACCGGAATATCGCAATCAGATGTCGAGGACGAGGTTCGCCGTTTTCGATCCCGAACAGCAGACCATGATCGATTTGTTCGCGGCCTTGTCGTCATCGGACAGGAAATGGTCGCGATGGTCGGGGATGCCGTCCAGCACCTTGACCTCGCAGGTGCCGCAAATCCCTTCGGAGCAGGCGAAGCCGACATTGATCCCGGCGCTCAGCAGCGCGTCGAGCATCGTCTCGCCTTCCTCGACCGCAATGGTCTTGCCGCTCTTGGCCAGTTCCAGCGTGTAGCCGCCCTCGGTCGCCATTTCGGTTTCGGCGGAGAAATATTCGATATGGGCGTGGCCCTTGGGCCGGTCGGCGTTGATAGCGACGAAGGCATCGAGCATCCCGCCCGGACCGCAGCAATAGAGATGCGCGTCGGCAGGCGCAGCCGCGCAGATGGCTTTGAGGTCCAGGCGGCGGCCGCCGGGGATGCCGTCATAGGCGATTTCCACCCGGTCATAATCGGACAGGCGATCGACATAGGCGGCGCGCTCAGGCGAGGCCGCGACATAATGAAGTTCCCAGCTTTTGCCGAGCTTTTCGAGGCGCGCGATCATCGGCAGCATCGGCGTGATGCCGATCCCGCCGCCGATCATGACGGTGTGGCTGGCATCCTCCACCATCGGGAAATTATTCTTCGGGTCGGAGATGTCGAGGATCTGGCCGACCTGCCATTTTTCATGGATGTGACGCGACCCGCCGCGGCCGTCGATCGCGTGATGCACGGCGATTTCATAATAGCCGCGGATCGCGGGATCATTGACCAGCGAATAGCTGCGCGCCAGGCCGGGCGAAAGCTGGACGTCGATATGCGCGCCGGGATCGAAGGCTGGCATCAGCCCGCCATCGACTGGTTCGAGGATGTAGCTGTTGATGCCTTCGGCTTCCCAGCGGATAGTCTTCAATCGTGCGCGCATCACCCTCTCCGTCCGGTGCGATGCGTCTCTTGGCAGGGCCGGGGCGCCATGGATCGGCGAACCGGACAAACCGCAATGCGTTTCGTCACCTCTATCATCCTTGTCTGCAGCACCGGGGCATGGATCGCCCTGGCCCTTGTCGTCATGTCACTCAGCCGCTTCGACCTTGTCGGGCCAGCGGACCGCCTTGGCCAGCGCCGATTCATAGGCATTGGCGAGCGTGTCGCTGGGGTCGTGCAGGAACGACCCGGCGCGCGCGCGGTAGAAGATGCTGGGGTCTTCAATCCCCGGCGGCAACGTGCCCTTGTTGGCAAGCGCGCGGGCGGCGAGCAATACGCGGCGGCGGACGCGGGCGATCATCTGGTCGGTGGGGGCCAGATTTTCGAAGCTATGGTCGGTGATCGGCCCCATGCTTTCGGTGACGGCCTGATCCTGCATCGTGATGTTGGGGATGCCGGTGAACTGGGTGCCGTTGCGCTGGGAATCGCGGTCGATCGCCCAATCGTTGGCCTGGCTGTCGGGCGAGCGCCAGCGGCCATACCAGTCGGTGGTGGTCGGCGCATATTCGAGCGGCGCGAACAAGGGCGTGCCGTCCTTGAGCGTCGAGGTATAGGCCGGGTTGCCGGCATCGACGCCGCAGGTGATGTCGAACAGCATCGAATGTTCGTCATCCATCGGCACCCAGGCGCGGGCGATGGCGCGGGTCGCGAACCGGTTGTTGGGCGTCTGCGTCCAGAAGGGGAACATGTAATGGGCGACGCGCCAGCTCATCTGGCCATCGTCGTTCGGGCGATAGCCGCCATACATGACGCCCCAGTCGGTCTGGGCGACTTCATAGTCAGGCGCGCGGTTGAGGACGGTCGGGCGCATCGGATGATCCTCATCCAGATCGTCCGCCTCGATCGATCCGACATGCAGGAAGCCGACATGGCTGGTGTCGATGTCGCCTTCCAGCGCCTGGAGCCAGTTGCAGTCGCGTTGCAGGCACCAGATTTCCGCGTCCGGGTGCATCGTCGCCTCGATCTCAGGGATTGGCGGCGGGCTGGCCTGGTTTTCGCCCATATAGACCCAGATCAGGCCATTGGCCTCATAGGTCTTATACGCCTTGGCATGGACCTTTTCCTTGAAGTCCATGCGGGCGGGGACGGAGGGCATGTCGACGCACTTGCCGTCCACGTCGAATTTCCAGCCATGATAAACGCAGCGTATGCCGTTTTCCTCATTGCGGCCGATGAACAGCGATGCGCAGCGGTGCGGGCAGCGATGGTCCATGATGCCGACCCGGCCGGAGCTGTCGCGGAAGGCGATCAGCTTTTCGCACAGGATCATCAGGCGGACCGGATCGCCATCGGCCTTCACTTCGGACGACAGGACGGCGGGCATCCAATATTGGCGCATCATCGTGCCCATGACCGTGCCTGGTCCTACCCTTGTCATGTCGGCGCTATCCGTGGACTGCATGAGTTTTTCAGCCTCTTCCTTGCTTGTCGTTATCGGCGCGGCTTGAATCGATGCCAGCGCCATTCCCTGACCTTCTGCTAGAGCCTGTCCGGGCCATGCCCCAATCGGAATGTGGTCGGACCATTCAATAACCGGGACGATGCTATTGCACCCATTTCCTTTTTGCTGCTTCACGCTCCCCAGGCGGCATCAAGCCGTGTCGTTAAGGGAGAGTTCGGGAATGCCTTTCAGTTTCAAATCATCCTCTGCGCTAGGCGCGATCATGGCCGTCATGCTGGCCGCGCCGGCCTTTGCGCAGGCCGATCAGGCGGCGCCGCAGGCTGCGCCGCAAGAGGCGCCACTATTCCCCGAAGACATCGTCGTCACCGCCGAACGGCGCGAATCGACGGTGCGCGAAGTGCCTTTTTCGATCGCGGCCTTTGGTGGCGAATTGCTGCGTGAGGCGCAGGTCTATAGCCCCGCCGCGCTGACGCAGCAGATGCCCGGCATCACCGTCAACACCGCCGACAAGTCGCTCTCGATCGTCGCGATCCGCGGCAATGTGTCGACCTTTCGCACCGCCACGCTGGACACGCCGGTCGCCTATTTCATGGACGACGTTTATTATGTGTTCAACAACGACCTGAACGCCAATTTCTACGACACCAACCGCGTCGAAGTGCTGCGCGGGCCGCAGGGCACGCTGTTCGGGCGCAACGTGGTGGGCGGCGCGATCGCCGTCATCACCAACAATCCTGACTTCAAGGATGATTATTACGCGCAGATCACCGGTGGCAATGGCGGCTATGTGCGGACCGAGGGCATGGTCAACGGCACGCTGGTCGATGACAAGATCGCCGGCCGCTTCGCCTTCAGCACCGAACATAATGACGGCCTGATCGACACGCCCAACCAGTCGGGCAGCTATGGCAAGTCGGACAGCTATTCCGCGCGCGGCAAATTGCTGTTCCAGCCGACCGACACGCTCAAGATCGTCCTGTCGGGCGACTATAGCTATACCAAGGGCAATGGCGGCGCGATCCAGCTGGGCATCGGCGGTGTGCAGCGGATTCCCGCGACCTTCGGCGATTATGATGATGACAAGTGGACCAACAACGACTTCGTATCCTCGCCCTATCGCCAGCGTTTGCGCGGCGGCTATCTGCGCGGCGACCTGGACCTGCTGGGCGGCACGCTGACGTCGATCACCGGCTATCGCCTGAATGACAGCCGCGCGATCAACGACGACGTGCCGGTTGCGACCCAGGTGCCGGTGTTCGATCGCCGCCAGGTGGTGAAGAACCGCAGCTTCACGCAGGAACTGCGCTTTGCCTCCGCGCCAGGCCGTTTCTCTTATGTCGTGGGTGCCTATTTCCTGTCGGCCGACGTGTCGACCACCAACATCTTTTTCTACAGCCCGCTGCCCGGATCGGCCGTGCCCGCCAGCATTCGCCGCAACCCTGACGTGACCAACATCACGCGCGTGCAGGAAGGCAATGTCCGAAGCCTGGCCGTGTTCGGCGAAGCGACGTTCGAGATCACCGACAAGCTGGCCGTCGTGGCCGGTGGCCGTTACACGTCGGACCGCAAGAAGATTGACTATCACGCCTTCTCGACCACGGACGCGGGCGCGATCCCGGGCTTCGGCTTCCCAGGGGAAGTGTTCGCGTCGGGCGGCAAGACCTGGAACGCCTTCACGCCGCGCTTCACCGTCAAGTTCGAGCCGATGGACAAGGTCAACATCTATGCGACCTATGCCAAGGGCTTCAAGTCGGGTGGCTTTGTCGACAATGCCTATCGTGATCCCACCATCCCGCTGGAACCGGAAAAGGCGGAAAATTACGAAATCGGCGCCAAGTCGCGCCTGTTCGACAACAGGCTGGACCTGAACGTCGCGCTGTTCCGGCAGACGACCAAGAATCTCCAGAATTTCTCCGGCGCGGGCGGTATTGCCCATACCTATAATGGTACGCTGAAAATGAAGGGGCTGGAGGTCGAATCCGTCGTCCGTCCGGTCGAGGATCTGCGCCTGACCGCCAATTACACGCATCTGGTGGGCAAATATACCGACCTGCGCGATCCGCTGGTGAACCTGGATTATTCGGGCAATCCGGCCAAGTTCGCGCCGCGCGACAGCTTCACCGTGGGTGCGGCCTATACCGGCCGTCTGGCCAATGGCGCGACGCTGACGCCGCAGGCGGACTTCAACTTCTCGACCCGCATTTCGACCGACGACGCCAATACGCTGCGCCTGTATGACAATCTGCACAGCGATACGCGGGGCCGGACGCTCAACGCACGGCTGAACTATGAAACCGCCGATGGTCGTTTCCAGGTCGGCCTGTGGGGCAAGAACCTGACCAACAACTACCAGATCGTGAATGCGGACGACATCACCGCCTTCCTGGCGGTGCCCGGCAACGGCACCACCTATTGGAAGATCTTCACCAACACGCCGCGGACCTACGGCCTGACGCTGTCGTTCCGCCACTAATGTTCT
This sequence comes from Sphingobium sp. Z007, assembly GCF_900013425.1. Lineage (GTDB taxonomy): Bacteria > Pseudomonadota > Alphaproteobacteria > Sphingomonadales > Sphingomonadaceae > Sphingobium. The sequence goes on from NZ_FBXK01000005.1 coordinate 126,439, forward strand.
GGGGCGGGGAGGGTGATGCCTTCCCCGCCTTTTCTTTTGACAGTTTCAGGACGGACATATGACCGAACAGTTCACCCTGCCCGCCAATGGCAGTTTTTCCTTCGCAGGGCGTACCGCGCTGGTGACGGGCGGCGGGCGCGGCGTGGGGGAAGCGGTGGCGCGCGAAATCCATGCCGGTGGCGGGCGCGTGGCGGTAAGCGACATCGATAGCGATGTCGCGCAGGCGGTGGCGGCGTCGCTTGATCCGTCGGGCGAGACCGCGATCGCCTTGACGTTGGACGTGCGGGAGAAGGATCATTTCCTGGCCGCGCGGGACCAGATTGCAGGCCTGTGGGGCAAGCTCGACATCGTGGTGAACAATGCCGGTTTCGCCAAGCGCACGCCGACACAGGATATTTCACCCGAAGAATTTGACGCGATCGTCCAGATCAACATGCGCAGCGTGTTCCTGAGCTGCCAGATATTTTCCGAACATATGCGCGAGAATGGCTATGGCCGGATCGTCAACATCACCTCGCTCGCCGGGCAGAATGGCGGGACGGTGGCCTCCCCCCATTATGCCGCGTCGAAGGCCGGGGCGATCATGCTGACCAAATATTTCGCCCGCTATCTGGCCGGAACCGGCGTGACCGTAAACGCCATCGCGCCGGGCCCGATCGACACCGCCAAGGCGCGCCTGTCGGCGGAACAGATTGCGCGGGTCGAGGGCGAAGTGCCGGTGGGGCGCTTCATGGCCGTGGGCGAGATCGCGGCGGCGACGGCGCTGCTGGCGTCGGACCGGGGCGGGTTCTTTGTGGGGGCGACGCTGGACATGAATGGGGGGCTGTATTTGCGGTGAGGTAAAGGACGGGTTTCGACCAGAAGCGGGCGCTCAGCAGACGGGCTATATGATCGGCAAGCGGACACCCCCCTTACCGTCACCCCAGCGAAAGCTGGGGTCTCAGGCGACAACACGATACGCTTGCGCAAGTGCCAAGCCCAACCGCTGCGGGCTCTCGCACGAGACCCCAGCCTTCGCTGGGGTGACGAGATTTGTAGGTCTCCTTTCGCGTGAAGTCTCGGACAAACCGGACTGTCGCCTTCCCACCCCATCTTTGCTCCCCTCCTCAATCCCGCTTCGCCGCATCCATTTCCCGCTTTTCTTATGGCTTTATGGGATTGCGATTGGCGGTTCTGTGCAGCCTATCCATAATCATGCCCAACAATAGGGTAGCGCCGGAGCAGTGAACCGCCCGGCCGGACAATGGAGAGCAGCATGTTCATTTACAACGCATGGTATGTGGCCGCCTTCGCCGCCGATATCGAACCGGGCAAGACGCTGGGGCGCAAATATCTGAACAAAGCGGTCGTGCTGTTCCGTACCGAAGGCGGCGAGATCGCCGCGCTGGAAGACCGGTGCAGCCATCGCGCCATGCCGCTGTCCGCCGGCCATGTCGATGGCGATGTCCTGCGCTGCTGCTATCATGGCGTCGAGTTCAACGGGAAGGGCGCCTGCACCCGCATCCCCAACCAGGCGCGCATCCCCGCATCCGCCAATGTCCGCCACTATCCGGTGGTGGAGAAGGACCATCTGATCTGGATCTGGATGGGCGAACCGGCGCTGGCCGATCCCGCGATCATCGTCGACAGCCCGGAACATAATGATCCGGCCTGGACCTGGCGCCCCTATAATTTCCCGGTGAAGGCCAATTGGCAGCTGATCATCGACAATATCATGGACCTGACCCATGTGCCCTATATCCATGCGCGCACGATCGGCGGGAACCCGGAACAGCATTATAATGCCGATACCAAGGTCGAATTTGACGGCCGCAAGGTGACGCTGCTGCGCAAGATGCCCAATTCCGTGCCGCCCAAATCCTATGTCGACGCAGGCGGGTTCAAGGGCCGGGTCGATCGCTGGCAGGAGGTGCGGTTCGAGCCGAGCATCGGCATGACCTGCCGCGTCAATGCCGGCGGTTGCGAGGTCGGCACAGGCGCCTATGAGGGCAAGCGCGACAATGGCTTCATGCTGGCCAACAATCATTTCATTACGCCGGAGACGGCGACGACCAGCCATTATCTGTGGACCATCTGCACCACCGCGCCCAAGGAAAGCGGTGTGCCAGACGTGCTGTTCGACCAATTTTTCGATACTATCACCGAAGACGAAGTCACGTTGCAGGCGCAGCAGGCGCGGATCGACGACGAGCCGGAGCGGGCCTTTGTCGGCATAGCCAGCGACGGCGCGGTCAACCAGGCACGCCGCCTGCTCAGCACGATGCAGGAAGCCGAAGAGGGCGCGAAGGTTGCGGCCTGAACCGCCGGGCCTTGCGTATATAAGTAACATAGCGGCTTGCCCTGTCCGGTGCGCCATGCTGTAGCGCCATCATGAAGATGCGCGAACTGGAGGATCGGACGGGTGTCCATCGGGAGACGATCCGCGTCTATCTGCGCGAAGGATTGATCCCGGAGCCGGAGCGGCCGCGCAAGACGGTTGCCGACTATGGAGAGGAGCATGTCCAGGCGATCCTGTCCGTGCGTCGGCTCCAGCGTGAGAACCGGCTGACACTGGCACAGATCAAGGCGATCATCGGCGGCGAAGGCACCGACGGGCGGATAGAGGCCAGCGCGTTCGACCAGTTGGAGCAGCTCGTCGCGCACCGCGTCGGCGTGGACGGGCCGCCAGTGACGATCGCGTCGCTGCTGGAACGCTATCCGCATGCGGTGGAGGATGCCCGCACGCTGGCGAAGATCGGCATATTGGATATTATCGACACGGATCAGGGCGAGGCGCTGAGCATCACCTGCGCGCAGCTGGTGCGTATCTGGGGCGACATGCGCAAGGCCGGGTTCGACCAGCGGCTGGATTATACGCCCGACATTCTGGGCTTCTACACAGAGGCGGCGGATTTCGTTGGACGCTGGGAAGCATCGACCTTCATGGAGCGGGTCGAGGGGCATATCGATGTGGCGGAAGCCGCCACCATGGTCGAACATGCGCTTCCGCTCATGCTGGATTTCTTCGGCCTGATGCGTCAGCGCGCTTTCTTCCGCCATGTCGAGGCGATCCGCGCCGGCAAGGAAACGGATCGCCCGGCGGTTAAGGTCACGCCATCGTCAGCACAGCCTTGACGCAGCGGCCACCATGCTGGTCCTCGATCGCCTGGTTGATGTCTTCCAGCCTGTAGGTGGTTATCAGTTTCTCGAACGGGAACAGCCCTTTGGCATTCAGCGCGATCAGTTCGGGCAGGAACGTCTGCGGGTCGGCATTGCCTTCGGTCACGCCGCAGATCGAGATGCCGAGCGACAGGAGGGTCAGGATGTTGACGCTGATCGCCGCATCCAGCGCCTTGGGCACCCCGACGATGGCAAGACGCCCCAGAGGGGCAAGAGACGCCACGCCGGCGTCGATCGCCGGGACCGCGCCCGACGTGTCCAGCACGCAATCGACGCCTTGGGGCAGCAGCTTGCGCAACTGTTCGGCGGTGTCGCCCGTGGTCACGTCGATGACATGGGTCGCGCCCAGGTCGAGCGCCATCGCGCGGCGTGTTGCCAAAGGATCCGCGACGATGATCTGCCCCGCGGCCGAAGCCGTCGCCGCCATGACGGCGCTCAGACCGACGGGGCCGCCGCCCGTGATCAGGATGGTCTCGCCAGCCCGAAGTTTGAGCGCCTTCATCACGGCGCCTGCCCCGGTCATGATACCGCAGCCCAGTGGGCCGAGCAGTTCGAGCGGTGCCTCGGCCGGTACCTTCACCAGATTATGGGCGGCCGCGATGGCGTGGCTGGCGAAGGAGGATTGGCCGAAAAAGTGACTGCTGATCGGTGTAACGCCGTCATGCAGGCAGGTTGAGCCGTCCGCCCGGCAGCCCCCGAAGTTGAGTGCGGAAAAATCGCGGCAATAGGCTGGATGCCCCGCCACACATTGGGGACATTGGCGGCAGGCGGCAAAGCCCATCACGACGCGATCACCCGGTAAGAGCGTAGTAACATCCGCACCGACCGCCTCGACGATGCCCGCCCCTTCATGGCCCAGCACAGCGGGCAGGGGCGTCGGCAGCAACTGATCGCGCACGACGATGTCGGTATGGCACAGGCCCGTCGCGACGATCCGCACCAGCACTTCGTCGGCGCGCATGTCGGACAGGGTGAGCCGCTCCAGCGTAAAGTCACCACCCGCGATCCGGGCGACAGCTGCCTTCACTTCCATGGGTCTTCTCCTATTCAATCTTCGGGTTCGTCATTCAGTTTCGGGGACGGGGACGGATGATTTCGGCCGTAAAGCCGCGCATTTTCCGCGATTCTCCTTCTTCAAAGGCTGAATGGTCCGACCTCTTTTTACGATTGACGAATCCGCTTGTCCATAGTTACGTAATGACAATACGCAATACGTAAGTGTCCATAGGACAGCGTGTAGGAGAGGGTAGTTTCATGGCGACTTCGCTGGATGCCGACGTGCGTCCCATCATCCCGGACGATATTGCGCGGATTGTGATCGCGCCCAAAAGCTACACGGACGACGCGACGATCTATGGCGCTTTTCGCTGGCTGCGTGAACATATGCCGCTGGGTATCGCACAGGTGCCTGGCTATGATCCGGTCTGGATCGTCACCAAACATGCCGACATCAAGGAAGTGGAACGCAACGGCAAGCTGTTCCACAATGCCGATCACAACCCGATCCTGGTGGATCAGGCCTCGGACGCCTTCACGCGGGACATCAACAGCGGGTCGATCCGCATCTTGTCGTCGCTGACCTATATGGACCCGCCCGAACATGCATCCTACCGCACGCTGACGTCCAACTGGTTTCTGCCCGGCAAGATCAGCAAGCTGGAGGATCAGATCCGCGTGCTGGCGCGCCAGTCGGTGGACAATCTGCTGAGCTTCGATGGCGAATGCGATTTCGTCCGCGATTTCGCGCTGCATTATCCGCTGCGCGTCATCATGACGCTGTTCGGCGTGCCACCCGAAGACGAACCGCGGATGCTCAAGCTGACGCAGGAGTTTTTCGGCGTGCATGATCCCGAAGAACAGCGGCCCGAAATGGCGGCCGACCCGGTCGTCGCGGCAAAGCAGTGGGCGGCCTCGATCGAGGATTTCTATACCTATTTCGACAGGCTGAGCGCCGATCGCCGGGAAAGGCCGACCGACGACCTGCTGTCGCTGATCGCCAATTCGCGGATCAACGGCGCGCCGATCCCGCGCGACGAGGCGAACGGCTATTATGTCGCGATCGCCACGGCAGGCCATGACACGACGTCATCCTCTACCGCCGGTGGGCTGCACGGGATGATGGTCTATCCCGAAAATTGGGCCAAGGTGAAGGCGGACCCGTCGCTCATCCCCCGCCTGGTGGATGAGGCGATCCGCTGGACCAGTCCGGTCAAGCATTTCATGCGCAACGCCACCGCCGACACGCAGGTGCGCGGCATGGATATCCGTGCGATGGAACGGCTGATGATCTGTTACCCGTCGGGCAATCGCGACGAGGCGGTGTTTGAGGACGCTGACCGCTTCGACGTCACCCGCTCGCCCAATCCGCACATCGCCTTCGGCTTTGGTCCGCATATGTGCCTGGGCCAGCATCTCGCCAAGCTGGAGATGCGTATCCTGTTCGAAGAATTGCTGCCGCATCTCAGGTCGGTCGAAATGGCGGGCGATCCCCGCATGGTCGAGACCAATTTCGTCGGTGGGTACAAGGCTCTGCCGATCCGCTTCACGAAGAACTGACGCATATCGCCGCTGGATCACCGCCAAAGCGGGACCGGCGCACAGGCTCAGGATGGGAACATCCGGGCGACAAATGGGAGGAGTCTGAACATGACCAAGAGGATTATCACGCTGGCCGCCACCGTATCGGCCGTTGCATTGCATGCGCAGGCCTGGGGCCAGACCGACGCCGCGCCACAGGCGACATCCTCGGGCCTTGGCGACATCGTCGTGACGGCACAGAAGCGCGAGCAGGCGATCAACGATGTGCCGCTGTCGATCACGGCGGCATCGGGTGAGAAGCTGGCGAACCAGGGCATCACCAACGTCGCCGACCTGGTAAAGATCGTGCCGGGCTTCAACTATACCGAGAGCGCCTTTGCAACGCCCGTCTATACTTTGCGCGGCATCGGCTTTTACGACACCAGCCTGGCCGCCAAGCCCACCGTCAGCATCTATCAGGATCAGGTGCCGATCCCCTTTTCCATCATGACGCGCGGCGCGACGCTCGATCTGGAGCGCGTGGAAGTGCTGAAAGGGCCGCAGGGCACGCTGTTCGGATCGAACGCTACGGGCGGTGCGATCAACTATATCGCTGCCAAGCCGACCTCCACCTTCAAAGCCGGTCTTGACGCGGGTCTGGACAGTTTCGGGCAGGTGTCGGGCGGTGGTTTCATCAGCGGGCCGATCAGCGATACGCTGTCGGCGCGGGTCGCGGTGCGGACCGAGCAGGGCGGGGCATGGCAGCGCAGCTATACGCGCGATGAAAAGCTCGGCGATCGCAACTTCACCACGGGCCGCATCCTCATAGACTTTGAGCCGTCCGGCAGCGCACGCTTTTCGCTTAACCTCAACGGTTTCATCGACAAGAGCGACGGGCAGGCTGCGCAACTGATCGGCGTGGTGCCGCTGGGCAATCCAGCGCGGCTGGGGCCTCTGGCCACCTATCCCATCGCGCCGCGTAACAATCGTGATGCCGACTGGACACCGGAACAGAAGCCCCAGCGTGACGACTGGTTCTACCAGGCCTCGTTTCGGGGGGATATCGATCTGACCGACGATGTCAGCCTGACCTCGATCAGCAGTTGGTCGGAATATCATAACGACCAGGATATCGACCCGGACGGCGTTGCCCTGCGTGACTATTTCTACAACACCACTGGAAAGATAACGGCACTGTCGCAGGAGTTGCGTCTGCAAGGGCGGACCGGCGGCCTGACCTATATTCTGGGCGCCAATTATGCGCGCGAAAAAACCTATCAGCAGGATGATGCCGGTCCCTACGACCAATCGACATCGGCCTATAATTTCGTCGACGCCGGCCTTGGCATCCCCTTTTTCGTCTACAGCCAATATGCGCGCCAGAAATTCGTGAACAAGGCGGTGTTCGCCAATCTGGACTATGATATCGGCGACAGCATCACCCTGCACGGCGGGGTGCGTTATACCAAGACCAATATCGATTTTGCCGGTTGCACGGCCGATCGCGGCAACGCGTTGGGGCTGGGGATCGAAAATCTGGTCAACTTCATTCGCGGCGGCGCAGGACTGGCGCCCATCGACATTCCCACCAATGGTTGCGTCACGATCGACGGATCGACGCTGACCGTGGGCGAGGTGCGCAAGTCGCTGGACGAGGATAATATGTCCTGGCGCGCGGGTGTCGATTACAAGCCGAGCAGGGACGTGTTGCTCTACGCGTCCGTCAGCAAAGGCTACAAGTCGGGCAGCTTTCCCCTGCTGTCGGCCAGCGATGCCAACCAGTTCAATCCCGTCACGCAGGAATCCGTAACCGCTTATGAACTCGGCGCGAAACTGACCTTGCTGGACAACACCGCCCAAATCAACGGCGCACTTTTCTATTACGACTATAGCGACAAGCAGTTGAAGGGTCGCGTGATCGCCAATCCCAATGTGTTCGGCCCTCTCGAAGCGTTGGTCAATGTCCCGAAAAGCCGGGTAAAAGGCGCGGAAATTCAACTCGACCTCGCGCCGACCGATGGCCTGCGCGTCAGCATTGGCGCGACCTATCTCGACACGCGGATCAAGGGCAGTTTCGTCAACTATGACAGCTATGGCAGCCAGCTGGATTTTGGCGGATCGGCCTTTCCCTACACGCCCAAATTTCAGATCGTGACCGATGCCCAATATGACTGGGCGCTCAGCGACGATGTCGCGGCCTTCGTCGGTGCCAATCTGAATTTCCAGAGCGATACCAAGGCTGTGCTGGGCAACGCCCGCGCTACGCCATCGGCGGACCTAAGCGCGCAGGGTGGCCTGACGATCGAGGATTATACGCTGATCGATCTGCGCGCTGGCCTGTCCTTTGCCGACAAGCGCTACAAGATCAGCGCCTTCGTGCGGAACCTGGGCAACACCTACTACTGGTCCAACGCCACGCGGATCACGGACACGACGGTCCGTTTTGCCGGACGACCACGCACATTCGGCGCGACTCTTTCGGCGCGCTTCTGACCCGCTCCCCCTGGGCCGCGCCCTGAAAGGCGGGCGCGGCTCCTTCTTGATCCCCGGAGACATGTTCCATGACCGCACCCGTTTCGATCGCCGCTGGATTACATGGTGACGCCGGTTTCCAGGTTCGCCTTCCACAGCAAAAAATGTTGATCGGTCGATCATGGGAAGCGGCCGCGGACGGCCGCGTCATCGACGTGGAAGACCCGGCTACCGGCAAGGTGTTCGCCGCTGTTCCCGCAGGAACGGCCGCCGATGTCGATAGCGCCGTCAGGGCAGCGCGGACCGCGTTCGAATCGGCCGCCTGGAGCCGGATGCGCCCGCTGGATCGCGGCAGGATCATCGAGGCGATCGCGCGCAAGATTGAGGATCATGCGCAGGAACTGGCGCTGCTCGAAAGCTATGACAATGGCAAGGCGGTACATCATGCGCTGGCGGTGGATGTGCCCGCCGCCGTCGATATCTTTCGCTACATGGCAGGTTGGGCATCCAAGATTTACGGGCAGGTAAACCCCATTTCCGGCGATGGCCGCCAATATCATAGCTATTCGGTACGCGAACCGATTGGTGTCGTTGGCCAGATCGTGCCGTGGAATTATCCGCTGGCGATGGCGGCCTGGAAGATCGCGTCGGCGCTGGCGGCGGGCTGTACCATCGTGTTGAAACCGTCCGAAGTCACGCCGCTGACCGCGCTGCGCCTGGCTGAACTGGCGCTGGAGGCGGGGCTGCCCGAAGGCGTGCTCAACATCGTCACCGGCTATGGGCATGAGACGGGGCAGGCGCTGGTTGAGCATCCCGGCGTCGACAAGATCGCCTTCACCGGGTCGACCCGCGTCGGCAAGCAGATCGTCCAGACCTGCGCCAAAGACCTCAAGCGCGTCACGCTGGAACTGGGCGGCAAGTCGCCCTCGCTCATCTTTGCCGACGCGGATCTCGACAAGGCGGCGATCGGCGCGGCACTCGCCATCTTCTTCAATTCCGGGCAGGTCTGCCTCGCCGCCTCGCGCCTCTATGTCGAACGGTCGGTGTTCGACAAGGTGGTGGACGGCGTGGCGCAGGTCGCCAAGAGCTTCAAACTCGGCCATGGCCGCGATCCCGACACGATGCTGGGGCCGCTCGTATCACGCACGCAGCAGGCGCGGGTGATGGACTATATTGCGCAGGGTCAGGCAAGCGGTGCCGAACTGGTGATCGGCGGCGGGACGGGCGGGCAGGACGGCTATTTCGTGGAACCAACGATTTTCGCCAACCCTGGTGCCGAAGCCAGCATTGTTCGGGAGGAGATATTCGGGCCGGTACTGGTCGCCACCCCGTTCGATGATGTGGACGATGTGATCAGGCAAGCCAATGACACCCGCTATGGCCTGGCCGCCAATATCTGGACCCGCCACCTGTCCCGCGCGCATCTGACGGCGCGCCGATTGCAGGCCGGAACGGTCTGGATCAACACCCATGGCATGAACGATCCGTCGGCACCCTTTGGCGGCGTGAAGGAATCGGGCTGGGGCCGCGAAGTCGGCGAGGAAGGCTTGTTGCATTATACCGAGACCAAGACGGTAACGGCCCTTCTCGAGTGAGTTTCGATCGCTTTTAACCACTCTGCAATGGTGCTTACGCCGTAATTGGCGTCCAAGGTTGGCAGCTATGCCGATGTCCAAAAACGCGGCAATATATGCTGCTATTTGTAAAGCCGGATTGTCGATTGATATCGTTTGAGTGTGCGCCACATTAGCGGACGACTGGGGAAGCTGGATCTCCGTGGTACAGAATTGTGGGAAAGAACCATTTGGCATAGTGTTTTGATTCTAATATAAATTTTCAGCTCGAGCCTTAATAACTCCACCCTCTCCACCAGTTTTCGGCCCTCTGACATCGGAAAACATCTGCGCAATCCGGGCCGGCGCGGCGTCCTTTGGTCGATGCAGGATGCGGCGATCGCAGTCCGCCGTCACCCTCGCTCCAACAGTATATCGACCATGAGCCGCCAGGTGTTGGCGGCATCGCTTTGATAGGCGTCGGCGATCTCATCGGCCGACACGGCGCGGATGACTTCCGCACCGGCCTCCGCCATTTCCTGGCTCGGTTCGTGAATGGCGGTGAGGATGGCGTGGACGATCGCGCGCATATCCAGGGCGCCATTGATCGACTCTGGGTCGACAGGCGTCTGCACGCCCTGGCGCGACAGTTCGTTCCAGGCCGCGGCTTGAGCGCGTTCAAATGGGGTCATATGGGTAAACCTTCCTGAAGATCGGACCAGCACGAGCGCGTCAACCCTGGCGGCATCGAGGGAGCGGCGTCGTGCCGGGATGGCCTATCCTGATTAGGATCAACCGCAAAGCCCGCAGTCGGGCATCATGACAAGACCGCTGCGCCATGCCAAAATTTTCTGTCCCATGGGTCAGCTTTGCTTGCAGGCCGATTCTCTATAAGATCGATAGATAAGCCGCGTGAGTCGGCGCGGAGCAGCTATGCAGGACGGACGGGAGCAGGATGGCCAGGCGGCCGAAGGTCTATTCGGGCGCTGGCGCGCGCGGCTGGCGCAGGCTCTGTTGCGCGAACCGTCCATCGTGCTGATGGAGCGGGATGGCGACGCGCTGTTCCGATTGTCCAATCTGGACGACAGCGCAGCGCCTTCGTGCGAAACGGTGAATTGACGGATCAGTCATTTCATCGTCGAAGAAGACTGCCTAGATCGGCGTCTCATTCCCACCGCCCATTTCCCAGGAGATAGCATGGCCACCAATCCCCGCGCCGTCACGCGCCCCGTCGATAGCCTGTTTCTGGAGCGCTGGTCGCCCCGCGCTTTCGATTCCTCCGCTGTGCCGCAGGATGATCTCGACACCATTTTCGATGCCGCGCGCTGGGCGCCGTCGGCGTTCAACTATCAGCCCTGGCGCTTCCTCTACGCCCATCGCGACAGCGCCGACTGGTCGCGTTTCCTGGAACTGCTGGCGCCGTTCAACCAGAGCTGGGTGCATAATGCCGGCGTCATCGTCTTCGTCCTGTCCGACACGCTGATGGCGGCGCCGGGGTCCGACGACTTCAAGCCGTCGCACAGCCACAGCTTCGACGCGGGCGCGGCCTGGGCGCTGTTGGCGTTGCAGGCGACGCGGCTGGGCTATCACACCCATGGCATGACCGGCGTCGATTTCGACAAGGCGCGCGCCGAACTGGCGGTGCCGGAGCGTTTTCGCATCGAGGCGGCGGTCGCGATCGGCCGGCAGGGCGACAAGGCACTGCTGCCCGAAGCGCTCCAGGCGCGGGAGGAACCCAGCGACCGCAAGCCGATCGAAGCCTTCGCCCATTCGGGCAATTTTGCGGGCTGACACGCTATATCGTTTGGTCACCTTGCAGTGAGGGGGTGAATTGAGGCACGATGGCAAAGGGCGTCGCATTGGCGACGCGCCTTCGTCCCGATGAGTGTCTATCGTCCATGTCCCTGCCCGAAATGATCGCCGAAAGCGCCGTCCCTGCCGTCGTGACCAACCCGCGACTGCCCGACAACCCGATTATCGAATGTAATGACGCCTTTACGGCGCTCACCGGCTATAGCCGTGAAGAGATTATCGGCCGTAATTGCCGCTTTTTGCGCGGGCCGGGCACGGACGGGGCGAGCACGGACATGATCCGCGAGGCCATCCGCGCCAGTCGGCCGGTGCTGGTCGAACTGCTCAATTATCGCAAGGACGGCACGCCCTTTCGCAACGCGCTGATGATCGCGCCGATCTTTGCGGCCGACGGATCGGTGGAATGGTTCCTGGGATCGCAAATGGCGGTGCAGGAACCCGGCGACCAGCGGGCGGAGGATGCCGCCGCCCTGATCGCGACGCTGACCGAGCGGCAGCGCGCAGTGCTGGTCGGCATGGCGCAGGGGCGCCTGAACAAACAGATCGCCTATGATCTGGGGCTGACCGAACGCACGGTGAAGATGCACCGTGCGGCGATGCTGCGCGCGCTGAACGTGCGCACCGCGGCCGAAGGCATCCGGCTGGCGATCGAGGCGGGGCTGTAGCATGGCGGGCGCGCGCCGCTGATGGTGTTGCTGGGCATTGCGATCATCGTGGCGGGTTTCCTGCTGCGGTTTCATCCGCTGTTGGTGATCCTGGCGTCGGCGATCGTCACCGGGCTGGCGGCGGGGCTTGATCCGCTGGCGATCCTGGCGGCGTTCGGCAAGGCGTTCAACGAAGCGCGCTATGTCAGCATCATCTGGATCGTGCTGCCGGTCGTCGGCCTGCTGGAAGCCCATGGATTGCAGGAACGGGCGCGCGGGTTGATCGCGAAAATGCGCGGGGCGACGGTCGGGCGCTTCCTGACCTTCTACCTGATCGTGCGGCAGGCGCTGGCAGCCGTTGGGCTAACCTCGGTGGCCGGGCATCCGCAGACGGTCCGCCCGCTGGTCGCGCCGATCGCGGAAGCGGCGGCGGAAACCCAGGTGGGCGAATTGCATGAGGATGAGCGGGAGGAAATCAAGGCCTGGGCCGCGGCGACCGACAATGTCGGGCTGTTCTTTGGCGAGGATATCTTCCTGGCAATCGGCTCCATCCTGCTCATCAAGGGTCTGCTGGAGCAATATGGCATCAGCCTGGAGCCGCTCCAACTATCAGTCTGGGCGATCCCGACGGCGATCGCCGCGCTGCTGATCCATGGCTTTCGCCTGTGGCGGCTCGACAAGCAACTGGCGCGCATCCGGGCGGCGCGCGCGCGATGATCACGCTGCATTGGGTCTATGCGCTGGCGGGCGCGGTGTTCGCCGCCTTTGCGCTGCTGGGCGTGGCCGACAGGGGCAATCCGCGGCGTTGGACGACGGCGGCCTTCTGGGCCTTGCTGGCGACATCCATGTGGGCGGGCGACGCGCTGGGCGACCTGGGCAATGGCGTGCTGGTGCTGGGCCTCGTCGGACTGGGCGCTTTGGGGCTGGGCCGGGGTGATGGCGTGGTAGCGCCGGCAGTGCGGCAGGCGCGCGCCGATCGCTTGGGCAACCGGCTGTTCGCCATCGCGCTTATCATCCCGGTGACCGCGCTGGTCGGCACCTTTCTGTTCAAAGCCGCACCCGGTTGGTTCGACGCAAAGCAGGCGACGCTGATCGCGCTGGCGCTGGGCGTCTTGATCGCGATGAGCGCGGGATGCTTGTGGTTGCGGGCCAGTGCGCTGGTGCCGTTGCAGCAGGGGCGGCGGCTGATGGACTGTGTCGGCTGGGCCGCGATCCTGCCGCAGATGCTGGCCAGCCTGGGCGCGGTATTCGCGCTGGCGGGGGTCGGTGACGTCGTGGGCGACATCGTGCAGCAGGCGATCCCGCAGGGCAGCCTGATCGGCGCGGTGATCGCCTATGGCGTCGGCATGGCGCTATTCACCATGGTCATGGGCAATGCCTTTGCCGCCTTCCCGGTGATGACAGCGGCGATCGGCATTCCGCTATTGATCCGTACCTATCATGGCGATCCGGCGATCGTGTGCGCGATTGGGATGCTGGCGGGTTTCTGCGGCACCTTGCTGACGCCGATGGCCGCCAATTTCAACCTGGTGCCCGCCGCCCTGCTGGAACTGAAGGACAAGCATGGCGTCATCAAGCGGCAGGTCGGCACCGCCGTCCCGCTGCTGATCGTCAACATCGCGCTCATCTATTGGCTGGCTTTTCCATGACCCTTTTGACGTCCGACCTGGGCGATCGTTTCGCCGCGCTGACCCTGTCCCATCTGGGGAAGCGCTATCCCTACAAGATGGATCTGGTGATGGGCGGGCCGGAGGATGCGCGGCCGCCGGAGGATCATCATCCGATCTTCCACGGCAGTTTCGACTGGCATAGCTGCGTCCATGGCTGGTGGCAGGTGCTGCGGCTGCTGCGCCTGTTCCCCAACATGGCGCAGGCAGGCGCGATCCGGGCGCGGGCCGACGCGATGCTGGTGCCGGAGAAGGTGGCGGGGGAACTCGCCTATCTGCACCGGCCACTGAGCGCCGGGTTCGAACGGCCCTATGGCTGGGCCTGGGCGCTGGCGCTGCATGATGAACTGGCGCGGCACGATGCGCCCTGGGCGGCGGCCTTCGCCCCGCTGGCGGAAGCGTTCGCGGGGCGTTTCCATGCTTTCCTGCCCAAGCTGACTTATCCGCTGCGGGTCGGCACGCATTTCAACATCGCCTTCGCGCTGACCCTGACGCTGGATTGGGCGCAGACGCGCGATCCGGCGTTAGTCGCGCTGATCCGCGATAAGGCGATCGGCTGGTTCGGGCAGGACCGGGGATGTCAGGCATGGGAACCGGGCGGCGACGAATTTCTCTCGCCTGCTTTGTGCGAAGCCTTGCTGATGAGCCGGTTGCTGGACCGCCCGGCCTTTGCCGCCTGGTTCCAAGCCTTCCTGCCCGATCTGGCGCGGGGCGAACCGGCGACTTTGTTCACGCCAGCCACCGTGTCGGATCGCAGCGACGGCAAGATCGCGCATCTCGACGGCCTGAACCTCAGCCGCGGCTGGTGCTGGCGCGTGATCGCCGCCGCGCTGGGGCCGGACGATGCGGTCGCCGCGCGGGTGCAGGAGGCCGCACAGGTCCATGTCGCCGCCAGCCTGCCCCATGTCGCGGGCGATTATATGGGCGAACATTGGCTTGCCACCTTTGCCCTGCTGGCGCTGGAGTAAGCGCTAGTTCGTCACGGCGTGGACGAACATATAGCCTTCGTTGCGGATGGTGCGGATGACCGGGCCTTTCAGGCCGCTGGCGGACAATTTGCGGCGCAGGCGGCAAAGCTGCACATCGATCGACCGGTCATAATGGTCGGCGCTCCCGCCATAGACCCGGTCGAGCAGGCGGCTGCGGTCCAGCACCTGGCGCGGATGTTGGACAAAGACGCGCAGTAGCTGAAATTCCCCGTCCGACAAAGACACGGCCGTCCCTTTCGGATCGAACAGCTGGCCGGTGGTTATGTCCACGCGCCAGCCTTCGAACGACACGAAGCGGCGCGCCGCGGGCGCGTCAACGCGGGCGCCCGGCGTCATCCGGCCGCGCAGCGCGGCGCGGATGCGGGCCAGCAGTTCGCGCGGGTTGGCGGGCTTGCCCAGGCAATCTTCCGCACCCAGCTCCAACGTGGCGATCCTGTCCGTGTCGCTGCAGGCGGCGCTATGGACGATCACTGGCAGGTGGCGTTCGATCGCCAGTTCGCGCAAGAGCGCCGTCCCCTGGTCCGGGGCGATGGCCGTGTCCAGCACCACCAGCGCATAATCCTGCTGCGCCAGCGCCGCGCGCATCTGCAACAGGGTTGCCGCGCCGTCCACGATCAGGCCGTAACGGGCGAAGGCGTCGGCCAGTTGCGCCACCAGGGGCGTGTCGTCATCGGCGATCAGAAGGCGGTTGTGCGAACCTGTCATGTCCGCAGGACGATGCCGCTGCGATCATCCCGTCGCGTGCCATGGGGTGCGCGATTGTCGAAAAAGGCGCACCCCTTGGCGATATCAGTCGCGCAGCAGCTCGTTGATGCCGGTCTTCGAGCGCGTCTGGGCGTCCACGCGCTTGACGATCACGGCGCAATAAAGGCTGGGGCCGGGGGTGCCATCGGGCAGCGGCTTGCCGGGGAGCGAGCCGGGGACGATGACCGAATAGGGCGGCACTTCGCCCATGAAGATTTCCCCCGTCGCGCGGTCGATGATCTTGGTCGACTGGCCGATGAACACACCCATCGACAGGACCGATCCCTTGCCGATGCGCACGCCTTCGACCACTTCGGACCGGGCGCCGATGAAGCAGTCATCCTCGATGATGACCGGGTCCGCCTGGAGCGGCTCCAGCACGCCGCCAATGCCCACGCCGCCGGACAGATGGACATTCTTGCCGATCTGGGCGCAGCTACCCACCGTCACCCAGGCGTCGACCATCGTGCCTTCATCGACGAAGGCACCGATATTGACGAAGCTGGGCATCAGGATGGCGTTTTTGGCGATATGCGCGCCGGCGCGGGCGAAGGCGCCCGGCACCGCGCGGAAGCCGGCGGCGCGAAATTCCGCTTCACCCCAGCCGGCGAATTTGCTGGGCACCTTGTCCCACCAGAAACCGCCACCGGGGCCGTTTTCGATCAGGGCGTTGTCGTTGAGGCGGAACGACAGCAGGACCGCCTTTTTGAGCCACTGGTTGACCTGCCAGCCGCCATCGACCGGCTCTGCGACGCGGCCCTTGCCGCTGTCGAGCAGGGCGAGCGCCGCATTGACGGCATCGCGCACCGGCCCTTGCGTCGTCAGGCTGACATTGGCGCGGTCTTCCCACGCGGCGTCGATGATGGCTTGCAGGTCTTGGCTCATGGATGCTCCCCAATGATGGCGGCCAGAAATGGCGTCAGATGGTCTGTCTCGAAATCGATGAAATCGGGATGATGGTCGTGATGGCCCGCTTCCGATCCGTTATTGACCCAGATGGTAGTCATGCCGATCGCCTTGGCGGGCTTGAGGTTGCGCGCCATGTCCTCGAAAAAGGCGGCGCGGGTTGGGTCTATGGCGTGAACGCGGCACAACTCCGCATAGCCCGACGGATCGGGCTTGGGTATATACTGGCAGGCGTGGATGTCGTGGATCAGTTCGAACGCTTGCGCCAATCCAAGCTTGTGGAGCACGCGGGTCGCATAGGCCGCGTCGCCATTGGTGAAGATCAGGCGGCGGCCCGACAGCGCGGCGATATGGGCGTTGAGCGCAGGATCGACCGTCAGCCGCTCCATCGAAATGTCATGCACATAGTCGAGAAATGCGCGCGGTTCGATGCCATGATGGTGCATCAGCCCCGACAATGTCGTGCCATGATCCATGAAATAGCGCTTCTGGACCGTGCGCGCCTCGACCGGATCGCAGCCGAGCAACCCCTGGATGAACTCGCCCATCTTCACGTCGATCAGCGCGAACAGGTCCGTCTTCGCCGGGTAGAGCGTATTGTCCAGATCAAAGATCCAGGTGTCGATATGGGCCATATCCGCGCGCATGGCCGCGCCCTAGTCCGGTGCGGGGGGAAGGGCAAGGCCTCTAACCCTTCTCCCCGCGGGGGAGTAGGGTATGGAGCCTTGGTCCGAAGGGCTTAGGCGAAGTTGGAAGAGGGGGGAGGCATGGCGGGTCACTCGCCCCCTCTCCGGCTGCGACTAGGCGGCAAAGCCGCCAAGTCTCGCTACCCTCTCCCCCAAGGGGAGAGGGTTTTTAGCCGCAGCCCAGCGGCTCGCTGTCCTGATAGAAGGCCTGCACCGCGGTCCAGGCGTCTTCCGCCGTTTCGACCCAGGTCAGCAGGTTGAGGTCCGAATGCGCGATCACGCCTTCGTCCGCCAGCGCCTCGAAATCCACCACCCGGTTCCAGAAGGTCTTGCCGAACAGCAGGATCGGGATCGGCTTCATCTTGCCGGTCTGAATGAGCGTCAGCAGTTCGAACATTTCATCGAACGTGCCGAAGCCGCCGGGGAAAACCGCGAGCGCGCGGGCGCGCAGCAAGAAATGCATCTTGCGCAGCGCGAAATAATGGAACTGGAAGCTCAGTTCCGGCGTGACGAAGCGGTTGGGCGCCTGTTCGTGCGGCAGGACGATGTTCATGCCGATCGTGGTCTGGCCGACATCCTGCGCGCCGCGATTGGCGGCTTCCATGATCGATGGTCCGCCGCCCGAACAGACGACGAAGTGGCGGCATCCTTCCGCGTTCACCGGATATTGCGCGGCGATCCGGGCCAACGCCCGCGCTTCTTCATAATAGCGGGCTTTGGCGCCCAGATTTTCCGCGATCCGCTTCTGTTCCGGCGTCGTGGCGGCGTCGATCCGCGCCTGGACCTGGTCGGGTTCGGGGATGCGGGCCGATCCGTAGAAGACAAAGGTCGATTCGATCTGCGCCTCGTCCATCAGCAATTGCGGCTTCAACAGCTCCAGCTGGAAGCGGACCGGGCGCAGGTCTTCGCGCAACAGGAACTCGCTGTCCTGGAAAGCCAGCTTATAGGCCGCACTCTGCGTCTGGGGGGTGCCAAGCTGTTTCTTGGCGTCATGGGCCTCTTCGCGGGCCGGGCGGAATTTGCGTTCTTCAATGTCTTTTTTCGTCATTCGCGCCAATTTAGTGGCGCGCGGTGACAAATCCAAGTCTGGTTTGTTCAGGGGCGCGCGAACACGGATCGCTCAAAACCCTAGCAGCAAAAGCCGCCCCGCCGCTTAGCGGCAAAACCCGCCACGCCCGCCCATGTCGAAATGAAAATGGTCGTGATGCGCGGCGTTGTAATCGGGGCTGAGGACGGTGTTGAACCGCTTGCACGCACTGGCGTGCACGAGCGTGAGGAACTGGCGGGTCTGCCGGCCGCCGGCCCAGTCCTTCTGGATGCTGATGCGCCGCCCGTCGGACAGAACGAAGGCGGACACGTCGATCGCATTGCTGTGCGCATGTTCGGACAATTTGCCGCTGCCCGCGATCGGCCGGCAATTATAGGTGCCGAACGTCTCGATTCTCTCGATCTCCACGCCAAAGATCATGCGTGCCGCGGGCTGCACGCCATAGCGCGCCCAGGCCGCGAAATTGGCGGCCAGATTGCATGTCATCGCGCCCAAATTGGTCGCGGGCACGCCGATGTCGAGTAATTTGACGCTGTTCACCGCGCTGCATCCGCCACCGAACATGCGGTCGGGCAGGGGGGTGAAGGCCACCGCCTGCGACTGAAGTTTCGCAAAGCATTGGCGCGTTTCCAGCGCCGGTTGCGCAGGCGCGCGCACGGGCCGCGACGGGGGCGTCGGCGCACGCGCCACCCGGCCGCGCGGCACCAGGTCGCCGCTGCATCCGCTCAAGACCAGCGCCACTAGCGCAGCGAAGCCTGCGCCATGCGCCCTTCGCATTCTCATCGCCCATTCGCTCATGAGTCGGGATGCTAGCAGGCAGAATCTTTACGAAGGTTAACCGCGCATTCGCTTCGTCCGATTTCATGGGTCGCTTGACAGGTCTGCCGAAATCTTTAGGGCGGCCGACGGGCCACGCGGCCCCAACGCCGCGCTGCTCTCTGTAAGGAGACGCTACATGACTGATTTGACTGCCGTTGACGCCACCCTTGCGCCTGCGCAAAAGCCCGCAACCCGTCCGGCCCGCCCCTTCTTCTCTTCCGGTCCCTGCGCCAAGCCGCCCGGCTGGAGCGCCGACAAGCTGGCGACCGACTCGCTCGGCCGCTCGCATCGCGCCAAGATCGGCAAGACCCGCCTGGCCTACAGCATCGACCTGATGCGCGAGCTGCTGGGCCTGCCCGACACCCACCGCATCGGCATCGTGCCGGGGTCCGACACCGGCGCGTTTGAAATGGCGATGTGGACGATGCTGGGCGCGCGCCCGGTCACCACCATCGCCTGGGAAAGCTTCGGCGAAGGCTGGGTGACGGACGCCGCCAAGCAGCTCAAGCTCGACCCCACCGTCATCCGCGCCGACTATGGCCAGTTGCCTGATCTGACGCAGGTCGATTTCAGCAACGACGTGTTGTTCACCTGGAACGGTACGACATCGGGCGTGCGCGTGCCAAACGCCGATTTCATCCCCGCCGACCGCGAAGGTCTGACCTTCGCCGACGCGACCAGCGCGGTGTTCGCCTATGACATCGACTGGGCCAAGATCGACGTCGCCACCTTCTCCTGGCAGAAGGTGCTAGGCGGCGAGGGCGGCCATGGCGTGCTGATCCTCGGCCCCCGCGCCGTCGAGCGCCTCGAAACCTACACCCCCGCCTGGCCGCTGCCCAAGGTGTTCCGCCTGGTGTCCAAGGGGAAGCTGGCGGAAGGCGTGTTCAAGGGCGAGACGATCAACACCCCGTCCATGCTGGCGGTCGAGGACGCGATCTTCGCGCTGGAATGGGCCAAGTCGATTGGCGGCTCGGCCGGCCTGATCGCGCGGAGCGACGCCAATGCCGCTGCGCTGGGCAAGATCGTCGCGGAGCGCGACTGGCTTGGCCATCTCGCCGTCGATGAAGCGTCGCGGTCCAAGACCAGCGTGTGCCTGACCGTCGAAGGCGCCGACGAAGCCTTTATCAAGGCCTTCGCCGCGCTGCTGGAAAAGGAAGGCGCGGCCTATGACATTGCGGGCTATCGCGATGCCCCGGCAGGCCTGCGCATCTGGTGCGGCGCGACCGTGGAAACGGCGGATATCGAAGCGCTGGGGCCGTGGCTCGACTGGGCCTATGCTACGCTCAAGGCTGCCTGAACTTAATTATCCCTAATATACCGTCATCCCAGCGAAAGCTGGGATCTCAGGCCTCCAGGCACAAGCATAGCCTCCTGAGATCCTGACTTTCGTCAGGATGACGAATTGCAGAAAGGCAATTCGTTATGCCCAAAGTCCTCATTTCCGACAAAATGGACCCCCGCGCCGCCGCAATCTTTCGCGAACGTGGCGTCGAGGTCGACGAAATCACCGGCAAGACGCCCGAAGAACTGATCGCCATCATCGGCGACTATGACGGCTTGGCCATCCGCAGCTCGACCAAGGTGACGAAGGCGATTCTGGACGCTGCGACGAACCTGAAGGTCATCGGCCGCGCGGGCATCGGCGTCGACAATGTCGACATCCCCTATGCGTCGGCCAAGGGCGTGATCGTTATGAACACCCCGTTCGGCAACTCCATCACCACCGCCGAACATGCCATTGCGCTGATGTTCGCGCTGGCCCGCCAGCTGCCCGAAGCCAACGCCCAGACGCAAGCGGGCCTGTGGCCCAAGAACGGCTTCATGGGCGTGGAAGTCACCGGCAAGACGCTGGGCCTCATTGGCGCGGGCAATATCGGGTCGATCGTCGCCAGCCGCGCGTTGGGGCTGAAAATGAAGGTCGTTGCCTTCGATCCCTTCCTGACGCCCGAACGCGCGATCGAAATGGGCGTGGAAAAGGCGGACCTGGACACCCTGCTGGCCAAGGCCGATTTCATCACGCTGCACACGCCGCTGACGGACCAGACGCGCAATATTCTGAGCCGCGAAAACCTGGCCAAGACCAAGAAGGGCGTGCGCATCATCAACTGCGCGCGCGGCGGCCTGATCGATGAGGCTGCGCTCAAGGAGGCGCTGGATTCGGGCCAGGTCGCGGGCGCGGCGCTTGACGTGTTCCAGACCGAACCGGCCAAGGAATCGCCGCTGTTCGGCACGCCGAACTTCATTTGCACCCCGCATCTGGGCGCATCGACCGACGAAGCGCAGGTCAATGTCGCGTTGCAGGTCGCCGATCAGCTGAGCGACTATCTGCTCGACGGCGGCATCACCAATGCGCTCAACGTACCGTCGCTGAGCGCCGAGGAAGCGCCCAAGCTCAAGCCCTATATGGCGATCGCGGAAAAGCTGGGCAGCCTTGTCGGCCAGTTGGAAGGCGACGCGATCACCGGCGTTGCGGTTGAGGTCGAAGGCCACGCCGCCGAACTGAACCAGAAGCCGATCACGGCGGCGGTGCTGGCCGGCCTGATGCGCGTCTATTCCGACACGGTGAACATGGTCAACGCGCCCTTTCTGGCCAAAGAACGCGGCCTTGACGTGCGCGAAGTCCGTCACGACCGCGAAGGCGCGTATCAGACGCTGATCCGCGTCACCGTCACCACCGAAAATGGCGAGCGCTCGGTTGCGGGCACGCTGTTTGGTCCCAACAGCCCGCGCCTGGTCGAACTGTTCGGTATCAAGGTGGAAGCTGATCTGGACGGCACCATGCTCTACATCGTCAACCAGGACGCGCCCGGTTTCATCGGCCGCCTGGGGAGCAAGCTGGGCGAATCGGACGTCAACATCGGCACCTTCCACCTGGGCCGCCGCAATCAGGGCGGCGAAGCCGTGCTGCTGCTGTCGGTCGATGGCACCGTCACCGAACCGCTGCGCTGGGAAATCTGCAACCTGACCGGCGTGAAGCAGGTGAAGCTGCTGCGGTTTGTGTAAGTTTTCCACATCCGTTCGTCCTGAGTAGGGGCTGAGCGAAGTCGAAGACCCGTATCGAAGGATTGCCTCGTGGCTCTCCTTCGATACGCCATTTCGACTTCGCTCAATGGCTACTCAGGACGAACGGAGTCTGGATATTACGGCGTTATCGGCTAAAGGCCACCCATGACCATGATCCCGCCCAGCCTCCTGCCCGAAGGCCTCTCCGATCGCCTGCCGCCGCAGGCCGAAGCCTCCGCGCGGCTGGCGCGCCGCGTGCTCGATACGGTCGCAAGCCATGGCTATGAACGGGTCATGCCGCCGCTCGCGGAGTTTGAGGACACGCTGACGCAGCGGTTGAAATCCATGCGCGCGCAGGATCTGGTCCGCGCCGTAGATCCGGTGTCGCAGCGCAGCCTGGCTTTCCGGCCGGACATGACGGCGCAGGTCGGCCGCATCGCCGCCACGCGCCTGGCCGCCGCGCCGCGTCCCCTACGCCTCTCCTATGCCGGGCCAGTGATCCGCCAGAAAGCCAGTCAATTGCGCCCTGAGCGCGAGAAGCTCCAGCTCGGCGCCGAACTGATCGGCAGCGATAGCGTCGCCGCCGCGGTGGAGATCGTCAATATCGCGATCGAGGCGTTGCAGGCCGCCGGCGTCACCGGCATCACCATCGACTTCACGCTGCCCGACCTGATCGACGCGCTGGCGGCCGGCCCTCTGCCGCTCGGCCCGCAGGCGATCGAGGCGGTGCGCGCCGAACTGGACGCCAAGGATGCCGGCGCATTGGTCGCCATCAGCCCGGCGGCGGCGGCCTATCTGCCGCTCATTGAGGCGACCGGGCCTTTCCACGCCGCGATGGAGCGGCTGGAAGCCTTCAGCGCGCAACTGGGCGGCGCGATCGACAGCCGCATCGCGGGCCTGCGCGCCATCGCCAAACCGATCGGCTGGGACATCACCCTGACGCTCGACCCGACCGAACGGCACGGTTTCGAATTTCAGAACTGGTTCGGCTTCTCCATCTTCGCCGAGGGCTTCATTGGCGAGATCGGTCGCGGCGGCAGCTACGCCATTGCGCGGGCGGACGGCGCGGACGAACCGGCCATGGGCTTCTCGCTCTATCCTGACCCGCTGATCGACGCAGGTTTCGGCGGCGAAAGCCCCAAGCGCCTGTTCCTGCCGATTGGGCATAACGCGGCGTGCGCAACTGCGCTGCGCGCGGAGGGCTGGCACACGGTCGCGGCGCTGTCCGGCGATGAAAATGGCGCGGCCCAACGCTGCTCGCACTGGCTGGATGGCGACAGCCCACGCGCCTACTGACTTGACTTCACCGGGGCAGCGCGGCTAACGCGCGCCCCGTAACAGGGTGCCCTGCGCGCCCGCTTGATCCCACCGGCATGCCGAGTCCCGTCGAAGGGCATGGCCGGTCCGCGCGGCGGGCGGAGGACTGTATCTGTGGCAAATGTAACCGTGATCGGCGCCCAGTGGGGCGACGAAGGCAAAGGCAAGATCGTCGACTGGCTGTCGGAGCGCGCCGATGTCGTCGCCCGTTTTCAGGGCGGCCATAATGCCGGCCATACGCTGGTGGTGGGCGAAAAGGTCTATAAGCTCTCGCTGTTGCCATCGGGCATCGTGCGCGGCACGCTGTCGGTGATCGGCAATGGCGTGGTGCTGGACCCCTGGCATTTCCGCGATGAGGTCGCCAAGCTGAAGGGGCAGGGCGTGACGATCACGCCCGACAATCTCCAGATCGCCGAAACCTGCCCGCTGATCCTGCCCTTCCACCGCGACCTCGATGGTCTGCGCGAAGACGCATCGGGCGCGGGCAAGATCGGCACCACGCGCCGCGGCATCGGCCCGGCCTATGAGGACAAGGTCGGCCGTCGCGCGATCCGTGTCTGCGACCTGGCGCATCTGGATGACCTCGACCTTCAGATCGACCGCCTGACCGCGCATCATGACGCGCTGCGCGCCGGTTTCGGCGAAGCGCCGATCGACCGCGCCCGCCTGATGGCGGAACTGACCGAGATCGCCGATTTCATTTTGCCCTTCGTCAAGCCGGTCTGGCTGACGCTTAATAAGGCGAAGGCTGCGGGCAAGCGCATCCTGTTCGAAGGCGCGCAGGGCACGCTGCTCGACATCGACCATGGCACCTATCCCTTCGTCACATCGTCCAACACGGTCGCGGGCACGGCGGCGAGCGGCACGGGCCTTGGTCCCAATGCGGCTGGCTTCGTGCTGGGCATCGTCAAGGCTTATACCACCCGCGTTGGCTCCGGCCCGTTCCCGACCGAATTGGAAGACGAAACCGGCCAGCGGCTGGGTGAGCGCGGCCATGAATTTGGCACCGTCACCGGTCGCAAGCGCCGCTGCGGCTGGTTCGACGCCGTGCTGGTGCGCCAGTCGATTGCGGTGTCGGGCGTCACCGGCATCGCGCTCACCAAGCTGGACGTGCTGGATGGGTTCGACGCACTGAAAATCTGCGTCGGATACCAGATTGGCGATCAAAAGTTCGACTATCTACCCGCCCATGCGCAGGACCAGGCGAAGGCGCAGCCGATCTACGAGACGATCGAAGGCTGGCACGACACCACGGCCGGCGCGCGCAGCTGGGCGGACCTGCCCGCGCAGGCTATTAAATATATCCGCCGGATCGAAGAGCTGATCGGTTGCCCGGTCACGCTCGTCTCCACGTCCCCGGAACGCGACGACACCATCCTCGTCCGCGATCCCTTCGCGGATTAAGGGCCATGGCCGAACAACGCTTCGAGCGCCACAAGCAGGCCTGGACCCAGGACGAGATCCAGAAACTGCACACGCTGGCCAAGAAGGGCATGGGCCTGAAAGCCATCGCCAAGGCGCTGACCCGGACCGAGGAATCAGTCAAGGCGCGGGCCAAGGAAGACAGCCTGAACATCGCCAAGCTGCGCTGAATAACATCCGTTCGTTTCGAGCGAAGTCGAGAAACGGATAGCGTGAGCGTCGTGTCTGGACCCCGCCACACAGCCATGCGAAGACCGCCCCTCTACCAATAGGGAAGGCTTCGCATGGCGCTCGACATTCTCGTCCTCTACGGCTCCTATCGCCGTGGTCGGCTCGGCATCCGGCTGGCCGATTATCTGGTGCGTGGGTTCGAGGGACTGGGGCATAAGGCCGAACTGATCGATGCCATGGCGGTCGACCTGCCCATGCTCGACCTGCGCTATAGCGACTATCCGGCCGGGCAAGCGCCCGCCGCGATGGCGGCGCTGGCCGACCGTCTGACCGCAGCCGATGCTTTCGTCTTCGTGGCGGGCGAATATAATCGCGGGATGCAGCCGGGCCTCAAAAATCTGGTCGATCATTATCTCAAAGAGTTCGACCGCCGTCCTGCCGCCATCGCCAGCTATTCGATGGGGCGTTTTGCCGGCGTCAACAGCCATGCCGACTGGACGGTGACGGTATCGGCCATGGGCATGGCGGTGGTGCCGGAACGGCTGAGCGTCGGCCAGATCGGTCAGACGCTGGACGAACAGTCCCAGCCGCTGGGTGAGGGCGGCGCGGCGCTGGAACGCGGCTTTGCCGGGTTCGCGAAGAACCTGGTCTGGTGGGCGGAGGCGGCTAAGGCCGTGCGCTGAACCGCCGGTCCATCCACACCAGCGCATAGCCCGCCGCGACGAAGCCGGCGGCGATCAGTACGGCGTTGAGCGCCACCTGGCCGATGCCCAGTTTCGCGACATTGATGAAGGGATAGGCATATATCCCCTCCATCGTGCCGCGGAGCAGCGCGTAGGGCAGGTAGAGCGCGGGAAAAAGCGCCCATATCCAGGGATCGCGCCAGCCAAGCCGTCCTTTGGGCGCAAAGGCGATCCACCAGAGCGGCGTGAGCAGCGGCGTCACCTTGTGCAGCAACATATCGGCCAGCAGCGCCCCGCCGCTCAGCGACAGCAGGCCCCGCAGCAGCAGGCCGTAGATGATGCCGACGAGCAGGATCGCCAGCAGCACGCCGCCCAGCCAGCGCGGCGTCACCGGCCGCCCCATGGCGATCGCGGCAAAGGTCAGGGTGACCGCCATGTTGGTCAACACCGTGAAGAAGCGCAGCAATATCCACAGCGTTTCCGCGACGGACCCGTTCTGCGCAAAAGTCGCTTCGAACTGGATCGCCAGGCCAGCCATGGCCACCAGCGCGACAACCGCAGCGCAGAAGCGGTCGCGCGTCATGCCGCCACGCGCTCCCGTCCATCCGCTTCGCCCGCCGCGATCACGGTGGCCGCCACCAGGTCGCCCGTCACGTTGAGGCTGGTGCGGCACATATCCAGGAATCGGTCCACCCCCAGCACCAGCCCAATGCCTTCGGGCGGCACGCCGACCATGCCCAGGATCATCGCTACCACCGGCAGCGATCCGGCGGGCACCCCCGCGGTGCCGACCCCGCCCAATATGCACACCAGCATCACCATCAACTGCTGCGCCAGGCTGAGATCGACGCCGAAAAACTGGGCGAGGAAGAGAACGGTGATGCCTTCGAACATCGCGGTGCCATTCTGGTTGGCGGTCGCGCCGATGGTCAGGACGAAGCGGACGACGCGGCGCGGCAGGTGCAGCTTGTCTTCCGCCACGCGGATGGCGGTGGGCAGGGTGGCGTTGGAGGAAGCGGTGGCGAAGGCCATCACGCTCGCCTCCTGCGCCGCCGCGAAGAAGGCGAGGGGGGGGCGGCGCGCAAGCAGGGCAATCAGCAGCGGATAAACGATGAACATCTGGATCGCCAACGCCAGCAGCACGACGCCGACATAGGCGGACAGGCGGATCAGCAAGTCCCAGCCGAATTGCGCCGCCAGGTTGAACATGAAGCAGGCGATGGCGATCGGGGCGAGGCGGATGACGATGCCGATGAGCCGCATCGACACGTCGAACAGACCCTCCATCGCGTTCAGCAATATCTTCGACTGGTCGGTCTGCACCAGCACCAGCCCGATGCCGAAGAACAGGGCGAAGACCATCACCGCCAATATGTCGTTATTGGCCATCGCCGCGACGATATTGTCGGGAATGATCGCGACCAGCGCCTGCATGCCCGTCGGCGTGTCGCCGCTACGGGCCAGGATCGCCTTGGCCCCCGCACCCGCATCGGCCAGCATCGCCTGCGCCGTCGCCGGATCGACCCCGCCGCCCGGCCGCAGCATGTTGACCAGGACCAGGCTGATGACGACGGCGATGCCCGATACCACCAGCGTATAGGCGAGGGTGCGCAGGCCGATCCGCCGCAGCGAGCGCATCTCGCCCATTTCGGCGATGCCGACGATCAACGCCGACACCAGCAGCGGGATGACCAGCATGAACAACAGACGCAGGAACACCTGTCCAATCGGCCCGGTGACATAGGTGGTGACGGCATCGACCCAGCGCGCGTCAGGCGCCGCCATATAGACTGCCAGCCCCAGGATCAGACCGATGAGGAAGCCGCCCAGCATCTGCCACTGGAGCGAAAGCGCGCCTGTCTTGCGGTCCGTCTCTAACTGGTGGCTGGTCATCGACGTCTCCGGTTGGATCGTCCTTGAACGAGCCATGATGGCGCGGGTTGCGTGCCGGGCACTATTTCGTTTCGCTAACGGAGCATTTTTCCGCAGCCGCGCGTTGCCGCCATCGCAACTTTACGCATCCGACGGCGAGCTGGCCGACGGATGGCCCGACAGAACCCTATTGGCATGGCGGGGTCCACCGCCCGATCCCGGAGATGTATATGATCATCGATCCTGTCCCCAGCATGCGCCGGATGGCGTCCGAAGTGTGGAAGCCGCTCACGGCGCTGTTCGTGTGGGACTGCGCCGTTACCCTCACTTATTATATTCTGCCCTTCAAGGCGCCGTCGCTGCCGCTGACCATTTTTGGTACGGCGCTCGCCCTGTTCCTGGGCTTCCGGTCCAACAGCGCCTATCAACGCTGGTGGGAAGGGCGGGTGCTGTGGGGCGCGATGATAAACGCCTCGCGCAGCTTGGCGCGCGCCACGCGCAATTTCCTGCCCGATCCTGTGGCCCGCGACATGAAACGCGAAATTGTAAAGCGCCAGATCGCCTATGTGAACGCGCTACGCTGTCAGTTGCGCCGCCAGCCGATCGGCGAAGACGTGACGGCCTTTCTAGAGGAGCGCGACAAAGTCCGCGCGCTGGCCCGCACCAATCCGGCCAATGGTCTGTTGGATAGCACCGGGCGACGGATCGACATCGCCCGGCGCGAAGGTTGGATCGACACGATCCAGCAGGCGCAGATGGAAGCGGTGCTGGTTGACATCGCCAATGCGCAGGGCGGCATGGAACGGCTGAAAAACACCCCACTGCCGGTACAATATCGCTATCTGCCGACCATCTTCACGCATTTGTTCTGTCTGTTCCTGCCGATCGGCCTGGTGGAGACGCTGGGCCTGGCTACGCCGCTCGGCTCCACCGTGGCGGGCCTGATGTTCGTCGCCGTTCTGCGGATCGGCGACGATCTGACCGACCCCTTTGGCGATACCGTGCATGACGTGCCTTTGACGGCGATGTGTCGGACGATCGAGATCGACTTGCTTCAGTCGATCGGCGACGCCGCGCCGGAGCCGGTCAAGCCGGTACGCGGCGTGCTGTGGTGAAGGAGGCTGTGTTCCCGCGCGCGCGGGAACAGGCCAGCGCTTGCTTAGCCCTTGCGGTCTTCGTCCACCATGTCGGACGCCAGCTCCAGCCCCGCCCGACCATGGGCGGCGCCATGGGCGGGCGCCTTGGGATGTGGCACGTCTTCTGGCTCCTCGACCTCCAGCATCCCTTCCCATTTGGTGATGACCGACGTGGCGATGGCGTTGCCCAGCACGTTGGTGGCGGTGCGGCCCATGTCCATGAAATGATCGACCGCCAGGATGAAGGCGATGCCCTCCACCGGCAGGTCGAACTGGCCCAGCGTCGCGGCGACCACGACCAGCGATGCGCGCGGCACCGCGGCGATGCCCTTGCTGGTGACCATCAGCACGAGCAGGATGGTGATCTGCGTCGCGATCGGCAGGTCGATGCCATAGGCCTGGGCGATGAAGATGGTTGCGAAGGTCGAATACATCATCGACCCGTCGAGGTTGAAGCTGTAGCCGAGCGGCAGCACGAAGCTGTAGATGCGGCGCGGGATGCCGAAGCGGTCGAGCTGCTCCAGCATCTTGGGGTAAGCCGCTTCGGACGAGGCGGTGGAAAAGGCGATCAATATCGGTTCGCGGACATAGCGGATCAGCTTGAACATCCGCTTGCCCAGGAAAATCGACCCCGCGCCAAACAGCAGCAGCCACAGGCAGAAGAGGGCGATGTAAAATTCGCCGACCAGCGCGCCATAGGTTTTGAGGACGCCCAGGCCCTGTATTGTGATGGATGACGCCAGCGCGCCGAACACCGCGAAGGGCGCCACGCGCATGACATAGCCGGTCACCTGCAACATCAGTTCGACCATCGCCTCGATCACTATGATGATCGGCTTGCCCTTGTCGCCGATGGCGGTGAGCGCGACGCCGACGAACAGCGAGAAGACGACGATCTGCAGAATCTGGTTGTCCGCCATCGCCCCGATCATGGAAGTCGGGAAGACGTGCAAAATGAAATCGCGGAAGTTGAGCGCTTCGGTATTCACACCCGCATCCGCGCCGGAGCGAACGAGGTTGAGACCCTCGCCGGGCGCGAAGAAATTGACGAAGATCAGGCCCAGCGTCAGCGAAATCAGGCTGGCGATGATGAACCAGGCGAGCGCCCGCCCGCCAATCCGCCCCAGTGCCGCGCTGTCGCCCATATGGGCGATGCCCGCGACCAGCGTGGAAAAGACAAGCGGCGCGATGATCATCTTGATAAGATGCAGGAATATATCGGCCAGAAGGTGGAAATAACCCGCCACATCCTTCGCCAGCGTTTCATCGCCGCCGACCCAAAGATTGGCCGCAAAGCCGGTCAGCACCCCCAGGACCATGCCGATGAGGATGAAGGCTGTCAGTCTGTTTCGCATCAAATCCCTTTAGGCTGCCGGTGCGCAGCCCCCGCCTAGTGCTCATCTGTCAGGCCGACACCTAACAGGCGCATGGGCCACCGGCAATCGCGGCGCGTCCAGTCGCATCAGGGAAGACGAAGCAGCGCCGTCTTTCCACGCCCTTGGCCGTGCGCACCTAGGGGTAAAGCAGCCCTTCGCGCCAGCCATCACCGCTTCGATCAAACAGGCGGCGTTCGTGCAGCCGATGTTCGCGATCCTGCCAGAATTCGATCCGTTCGGGCGTGAGGCGGAAGCCAGACCAGTGCGGCGGGCGCGGCACCGGGCCGCCCTCGAATCGCGCGCTGACCGCGTCGAACCGGTCCTTGAAGGTCTGGCGATCGGGCAGGGGGCGGGACTGGTCGGAGGCCCAGGCGCCCAACTGGCTGTCGCGGCCACGGGTTGCGAAATAGGCGTCGGCGGTCGCGTCGTCCACCGGGCCGACTGCGCCCTCGATGCGGATCTGGCGACGCAGCGATTTCCAGTGAAAGAGCAGCGCGGCATGCGGGTTTTCCAGCAGCTCGCCCGCCTTGCGCCCCTCGAAATTGGTGTAGAAGACGAAGCCGTCCGGGCCATGGCCTTTCAGCAGCACCATGCGGACGGACGGCCGCCCGCGCGCGTCGGCGGTGGCCAGCGCCATGGCGTTGCTATCGTTGATTTCGGTATCGCGCGCTTGCGCATACCAGGCGTCGAACAGGGCGAAGGGATCGGTCATGCCCGGTCTTTAGGCGGCGGCCCGGCCGCTGTCGATATGTCCCTGTCGCCAAGCGGAGGCACGATCCGGGGCGGCCAGCGCTCGCCCCGGATCGTGCCTGAAGGATCAGAAGCGGAAGCCCAGGCCTGCCGACCAGCTGGTATAGCCGCCCGCCTTGATGAGGTTCATGTTGAAGCGGATGAGGTCGCGAGCGTTGCGCGCGCTTTCCTCGCGACCGCGCAGGCCCAGCGACAGCGTCACTTCGTGGAATGTGTTATAATAGAGCTTGTCGCCCGCATAGTTGGTCAAGGCGTAGCTGACCCGCGCCGACGTGTTGCGCCCCAGGCCACGGAACTTGAGCGGCAGGTCATAGGCCAGGCCGTTGCGGAACGCCCAGTTCTTCAAGCCCGGATTGACGTTATAGCCGGTGATGCCGGTGCTTAGCGTCGTGGTATAGCCGACCATGTTGCCGATCACGAGCCGACCGCGACCCAGGCCATCGAGCACATAGCGGCTGGCGACGGTGGCGGACAGCATGTTCCCGACCGAACCGAGCTGATCGGACGCCGTGATGCCATAACCAACGCGTGGTTCCAGCGACCAGCGGCGGGCGATCACCGGAACTTCCACGCCGACGCCGAACTGGGCGGTGGCGGCACGCGCGCCGTTCACTTCGGAATAGCTGACCGGCAGGTCGAATTTCAGCAGCGCGCGGCCGCCTTCGGTCAGGCGGAAGCTGCGGGCGACCCGCCCGTCGATCCGCATGAAGTCGTACCGGCCGCCGTTCGAAGACCCGCCATTATAATTGGCGCCCATGATCCAGGGATCGCCGGCCGTGTTGGTGCCGCCGCTGTTGGCTGCATCCTGCTCGATTGCGGAGTCGCCCGACGACAGGTCCAGGCTCGCCCGGACCAACCCGCTCTGCACCGACCCGGGATTGCCCGCCAGCGGATCGATCGGCGAATAGCGCGCCAGCGATTTGAGCAACAGGCGGACCAGCCGTTCGGCCTCTGCGCTGTCGATATCGTTGAGATAGCTGTTGAACAGGTCGTAGGAGGCCTGGCGCGTCACCCCGTTGAAGCGATTCTGATAGACTTCCCCTTCCGCGTCGAGCGCGGGGATGGCGATGCGGAACACCGAACTGTTGGTGTCGTAGAAGCCATAAATGGGCAGCCCGCGGAAATCGATTACGCCGCTGACCGGCAGCCGATCATTATAGCGTGCGCCATAGCGTTCGCGCAGCCGCTGCGGGTTCATGAAGTCCTGACCGTCATTGGCGATGTCCAGGCCATAGCTGTCGGTGATCGTCGCCCCGCCGCCTATGCCCAGCGTCACGCCGATGCGGAACAGGCTCTGAATGTCATCCAACTGTTGCGGCGAAGGCGGCGGCGGGCCAACCTGCGCCTGTGCAACGGGCGCGACCGCCCAGACCACGGCCATGACGGCAAGCGAGCGCCATCCAAATTTCTGCATTTTTCAACCCCTCCCATGCGCCCGCCATCCCCCGGCGGGCGGCAAGCGGCTAACAGTCCAGGGGGCGACGCGCATACCCCATTCGGGTTATGGGCGATGGATCGGGCACATCCCCGCCTTGAATATCAGGCGCGTATCGTCCACATAGTCGGCAAGTGATGCTTTTGTGCAACAGGTAGAATGATGGCCGATCCCTATTCCCTTCTGGGTGTGACGCGCAGCGCGACCGATGCGGAGATCAAATCCGCCTATCGCAAGCTCGCCAAGCAGCTTCACCCCGACAAGAACAAGGACAACCCACAAGCAGCGGACAAATTTTCCGCCGTGACCAACGCCTATGATCTTCTGTCCGACAAGGACAAGCGCGCCCGCTTCGATCGCGGCGAGATTGACGGTGACGGCAATCCGGCCGCGCCCTTCGGCTATGGCGGCGGCGGTGGCGCGGGCGGCGGTTTTCGCGGCCAGCCCGGTGCCGGCTTCGAATCCGGCGGCGCGGATTTCGGCGATATTTTCGAAGGGCTGTTCGGCGGCGCGGGGCGCCGGGCGGGCGCGGGCGGCGGTTTCGGCCGGCAGGCGCCGCCGCCAAAGGGCGCCAATGTCGCCTATCGGCTGGCGGTCCAGTTCACCGACGCGGCCACCCTCGCGCCGCAGCGGATCACCTTGCAGGACGGCAAGACCATCGATTTGAAGCTGCCCGCCGGGGTGGAAAGCGGCACGCAGATGCGCCTGTCGGGCAAGGGGCAGGCCGGGCCGGGCGGCGCGGGCGACGCGATCGTCACGATCGAGGTCAAGCCACACCCCTTCTTCACCCGCGATGGCGACAATGTGCTGCTTGACCTGCCCATCACTCTCGATGAGGCGGTGAAGGGCGGCAAGGTCAAGGTGCCGACGGTGGATGGCCCGGTGATGCTGGGCGTGACCGCGGGCGCATCGTCGGGCAAGACGCTGCGGCTGCGCGGCAAGGGCTTTACCGGCAAAGACGGTAACCGGGGCGACCAGCTAGTGACCTTGCAGATCGACGTGCCGGCCGACGACCCGGCGATCCAGGCGCTGGTCGAAAACTGGCGGGACGAACGGCCGGTGCGCGCCCATCTGGGCGTGTGATGCGTTAGGCCGTCCATGCCGATGCCATCGCCCCTGTCGCCCGAATCCCGTCGTCAGCATGGGCATGGCGCGCGCGCCCATTTTCACAGGCAGATGGACCGGGTCCGGCCGGGATCGCACATCTTCGAGGTGGCGAAGCGGGTGGCGGTCGGCACCTATAGCGACGGCTTCATCCATGCCGGGAATCTGGCCTATCTGTCGCTGATGACGCTCTTCCCCTTCTTCATCGTCGCGGCGGCGGTGGCCAGCATCTTTGGCCGCACCCATGACGGTGTGCAGGCGGTTAATGCCTTCCTCACGACCGTCCCGCGCGGCGTCGCCGATGTGGTGCGTCAGCCGATCAGCGATGTGCTGACCGCGCGCAGCGGTCCGCTGCTGTGGTTGGGCGGCCTCGTTGGTCTTTGGACGGTCGGCAGCCTCATCGAAACGATCCGCGACATTCTCCGCCGCGCCTATGGCACGAAAAGCACCAAGCCTTTCTGGCGCTATCGGCTGGGCGCGATCGGCATCACGCTGGTCAGCGTCTTCGCGTTGATGTTCGCCTTTTCGCTTCAGGTGGTCATCGCCGGCCTAGATCAGTTTCTCACCAATATCCTGCCCTGGGCCGACGACGCCATCGGGCTGGTCGCGTCCGCCAAGCTTGTGCCGATGGCGATCACCTGCCTTGCGCTCTGGTCGCTGTTCGCGGCCTTGACGCCGACCCTCTACAAGTCGCGCCGCTTCCCCAAATGGCCTGGTGCGGTGGCGACATCGCTCTGGTGGTATGGCACGGTGTTGCTGTTGCCGCCCACTTTGTCGCTGCTGGGCGGCTATGGCCGCACCTATGGCAGCCTGGCGGGCGTCATGATCTCCCTCATTTTTTTCTTTCTCGTTGGGCTTGGCGTGGTAATTGGCGCGGAATTGAATGCGGCGCTGGCGGAATTTCCCGAAGAGGAACTGGACGCGGCGGCGAAAGACCCAGGGAATGGAACGACGATATGAACGGCTTGATGACAGGAAAACGCGGCCTCATCATGGGGCTAGCGAACGACAAGTCGCTCGCCTGGGGCATTGCCCAGCAACTGCACGCGCAGGGCGCGGAACTGGCCTTTTCCTATCAGGGCGACGCGCTGGCCAAGCGCGTGCGGCCGCTGGCGGAGCAGGTCGGCTCGGACTTCCTGATCGATTGCGACGTCACAGACATGGACAAGCTGGACGCCGCCTTCGCCGAGTTGGAAGCGCGCT
Source organism: Sphingobium sp. Z007 (assembly GCF_900013425.1). Classification (GTDB taxonomy): domain Bacteria; phylum Pseudomonadota; class Alphaproteobacteria; order Sphingomonadales; family Sphingomonadaceae; genus Sphingobium. The sequence continues at coordinate 160,927 of NZ_FBXK01000005.1, forward strand.
GGGGCACGATCGATTTCGTCGTCCACGCGATCGGCTTTTCCGACAAGAATGAACTGCGCGGCCTTTATGTTGACACCAGCCTGGAGAATTTCCTGCTGACCATGAACGTGTCTGCTTACAGTTTTGTGGCAGTCACCCGCCGCGCCCGCGCTTTGATGCCGAACGGCGGCAGCATCCTGACGCTTTCCTATTATGGCGCGGAAAAGGTCATCCCCCATTATAACGTCATGGGCGTGGCCAAGGCGGCGCTGGAAACCAGCGTCAAATATCTGGCGATGGACCTGGGGCCGGAAAATATCCGCGTCAACGCCATCTCCGCTGGCCCGATCAAGACGCTCGCCGCCAGCGGCATCGGCGACTTCCGCTATATCCTTAAGTGGAATGAACTGAACTCCCCGCTGCGCCGCAACGTGACGATCGAGGATGTCGGCGGCGCGGGGCTCTACCTGTTGTCCGACCTGGCGTCGGGCGTGACCGGTGAAATCCATCATGTCGACGCGGGTTATAACGTGATCGGCATGAAGGCCGAAGACGCGCCGGACATCGCGCTGGATAAGTGAGGCTAAAACCCTCTCCCCTCGGGGGAGAGGGAGGGGCCCGTCGCGAAGCGATGGGAGGGTGAGGGGGCTATGCGACGACCCGATCCTGAAAATGCTGACTCCCTGAACAGGGTGCGCGCCATGCGTCGCGATCCGACCGAGCCGGAAAAGCGACTTTGGTCGAAACTGCGCAACCGGCAGTTGGACGGTATCAAATTTCGTCGGCAGGTCTGGCTGGTAGGCTTCATTGCGGATTTCTATGCCGCCGATCTCCGGCTGGTCATCGAAGTTGACGGCGATGGCCATGCCGCTAGGGAAGCAGCCGATGAGCAGCGATCCCAGATATTGCAGCGCGAGGGGTTTCGGACGATCCGTTTCGCCAATGTGGATGTGATGCGTAATATCGAAGGGGTTTTGGAGGCAATTTTGATGACGGCGCGCGCTGACCCCTCACCTTCCCGCTCGGCTGCGCCGAGCGGGCCCCTTCCTCTCCCTCAAGGGGAGAGGAATATATGAGTTTCAACAGTTTTGGTCGCGTATTCCGCTTCACCACTTGGGGCGAGAGTCATGGTCCTGCCATCGGCGCGGTCGTGGACGGCTGCCCGCCCGGCCTCCCGCTCAGCGAAGCGGATATCCAGCCCTGGCTCGACCTGCGCAAGCCCGGCACCTCCAAATTCACCACCCAGCGGCGCGAAGCGGACGAAGTGCGCATCCTGTCGGGCGTGTTCGAAGGGCGCACCACCGGCACGCCGATCAGCTTGATGATCGAGAATACCGATCAGCGGTCGAAGGATTATTCCGACGTCGCCAAGGCTTATCGCCCCGGCCATGCGGACTATGCCTATGACGCCAAATATGGGTTTCGCGACTATCGCGGCGGCGGGCGTTCCTCCGCGCGCGAAACCGCAAGCCGGGTCGCGGCGGGTGCCGTCGCCCGCGCCGTCATCCCCGAAGTCGATATCTTCGCCTATGTCAGCGCCATCGGCGGCGACGCGATCGACTATGATAATTTCGATGCCGCCCAGATTGGTCAGAACCCCTTTTTCTGCCCAGATGTCGCCGCTGCCAAGCGTTGGGAAAAGCTGGTCGATGAAGCCCGCCTGGACGGTTCCTCGCTGGGCGCAGTGGTCGAATGTATCGCCTCCGGCGTCCCTGCCGGCTGGGGCGCGCCGCTCTACGCGAAACTCGACAGCGAACTCGCCGCCGCGATGATGAGCATCAACGCGGTCAAGGGCGTCGAGATCGGCGACGGTTTCGCCGCCGCCAGCCTGCGCGGCGAACAGAATGCGGACCCGATGCGACCTGCTTTGGATGGGGGCAACGATGGCCCCGTCTTCCTCGCCAACCATGCAGGCGGCATCGCAGGCGGCATCGCCACCGGCCAGCCGGTGAAGGTCCGCATCGCCTTCAAGCCGACCAGTTCCATCCTGATCCCGGTCGAAACCGTGACGCGCGAAGGCGACGCGTCCGATATCATCACCAAGGGTCGCCACGACCCATGCGTCGGTATTCGCGGCGTGCCAGTGGTCGAAGCGATGATGGCGCTGGTGCTGGCCGACCAGAAACTGCTCCACCGCGCGCAATGCGGCGAAGGGCCGGAATAACCCGCGCCCGTTCGCTTCGAGCATGTCGAGAAGCGTGTGGCGCGGCGTTGCCCGTTGCTCGCCTTCGTTCGAAACAAATGGCGGTCGGCGCTATCGACGCGCCGAACCGCGCCAACCGCGCGCCGAACCGCGCCAACCGCGCGCCGAACATCGTTTCGATGCGAGACGACTCGGTCCTGTTACGATAGTATGACCGATATCGCCCGCGGGAGGGCGAGCGGCAGAGCGTAAGCCTGGGGAGCGTCACCACGCATCACGCGCGGATTGACGGTCAAAACGTCCCCTTAACGCCGCGACACGGGCCAGCCATGCAACCATGGCTGGCCCATTTCGTTCCACCGGTGGAAGGACACGCGACCACGCGATCCGACGGGGGACGAAATGCATTTCATCGGCGCGCTGCTGGGCGTTTACCGCGCGGAAATCGGCCTGCTGATCCTTGCCTGCATGTTCGTCGCTTTCGTTCGCGAACGCTATTCGCCCACCGTCATCGCCGTGGTCGGCGCCTGTGCCTATGGCGTCTTTGGCATGCTGAATGAAAAGGCGATGTTCTCGGTTTTTTCCAACAGCGCGCCATTAACAGTTGGCGCCATGTTCGTCCTGTCCGGCGCGCTGGTCCGCACCGGCGTCATTGGGCGCGTCGCCGACCTCATCATGACCCGTGCGGAGCGGCATCCGCGGATCGCGCTGGCCGAAGTGGCGCTGGGCGCGTTGCTGCTGTCGGCCTTCCTCAACAACACGCCGGTCGTCGTGCTGCTGATCCCTATCATGTTCAAACTGGCGCAAGCGACCGGCTATCCGGTCAAGAAGCTGCTGATCCCGATGAATGTGATTGCGGTGCTGGGCGGTTGCCTGACGCTGGTGGGGACCTCCACCAATCTGGTCGTGGCGGGGATCGCCGCCGAACAGGGCATGGATCGGTTCGGCATTTTCGACATCAGCCTTTACGGCGCGGCGGGCGCGGCGGCGGGCATCGTGGCGTTGCTCTGCCTGTCTTTTCTGCTGCCCAGCGATCCCCCGTCGATCGCGGGCGAAAATGGCGGCGCGGCGGTGCAGGATTATCTGACCGAACTGGTCGTGCCGCAGGATAGCGAGGATATAGGGCGCGAAATCGGCGCGCTGGGCCTGTTTGGGCGATCGGTGCAACTGCTCGGCCTCAAGCGGCATGGTGACATCATGCGCCAAGGGCTGGAAACAGAGGAACTGCGATCCGGCGATCACCTGATCGTGCGGGCGGACGGCGCGGCGATCATGACGCTGCGCGAATCGGGCCAGTTCGACCTCGGCGTGGCCGCCGATTCCCGCACCAGCGCGCAGGACGGCACTGTGGTCGAAGCGATGGTCGCGCCCAGCCATCCCTCAATCGGCGAGCGGCTGGGCGACATTCCCTTCCTCCATGCGCTGCGCGTGCGCATCATCGGCATCCATCGCGCGCGCCATCTGCCCGGTCCTGACCTCGCCGAAACGCGCATCCGCGGTGCCGACCGGTTGCTGGTGGCGGGGGAAGATGACGCCATGCGCGCGCTCAAGGACAATCCGCACCTGATCGGCGTCGACATCAGCCGCACCCGCGCCTTCCGCCCGCGCAAGGCGTGGATCGCGATCGCCGCGATGGCGGGCGCGGTGCTGCTGTCCGCCTTCGACGTGGTGGGCATCGGCATGGCAGCCGTGATCGCCGTGGGCCTGATCCTGGTCACCCGCTGCATCGACCCGGAGGAGGCCTGGGGCGCGATCGACGGCGATGTGCTGATCCTTATCTTCGCCATGCTGGCGGTCGGGCTGGCGCTGGAACAGGCGGGCAGCGTAACGCTGATGGTCGGCTGGATCATGCCGTTGATGCAGGTCGCCCCGGCCTGGACGCTCGTCTTCATCGTCTATTTCGCGTCGCTCATATTGTCCGAACTGCTCAGCAACAATGCGGTCGCCGCGCTGCTGACGCCGATCACCATTGCGCTGGCGCACCAGTTGGGCGTGGACGCGCGCCCGCTGGTGATCGCCTTGATGATCGGCGCATCGGCCTGTTTCGCGACGCCGATCGGCTATCAGACCAACGCGCTTGTCTATGCCGCGGGCGACTATCGCTTCGCCGACTTCGTGCGGATCGGCGTGCCGATCAACATCGTCGTCGGTCTGGCGGTATGCAGCGCATTGGTCCTTCTGGGCTAAACTGGCCCTGTTCGCGTGGTCCCGGCCGCGCCATCACGGCGGAAATGACGAGGACCATTCCATGACCAGCCTGCCCTTCACCCAGGTCGACGCTTTCGCCGACGCGCCCTTCACCGGCAATCCCGCCGCGGTGATGCCGCTCGACGCATGGCTGGACGACGCCACGCTCCAGGCGATCGCAGCGGAAAACAACCTCTCCGAAACCGCCTTCACCGTGCCGACCCCGGACGATCCCGACGCGGATTACGCCCTGCGCTGGTTCACCCCCACGGTCGAGGTGAAGCTGTGCGGCCATGCCACACTGGCGAGCGGCCATGTGTTGCTCAAGGGAGAGGCTATCCGCTTCCGCACCCGCCATTCCGGCATCCTGACGGTCACGCGTGACGGCGACGGTTATGCGCTGTCCTTGCCTGCCTGGGGCATGACGCCCAAGGCGCTGCCGGACTTGGCCGCCGGGCTAGGCGGCGAACCGATCGAATCGCACTGGCGCGAGGGCGGCTACAGCCTCTTCCTGTTCCCCGACGCCGCCGCCGTGCGCGCGCTGACCCCCGATTTCGCCGCGCTCAAGCGCCATGGCGACGTGATGCTGATAGCGACCGCACCGGGCGACGACAGCGACATCGTCAGCCGCGTCTTCGTGCCGGGCGGCGGCGTGGACGAAGACCCCGTCACCGGATCGGCGCATAGCCTGCTCGTGCCCTTTTGGGCGGCGCGGCTGGGGAAGGCGCAACTCAGCGCCTATCAGGCATCCGCGCGGGGCGGGCGGCTGGGCTGCACTTTGGCTGGGGACCGCGTCATCCTGACCGGCCAATGCCGCACGGTGATCGAGGGGCGCTTTCTTCTCTAACCCCCATTCCGTTCGCCCTGAGCCTGTCGAAGGGCCGTTCTTCCTTTACCGCGCTGGAAGAAGGGCAGGGCGTCGATAGGCTCAGCCCGAACGGATGGAGGTAAGACCGGCTGTCCTTACCCCGGAAACAGCCCCATCAACCGCGCCAGCGCGCCACGCACGGCCGCGCGCTGTTCCTTCTCCGGCGACATGCCGATCCGCACCACCGTCAGCCGCTGCGACGGGGAGATCAATATATATTGTCCATTATGGCCAACGCAGCCGAACAGGCTGTCGGGCGCCCGGCCCGGCATCAGCGCGCTCTCGCTACTCTCCCGGTTGAGCCACAGATGCGCGCCATAGGCCGGATTGCGCGGCGATGGCGTCCGCATGAAGGCCACCCATTTTTCCGGCAATATCTGATGCCCATTGGGCGATCGGCCGTTCCTGCGCAGCAATTCGCCAAAGCGCCCATAATCGCGCGCCGTCATGTGTAATAGGCTGCCACCGATCATCGTGCCCGCCGCATCATATTCGGGCGTCAGGCTGGACAATTGGCCTGGCGCCTTCAGCCGCCCGTCGATGAAGGTCTGCATCGCCCGTCGGCGTATGTCTGGATCGGCGCTGCTGGTCAGCATCCGCGTCATCAGGTCGGACAGGATGATGCTGCTGCCCGTCGAATAGGAAAAGACCGCGCCCGGCGCATGGGCCAGCGGCTTGGATTCGGCATAGGCGCGCATGTCCTGCGCGCCGTCCATGAACAACATGCGCGGCGTATCGCCACGGGTAATCGGTTCGCCATCCTCGACATGGTCCAGCCCCGACCGCATCTGGAGCAGTTGGCGCAACGTGATCTTGCCGCGCGGATCGCCCGGCTGGCTCCACGCCGCGACCGGCACCGGCGAATCGAGCGCCAGTCGCCCGTCCGACACCATCAGCCCCACCAGCACCGCGGTCACGCTCTTGGCGATCGACCAGGACAGTAATTTGGTGTCGGGACCAAAGCCGGGGGCGTAGCGCTCCGCGATCACTTGGCCGTCGCGCATCACCAGCAGGGCGCGGGTTTCGCCCATCGCGTCATCCTCGAACAACGGGTCGATCGCGGCGCGCAGCGCGTCTGCGCCAACGACGGCGTCGCTCGCCACGGCATAGACGGGCGCGGGGGCAGGGGCCGCGCGAACGACCAGCGTCCCGGCGACCAAGACGCCTGCGGCGCCCAGCGCCAGCCCAAGGCGCTTTACGATTCGGCTATCCATCTGCATAAGCCGCCGCCCTTACGCAACGGAATGGAAAAGGGCCATGGTGGTTCGACGCAAATGGTGGGTATCGGGCGGCTTGCTTGTTTTAGGGCTGCTCGCGCTCGTCGCGTGGCAATGGACGACGCTCAGCGCGCGCGCGCGCCTGGGCGCGGCCTATGGCGCGCGGATCGGCTGTTCCTGCCGCTATGTCGAAGGCCGCGCCATGGGCAGTTGCGAGGCGGACAAGGAACCGGGCATGGAACTGGTGCGCCTGACCGACATGCCCGACAGCCGCGCGGTTGAGGCCAGCGTCCCGCTGCTCGCCCGCCGCACCGCGCGGTTCAAGCCGGGCTGGGGGTGCCTGCTCGATCCGGTGGGGTGAGGGGGCGGAGGTTCTTGAGGGACGGGAAACGACCAGTTTTTGCCTTCAAAACATGGTGTGCCTTTGTCCGGAAGCGGCCGTTTCCCTCATCGTCACCCCAGCGAAGGCTGGGGTCTCAGGCGGTCACGAGATAATGTCTGACATATCGCGCCAACCTGGATGCCTCTCTTCGACAAGCCGGATTTTCCATTCCCCCATCCAGGCTTTGAGCGCCTTCTCGCGTGCGATAGCGAGCGTGATGTCATCATGTGGTTCCACCAGAACGAGGCGCGTCAGTCCGTATTTTTTGCAAAAAGCCGAACCAGCGCCGTTTCCATGTTGTTCGGCGCGTGCTGCAATGTCGGCTGTGACGCCGACATAGAGAACACCCCTCGGCTTGTTAGTCATGATGTAGGTGTAGCCGCCTCGCGCCATGCCCTACCGTAGCGCTTCAACGCCTGAGACCCCAGCCTTCGCTGGGGTGACGGTGGATTTTATGACTGCTCTACAACAATTGCTCCTGTAAACCCACCAGTCCCCAACCACTCATCTTCGCCCCCTAACCCCCTAGCCCCACCACCCCCCAGTCGCTAAGGCCACCCCATGCGGCCCGACATTCCCACGCTTCTCCACGACATATTCGGTTTCACCGCCTTTCGCGGGGTGCAGGAACAGGTGGTCGGCCGCGTCATGGCGAGCCAGCCCACGCTGGCGATCATGCCGACCGGCGCGGGCAAATCGCTCTGCTACCAGCTTCCTTCCGCCGCGCTCGACGGCTGCTGCGTCGTCGTTTCGCCGCTGATCGCGCTGATGCATGACCAGTTGCGCGCCGCCAATGCCGTGGGCTTGCGCGCCGCCAGCCTGACCAGCGTCGACGCCGACTGGCGCGAAACGCAGGATCGGCTGCGCAATGGCGATCTCGACCTGCTTTACGTCGCGCCCGAACGCGCCAGCCAGGAGCCGTTCCGCAACCTGCTGCGCGCCGCGAAGGTCGCGCTGTTCGCGATCGACGAAGCCCATTGCGTGTCCGAATGGGGCCATGATTTCCGCCCCGACTATCGCCTGTTGCGCCCGTTGCTGGACGAATTTCCCGACGTCCCGCGCTTGGCTCTCACCGCGACAGCCGACGCGCACACGCGCGAGGATATCCTCGTCCAATTGGGCATCCCGCGCGACGGCCTCATCATTTCGGGCTTCGACCGGCCCAACATCCGCTACGCCGTCCACCCGCGCGATGGCCTGACGCGCCAGCTTGGCGATCTGGTCGCCGCCAATCCCGGCCCCGGCATCGTCTATGCCCAGACCCGCGCCGCGACTGAGAAACTCGCCGAAACGCTGGGGAAGGGCGGCCGCGCGGTCCGCGCCTATCATGCCGGGCTGGACCCTGCGGTGCGCGCCCGCAACCAGGCCGCCTTCATCGCCAGCGAGGATATGGTGATGGTCGCCACCGTCGCCTTCGGCATGGGCATCGACAAGCCCGACGTGCGCTTCGTCGCCCATGCGGGCCTCCCTAAATCGATCGAAGGCTATTATCAGGAATCGGGCCGCGCGGGCCGCGACGGCGAACCGGCGATCGCGCATCTCTTCTGGGGGGCGGAGGATTTCGCCCGCGCCCGGATGCGCATCATGGAACTGGAACCGAGCCGCCAGCAGGGCGAACGCACCCGCATTGCGGCGCTTGGCGCACTGGTCGAAACCGCCACCTGTAGGCGGGCGATCCTGCTGCGCCATTTCGGTGAATCGCCGCCCGCCACTTGCGGCAATTGCGACAATTGCCTGTCGCCCCCGGCCAGCATGGACGCAACGCAAGTCGCGCGTAAATATCTCTCCGCCGTCTATCGCACCGGGCAGAGCTTCGGCGCAGGCCATATCGAGGCGGTGCTAACCGGCGCGCCCAACGACAAGGTGCGCGAACGCGGCCATGACAAGATTTCGGTGCATGGTATCGTGACCGGCGAAGACGCCGCGCTGCTGCGCCCGGTATCGCGCGCGCTGCTGGTCCGTGACGCGCTGGAGACGACCGAACATGGCGGCCTGATGCTCGGCCCCAACGCCCGGCCGATCCTGCGCGGAGAGGAAGAGGTGCGCATCCTGATGCCGCCCAAGCGCGAACGCGGCAAGCGCAACGCCCGCAACGGAGCGGAGGCCAATCCGGTCGGCGATCCGCTGTTCGACGCGCTGCGCGCCTGCCGCCGCGAATTGGCGCAGGAGGCGGGCGTGCCGCCCTATGTGATCTTCCACGATTCGACGCTGCGCGAAATGGCCGAACAGCGCCCGTCCAGCATCCGGGCCATGAGCCATATCAGCGGCATCGGCCAGAAGAAGCTCGACGCCTGGGGCGACGCCTTCCTCAGCGCGATCCGGCCGTTCCTCTGATAGGGGGCGGCCCTGGCTGTCCTATCGCCGCCCGTCTTGCTATACTGGCATCGCCGATCACGCCTGTTGAAACAATATGTCGCTGGTAGGATATCTAATGTCGAAACCGGCAGGAAATGTGCGAAGTTAAGCGCATGAAATCCTATTTCCCGGCGCCCGAACGCTGCCGAGTCTCTTGAAACCTCGGATATGAGCGCGCATGGCGTCCGTCAAAGGAGACGCATCCCATGTTCCGCAAGCTGACCGACCGCATCCTTGTCGCCCCGCAGATCAGCGTCGATGATATCGAGCAAGCCAAGGCGCAGGGCGTCACCCTCATCATCAACAACCGCCCCGACGACGAAGAGCCGGGCCAGGTCAACGGCGCAGAGATCGAGGCGGCGGCCAAGACCGCGGGCATCGCCTATCTCGCCGTCCCGGTCGCCCATGGCGGCTTTGCCCCCTGGCAGCTCGACGGGATGGCGCAAGCGCTGGAACAAGCGGGCGACGGCAAGCTACTGGCCTATTGCCGTTCCGGCACGCGTAGCACCCTCCTCTGGGCACTGACCCGCGCCCGCGCCGGCGACAATGCCGACGTGCTGGCAGCGCAGGCTGCGGCGGCAGGCTATGATATCAGCCCTGTGCGTCAGATCATGGATGCGCTGGCGCCGCAGTAACCGGCGGTCGGACGCATATAGCCGCCTTCGTGCTGCTATGGCGATAAAGGGTGATGGGGTGGACGCCCCCCGACGGTATCGATGTGCCAAAGTGGAGGTGTTGAACACCACTTGAGGGAGGCGTCCATGTCAGAAGTTAGCATAATCAGGTTGGATATCGCCAAGCATGTTTTTCATGCGCACGGTGTAGATGTGTCGGGCCATGTGCTTCTTCGCAAGAAGATCAGCCGAGCGAAGCTGTTGCCGTTTTTCGCAGCACAGCCGCGTTGCCAGGTAGTTCTGGAAGCATGCGGCGGCGCGCATCACTGGGCGCGCGAGTTGCTCAAGCTGGGCCATGATGTGCGGTTGATTGCGCCGGCCTATGTGAAGCCGTTCGTGAAGCGTCAGAAGAACGATGCGGCCGATGCCGAGGCGATCTGCGAGGCGGCCCAGCGACCAAGCATGCGGTTCGTGCCGGTGAAGACAGAGGAGCAGCAGGCGGCGGCAATGGTGTTCCGGGGCCGTGACCTGTTGGTGCGGCAGCGGACCCAGATCAGCAATGCCCTGCGCGGCCATATGACCGAGTATGGCTGGATCGCGCCCAAGGGGCTGGCCCATCTGGAAAAGCTTGCCGCGCTGCTCGCCGATCCATTGGCTGTTCCCCAGGGCGTGCGATCGGTCTGCATGCTTCTGCTCGACAGCCTGGCGATGCTCGACCGGCAGATCGCCGCACTCGACAAGGAGATTGTGCGCCGTTCGCGCGAAGATGCTCTCGCACGCCGGCTCATGACGATCCCGGGCATCGGTCCGATCACGGCAACTGCCATCCTGGCGCTTGCGCCGCCGTCGGGCACCTTCGCCAAGGGACGTGACTTTGCCGCATGGGTCGGCCTCACGCCGCGGCAGCACTCGACGGGCGGCAAGCAGAAGCTGGGTTCGATCTCAAAGATGGGCGAGCGAACGCTCAGGCGGTTGCTGATCATCGGCAGCAGCGCCGTGGTGTTGCAGGCGAGCAAGCGGGGCGCGCCCAAGGGATCATGGCTGGAGCAGATGATGGCGCGCAAGCCACGCATGCTCGTAACAGTGGCGCTCGCTAACAAGACAGCGCGCATCGTCTGGGCGCTCATGATGAAGAATGAGGATTACACTGCTCCGGTCGCAGCGGCGGCGTAAGCCAAAGCGGACCAGAGGTCGTCGGGGCGTAAGTCGGTCGAAGGAGGGTATGGCACAACAGTCGGCGAGACGGGGTCGGAAGAACCAGGGCTAACCACCGTGCTTCATCAGCACGCTTAGGGTGATGTGGTTCCGATCCGCGAACTCCCATACGGGCCCGCAGCCTTCATCGCTGCATCAGAGGCCGGACAGATGGCAGCATCCGACTACGCGCCAAATACTCCAAATTACCGCTTGCGTCGCGCGGGGCGTCCACAGATGGTTAGGAGACTGTCAGGTTTGCGCTGATACAGGCGAACAACTGACGTTATTTCAAATTCGCAACGGAAGAAAGGAAGGCTTGCCGCTTCGCCTGTTTCTTTAAGCGCCGCCAACGCAGAACAAATCCAATCACGCCAAATGGAACGCACCATAATAACGCGATACCCATGTGCGAAAATATCTCATGCGCTCGATCAGGATGGTCATTCACCTCCATTCCATCTGCGAGTATCGCTGAGGCGGACATGACAATCCACAGCACAAAGAACACTCGTTCGTGGATCGCAGACGGGACCGATTGGTGGGATGGATAACGCTGCATCCGGGCATGGTGCCATCGACCCAAAATGTCCGCAATCGAGAAAAGCTGAACGCATTTTCAAGGGCGAAAAATGGTCGCTTCCAGACTCCGCCCGTCAGCCGACCCCAGCCTCAATTCTTCCGCTGCGGCACCGTAAACGTCCCCGACACGCGCCCGCTGGGGCTGGTCGCGGCGCCCGGCACGCCGCCCGACGAACGCCCGTCGACGGTCGAACGGCCGCTGTTCAAATCCATCACCAACCGCCCGCCGGTCAGCTTGTTCGCCCCCTGCGTCAGCGTCACATTGCCCAACATGGTGATGAGCTTGCTGTTGAGGTCGTAGATGGCGACATTGCCGCGCGCGGTCTGGTCCGCCTTGGTCACGACGACATTGCCCGATGCGTCGATCCGGTCGATGTCCACGCCATTCGATCCGCCGCTCGGCTGTTTGCTATAGGCGACGGTCATGCGCGCCGCGTTCAGCGTCATGCCGGCCTGCGTCACCTCCACATTGCCCGACACGACGACGCGGTCGGCGCGGTCCTGCACCTCGATCCGGTCGGCGTTGAAATTGACCGGCGCATTGCTGTCGTGATTCATCATCACCTGCGCGAAGGACGGCGCGCTAACGCCCGCGAACATCATCGCGGCGGCGCCCATAAAGCCGGTGGAGAGCAGGATCAGGGTGCGTGTCATCAGTTTCGCCCTTTGAGGCCATTTTGCTCGATGCGCAAGTTCGCGCGGCCATTCAATGTCACCGTGCGCGCGCCCATGTCCGCTTCCAGATGGTCGCCGCTGAACGTGCCGATCGGAATCCGCCCATCCACGCGCCCCGCGCTGCGCATCCGCCGGGTCTTGAGGTCGATGCCGACGTCGCGGGTGGTCAGGCGATATCCACCCGCCGCCTCGAACTGCACCGGCCCTTCGATCCCGACCCGCTCGGTGTCCATGTCGTATCGCCCCTTTTGCGCGGTCAGCACGGCGGGGCCGTCCGACAGCAGGATGCGCGCCGACAGGCTGTTCAAATCCACGATCGGCTCGCGCGAACTTTTCTGCACAGCTGAGCCAGCACGCAGGGAGAAGGGCTGCCCCTTGCTGTCCTCGCCGCGATACAGCGCCTCGGTCAGCCGCATCCGGTCCTTCGCCACCTCGACCTTGTTCTTGTCGAGCACGAAGCTGACCTTGTCGCCGCCGGTGAAGGGCGCGGTCGCCAACAGGGCCGCCAGCACGCCGACCGCGACCGGCAGCCAGTTTTTGAGCAGCGCGACCAGCCGGTCGTGACTACCGCCCGGCTGCGCCCACTGGCGGCGGACATCGCGTTGCTGATCGGCCTGGACGGACATGGTGGGACCTTTCAGCCTAGCTTACATATGCGCAAAAATGTCGATCTCCGGCCAACCGGCCAGGTCGAGTTCGGCGCGATGGGGCAGGAAGTCGAAACAGGCCTGGGCCAGTTCCATCCGCCCTTCGCGGATCAGGCGCTTGTCCAGCTCGGCCTTGAGCGCATGAAGGTAGCGCACGTCGGACGCGGCATAATCCTTCTGCGCGTCCGACAGGATGGGGCCACCCCAGTCGCTCGACTGCTGCTGCTTGCTAATGTCCTGGCCCAGCAGTTCGCGCACCAGTTCCTTCAACCCGTGCCGGTCGGTATAGGTGCGGATCAGGCGCGAGGCGATCTTGGTGCAATAGACGGGGGCTGCGACCACGCCCAGATAATGTTTGATCGCCGCCAGGTCGAACCGGCCGAAATGATAGAGTTTCAGCCGATCGGGATCGGCCAGCACGGCGCGCAGATTGGGCGCGGCATAATCGCTGTCGGGGCTGAAGCGCACGAGATGCTCGTCGCCCTTGCCATCGCTGATCTGGACGACGCACAGGCGGTCGCGCGGGGTGATAAGCCCCATGGTTTCGGTGTCGATGGCGATCGGGCCGGAGGCGAGCACGCCCGCGGGCAGATCTTCTTCATGGAAATGGACGGTCATGTCCTCCCCTTATGGCCAAAGCGGTCGCACCGCAATCTAAGGCTTTGCACGGGCGGCGCAGGGCGATGCAAAGCCCGACTGACGCGCGCGGATCGCCACAAATTGCGGGCTTTTCGTCCAATTGGAACGGAACGGGACCGCGACAGTGAAAATCATTCGCGCGCCGCTGAAAAGTTGATATAGTGATTCCCAAATCCGCGTCTGCGGTGGATTCTGCATGTCATTCGCCCGACATGTGTTTGTCCGATTGGTCTTGGGGCGAAGCGAAAGTGACTAACAGGGCATGAGTTTTGATAGAGGTCGCCGCGGCGGGCGCGGCAAGGATAAGCGCGACGGTTTCGGCGACGACAATTTCTACGATCAGGGCGGCCGCGGTGGCGGTGGTGGCTTTGGCGGCGGCTTCGGCGGCGGTGATCGCTTCGGCGGCGGCGGCGGTGGTGGCTTCGGCGGCGATCGTGGAGGTTTCGGCGGCGGTGATCGCGGCGGTGGCGGCGGCTTCGGCGGCGGCCGTAGCGGCGGCGGCCGTAGCGGCGGCGGCTTTGGCGGCGGCGGCGGTGGTTTCGCTGGCGGTGGCGGCGGTGGTCGCGGCATGCCTGCCCAGGTGGTCGGCGAAGGCAAGGGTGTCGTCAAATTCTTCAACGGGCAGAAGGGCTTCGGCTTCATCGTGCGTGACGATGGCGGCGAAGACGTGTTCGTGCACATCAGTGCTGTCGAGCAGGCTGGCCTGACCGGTCTGGCTGAAGGTCAGCCGCTCGGCTTCACCCTGGTCGATCGTGGCGGCAAGGTGTCGGCGACCGATCTGGTCATCGACGGCGAACCGCTCCCCGTCACCGATCGTGGTCCGCCGCGTGAAGCGCGCGAACCCCGCGCTGGTGGCTTCGGCGCCCCTGCTGGTGGCGATCGTGGCGGCCCGCAGCGTCAGCTGACCGGCGAGCGTTCCAGCGGCACGGTGAAGTTCTTCAACGCAATGAAGGGCTTCGGCTTTATTCAGCGCGATGATGGCCAGCCTGACGCCTTCGTCCATATCAGTGCCGTCGAACGCGCCGGCATGGCCGCCCTCAATGAGGGCGACCGCCTGGACTTCGAACTGGAAGTCGATCGTCGCGGCAAATATGCTGCGGTGAACCTCCAGTCGAAGGCCGAATAAGGCGCCGACGGACCATCCCTGTTTCAGGGGAGAGGATGACAAGAGGGTCGCCCGAAAGGGCGGCCCTTTTTACGTTTGGCGGTGCGGGATCGCCTATCTTCGCTCCCAATGGTTATGCTGCAAACGCAAATATATTTGTCGTTAAGACTGATGGTCCGTAACAAATTATTGCTTTATTCCCGTTTCTGCCAGGCTTTCTCCCATGCTGCGGCACAGCAATATTATCTTACAGCCGCGCCATGCATCCATCTTGCCGGCTTCCTAGTTTGGGGGCCTGCAACACCAGATGGAGGTCATTCCCATGAACCAGCCTGACCACAAGAATCGCCGCACGATGATCGAAAAGGCGGCGGGTTCCTTCATGCTCCTGAGCTTCGGCCTCGCGAGCCTCGCTTATCTGATCGCGATCGACCGGGCCGACTGGTTCGCGGTGCGCCCCGCGTCCGGCGTAGCGCAGGCGATGGCCAATGCATCGGACAAATATGCCGAACGCCGGGATCAGGCGACAGGCAAGGATGGCGAGCGGGCGTTCCGCCTGACGCGCGCCAAGCCGGCGGGCGAGGAGATGGCCGCGGCTAAGGCGTTTGGCGCCAACTGATCCCGTGGCAAGGCTTCCCCATCCCGCCCGCCCGCGCTCAGGGCGTCCGCCGGCATGATCGTCACCGCAACGCCAGGTATCAAGCAGATCGTCCGGGAGGTATGGAAGCCGCTCGCGCTGCTGTTCGTATGGGACGTGGTCGTCACCGCGACCTATTTCATCATCCCCTTCACCGCGCCGTCCCTGCCACTGACGCTGTTCGGGTCGGCTCTGGTCCTGTTCCTGGGGTTCCGCAGCAATTCGGCTTATCAACGCTGGTGGGAAGGGCGCGGACTATGGGGCTTGATGATAAACGCCAGCCGCAACTTGGCGCGGCAGGCGCGCAATTTCCTGCCCGAAGAGGCGCGGGAGGCCAAGCGCGCCATCGTCCTGCGCCAGATCGCCTATGTCCACGCCTTGCGCTGCCAACTGCGTCGGCAAAAGCCCGACGCCGATGTTGCCCGCTTCCTGGCGAAGGGGGATGACGATCCGGCGCTGGCGCGCACCAATATCGCCAATGGCCTGCTCGACGGCACCGGGCGGCGCATCGACGATGCGCGGCGGCAGGGACGGATCGATACCATCCAGCAGGCGGCGATGGAGGCGGTGCTGGTCGATATCGCCAATGCTCAGGGCGGTATGGAGCGGCTCAAAAACACGCCTTTGCCGGTCCAATATCGCTTCTTTCCGACGCTGTTCACCCATTTGATGTGCCTGTTGCTGCCCATCGGCCTGGTCGAAACCATGGGGCTGGCGACGCCGCTGGGATCGACTGTTGCCGGCCTCATGTTCCTGGCGGTGCTGGCGATCGGCGACGATCTGGTCGATCCGTTCGCCTACAGCCCACACGACCTGCCGCTTAGCGCCATGTGCCGCACGATCGAGATCGACCTGCTACAGGCGATAGGAGATCCCGCGCCGCCGCCGCTAGCCCCGGACAAAGCGGGCATATTATGGTGATACGCGTCGATCATACCCGCCTGAACGGGAAAGGCGCGATCGTGCGTTCATAGCTGTGCAGGTCAAGCCCGCGCGTCACGGGCGGCAATGCGCGGTCAGGGCAGGCGCGACGCTCGCACAGATGGCAGGTTGGACCAATGCCGGTCGCTTCGTCCCGATCGACGTCGATGCCGTCGGCATGAGTTATGCGCGCCGCATGTTTGGCCTCGCACCCCAATGCGATCACCGATCGGCCCCGCGCCGCGCCCGGCGGCAGGCCGATCGCCAGCGTCACGAAGCGCTTGGCCTCCAGCGTCTCGATCAGCTGCGGCGCGACCCGGTCCGCCGCCTGCGCGCCATGCGCATCCCAGCGCGGGCAGGTGCCGCCATAGCGCGCAAACGGCCAGGCTTCGCCATCGAACCGCTTGGACACGATCCCGGCCCGGTCGACCTTCGCCATGAAGAAGGGAATGCCCCGCGCGCCGGTGCGATTGAGGCTGGTCAGGCGATGCGCCATTTGCTCGGTTGAGACGCCGAAGCGGTCGCGGAGCAAGGGCAGGTCGTGGCGGCTTTGTTCTGCCGCCTGACGGAAACGGTCATAGGGCATGATGAGCGCGGCGGCTGCATAGTTGGTCAGCGCCATGACGGCCAAGCGGCGGCTGTCCTCGTCCGATGGCGCTGCGCGGGCGATCTGCGCGGCGATCGCGTCGGCCAGTTCTTGCGCGCACAGATGATAAGCGATGGCGAAGAGGCGGCCCGATGCAGGCAGTCGCTCGCTCAGCATCAGCCGCCGTCGATGCATGTCATAATGACGCAGCGTCCCGTCCAGCACGTCGCCGCGCACCACCAGGCACGCCATGCTGTGCCGATCCTTCAGCCGCGCGCGCAATTCCGCCTGCAACAGCGTCGGGTCGTCGGGCAGGGTGGCGGCGATCGCCTCCGCCCCCGCGTCGATCTCCGCGAAATGATTGCCCGCTCGCGCGATCATCTCGCGCAGCCAGTCCACCGGCGCGACCAGCGGCGCGGGATGGCCGTCGCCGCGCGCCAGCGCCTCGCCCGGCATCCGCCTCAGGTCGCTCAGCGCGCGATAGAAGCGGGCGATCGCCTCGCTGACGCCGGGATAATTTTCCGCGACCTCCAGCACTTCGTCGCGGGCGATGCCGATGTCGCGGACCAGCGCGTCGGACAGTATTTCACTCAGTTCGCCGGGACCGCCCTCCTGCGCCTGCGCCGTGAAATCGCGAATATCGATGTCATAGGTGTTGGCCAGCCGCAGCAGCATCTGGGCGGTCAGCGGCCGCTGATTGCGCTCCAGATGGTTGAGATAGCTGGGCGACACGCCCAGTTCCTCCGCCATCTGCGTCTGATTGAGGCCCAGTTCGCGGCGCAGGACGCGCAGCTTGGGGCCGAGATAGAGTTTACGATCGGTCAGCTCTGCCATAAAGACATAATGTCATAGAATGACAATATGACCAAATGTATTCATGACAGGTGGCCACTCATCAGCCTTACGATATGCGATTCAATTGTCTAACTCGGTGTCCATCAGCCCCCACGGGCACAGCCGCGAAGGACATCAACATGACCACCGACACGATCGAACAGACCCGCGAGCCGACCCGTTCGCGCGCCGTTTTCTCTCAGGAGGATTTCGGCCTGATCCGCACCGCCATCGCCCATTATCTGCGCGAGGTTCAGGAGCAGCCGGAATCGGTCAAATATGCCAATCTCTACCATCGCCTCGGCCGGGTGGCTTAATTGACGCCACGGACTGCATAACAAAGGGCGCGGGATGATTTCCGCGCCCTTTTGCTTGCCTGCCACATCACCGGTGTTCCCACCTGCGCTGCAACACGCCGCGTCAGAAAAACCGGGTCAGCCAATAGAACAGCGCCCCGATCGCCGCGCTGGCGGGCAGGGTGACGACCCAGGCGACGATGATGCTCGACGCCACGTTCCACCGCACCGCCGACAACCGCCGCGATGCGCCCACGCCCACGATCGCGCCGGTGATGGTGTGCGTGGTCGACACCGGGATACCCAGATGCGTCGCCATGAACAGCGTGATCGCCCCGCCTGTTTCCGCGCAGAAACCCTGCGCCGGGGTCAGCCGCGTGATCTTCGACCCCATGGTGTGGACGATCTTCCACCCGCCCAGCAACGTGCCCAGGCCCATCGCCGCCTGGCAACTCAGCACCACCCATAAAGGCACATGGAAGCCGCCGGTCAGCATCCCCTGCGAATAGAGCAATACCGCGATGATCCCCATCGTCTTCTGCGCGTCATTGCCGCCATGGCCCAGCGAATAGAGCGAGGCGGACACGAGTTGCAGTTTGCGGAACACGCTGTCCGCGCCTTGCGGCGTGAAGCGGCGAAAGACCCAACTGATGACCAGCACCAGCATCAGCGCCAGGAACAGGCCGACCGCGGGCGAGATGACGATCGCCGCGCTGGTCTTGAACACGCCGCTCCACACCACCGCGCCCAGCCCCGCCTTGGCGGTGCCCGCGCCCAGCAGGCCTCCGATCAATGCATGGCTGGACGAAGACGGAATACCCAGCCCCCATGTGATGAGGTTCCAGGCGATCGCCCCCATCAGCGCGCCGAAGATGACCTGCGGATCGATGATCGCGGCATCGACAATGCCCTTGCCCACCGTCTCGGCGACATGCAGGCCGAAGAAGAGGAAGGCGATGAAGTTGAAGAAGGCGGCCCAGGCGACCGCATATTGCGGCTTCAATACGCGGGTCGATACGATCGTCGCGATCGAATTGGCCGCGTCGTGCAGGCCGTTCAGGAAATCGAACAGCAAGGCGACACCGATCAGCGCGATCAGCAGGGGGAGAGCGATAGGGTCCATGGCGAGCTAAACTCTATCCTGCATGGATCGAAGCATCCTGAAAATCCGTTCGTTTCGAGCGAAGTCGAGAAACGAGATGGGCGCGCTATCCGCTTCTCGACAGGCTCGAAGCGAACGGGTGTATGTGCTGTGAGCGGATCAGGCGTGGTCGATGACCAGGCCGGAAATCTCGTTGGCGACATCCTCGAACCGGTCGGTCACCTTTTCCAGATGGCTGTAAATCTCGTTGCCGACGATGAAGTCCATCGTGTTGCCGGCCCGCGCCTGTTGGAACAGCGCCTTCAGGCCCGCCTCGTGCAGGATATCCGCATGTCCCTCCAGCTTCACCAGCCGCTCGGTCAAATCGTGCAGCCGTGTCGAATTGAGGTTGAGCGAGCGCAGCAAGGGCATCGCCTCCGCCGTGATGCGCGCGCATTCGACGATTAGCGCGCTCATATCCTGCATCTGCGGCGCGAAGTCCTTGACCTCATACAGCGCGATCGCCTTGGCGGTCTGGTTCATCTGGTCGATCGCGTCGTCCATCACGCCGATGAGGCCGGTGATGGCGCTGCGGTCGAACGGGGTGACGAAGATGCGGCGAACGTCCTGCAACACGTCGCGGATGATGTCGTCCGCCTCATGTTCGCGGTCGGAAATCTCCTTGATATGCGCCGTCATGTCCGGGCCGCCCTTCAGCAGCTTGGCCAACGCATCGGCGCCGAACACCAGGGTCGCGGCATGATCTTCGAATTGCTCGAAGAACCGCCCCTGCTTGGGCATCAGCGCGTGAAACCAGCGGAGCATTCCAGTCCTTTCATTCTGTCTGTCGCGAATCGCCAGCAGCAGCCGCAGGAACCAGCCCGGATCGGCGGGCGGTTCGCGGAAGGCCGCGATGATCGATTGCAGATCGGGTTCGTCGACCGCTTTTGCCGCTTCGGCGACGGGGAACCAGCGTAGTTCCCTTTGGCCCTGTTCGGGCCATTGCGTCAGGTGGCCGGTGACCGCAAGCGGAAAAACCTCCACCGTCGCCTCGCGCGATCCGCCCTTGCGCTTGCGCTTGTCATAGCGGTAGTGGCCCAGCGGCGCGGGACAGGCGATGCCATGGATGCCCGCTTCTTCATAGGCTTCCAGCTCGGCGGCGCGGTGCCCGGCCAGCCCCTTGATGCGATTGCCCTTGGGGATCACCCAGCGCCGCGTCTCGCGCGATGTGATCAGCAGGATCTGCATCGATCCGTCGGCGGCGGTGGTATAGGGCAGGGCGGCAATCTGGCGCATCAGCGGACCCGCCCTGGAGCCTGGCCCTGCTCAATCTTTTTGCCCGCCGCGCGTTCCATCCGCGCCTTGTAACGATATTGTCATATTTCGCAATCGGCCCCTTATGTCATGCCAAGGGGCCGATTGCGTCTGCGTCAGATCGACAGGCGCGCGGTTAGACGGATGTCGCGGCCGGGCAGCGGCGCATAATCTTTGAGAAAGCTGGCCGCGCGTCGCGCTTCGACATCGAAGATATTGTTCGCCGACAGCGTCAGCGTGGTGCGGTCATTGCCCTTCAGTGGCTTCCAGGAAACCGACGCATTGACCAGCGTGAAGCCGTCCGTATCCGTCTCCCGCACCGCGGTGCGGTTCTGCGCGAAGCTATGCTCCACCTCGCCGCGCAGGCTCAGCCGGTCGCCCTGCGCTTCCAGCGCGCCCAGCAGGCGCAGCGGGGGAATGCGCGGCGCCGGGCCATTGCCTTTGATCGTCGCGCGGACATAATCGGCCACCCCGTCCAGATTGATCGCATAGCCGCCGACCTGCGCCAGCTTGACCGTGGTTTCCGCCTCGAAGCCCAGATAGCGGGCGTCGGCCTGATTATATTGGTAGCAGGGAAATTCCAGTTCTGCGCCGCCATTCACCGCCATGCAGGCGCTGTCGTCCACCAGCGCGTCATAGATATAGCCGCTGAACCAGTTGTGATAGGCGGACAGGGCGATGGTGTAGCCTTCGCCCTGGCCCCGCAGCGTGCCTTCGACACCCCAGCTTTTTTCCTTGCCGAAATTGGGGTTGCCCACCTCGAACGCCTGCGTGCCGGCATGATTGCCGCGAGCATATAGCTCCTCCGCTGACGGCGCGCGCTCGGTGCGCGACAGGTTCAGGCCCAGCCGCCAGCCCGGCGCCAGTTCATGGCTCGCGCCGATTGACCCGGACACGGTGTTGAAATCACGGTCATAGGCCGGGTTGAACAAAGTCGCGTCGGCGTCCGCGCTGACGTCGGTATGTTCAAAGCGCCCGCCGACCTCGACCCGCGTCGTCCCCAGGTCGATCGACTGGAGCGTGAAGATGCCCAACTGGTCGGTCTGGTTGCGCGGCAGGAACTTTTCCTCGCCCACGACATAGAATTTCCGGGTGAAGAATTGCGCGCCGACTGCGCCGTCCCAGCCGCCGCGCTTGGCCTGGACCAGTTCCAGCCGCGATTCCATTGACTGGTTGTAGAAGGTGGTGCCGACCTCGCCCGTATCCTCGATTTCTTGATGCTGATAATCGGCAAAGCCCGCGCGGAAGCGGATCGATTCCAGCAGGCTGCCGTTGACCGGCAATTCCGCGCGCATATCGACCCGGTCCTGCTTCATGTGCAGCCGCACCTGTTCTGCATCACCACCTGCTTCCGTCGCATAACGCACCGGCACGCCATAGAAATTGTCGGTATGGGCGACCGAAAAGCCCAGATTGCCGCCATCGGTGATGAGCGCCGCGCCGCCCGCGACTTCCCATGTCTCGGCCGCGCTGTTGGGCAGCTTGCCGCGCAGGGCAGACAGCCCCTCGATGTCCGCGTCGCCGCTCGCCGCCGCCTGCGCGCGCAATGCCGGGGTCAGGATATAGCTACCGGTGTCAAGGTTGCCGGTCTTGGTATAGCTGCCGTCGAAATGGACGACGAACGTGTCGCTCAGCGGGATTTCGACCTCGCCCGATCCGGTGCGCTCGTTGGAGGCGCTGCCATAGGTGCCGATTGCGTCGATATGCACCGGTTCGTCGGGCACGCGGCGCGGGATGCGGCTGTCGATCACATTGACCACCCCGCCGATTGCGGACGATCCGAACAGCAATGCGGCCGGACCGCGCAGCACTTCTATCCGGTCGGCGGTCAGCGGGTTGATCGCCACGGCATGATCGACCGATGTGTTCGACACGTCGAAACTGCCGATGCCATCGGTTAAGATGCGCACGCGTTCGCCCTGGAAGCCGCGCAGCACCGGGCGCGATGCGTTGGGGCCAAAGGACGTGGCCGACACGCCCGGTTGCCGCGCTAGCGTTTCGCCGATGGTGGAGCGCAATTCGCGCGTCAATTTCTGTCCGGTAATGACCGTTGTGCCCGACAAGATGTCGCCCTGCTTGCGCGGGATGATCGCGGTCACGACGATATTGGCCTGCGCGTCATGATAAGCCTGATCGCCGGCATCCGGGGTCGGTGAGGTCTTGGCGAGAGCGGGAAGGCCAAGGCACAGCGCGGTAACGGCGCAGCCTGCGCGCAGCATCGGAAAGCGGGACATGAGGATCAACCCTTTGGTTCTAGTCTATGTGATCCTGTATCTAGTATGATACATCATATCAAGATCGCTTCGCCGCATTTTTGCTGCGACGCGACATATTGCGTCCAATCAGAGGAAGAGAAATTCCGCCAGCGCCTCGACCGCCGGCTTTTCCGCGGCGCGGGGCGCCACCGACTGGCGAATTTCGACGGCGGGCAGGGGAATGTCCAGCGCCAGCCGCCTGATCCCGCTCATTCGGCCAAGGTCGCGGGCCAATGTACCGAACGCCGCGAAACAGCCCGCGCCATCGCGCAGCGCGGCGATGATCTCGAACATATTGTCGCTTTCCAGCAGCGGCATCACATTGCGCACCCGGCCCTTGGCCAACGCCGCATCGATGATGTCGCGCATGCCGCTGCGGCTTTCCAGCGACAGCATCGGCGTCATGGACAGGTCGTCGCGGCTGACGCTGTCGGCCCGCGCCAGGGGATGGCCGCTATCGGCATAGAGGTTGAGCGGTTCCGACCAGCCATAGCGGGACTTGAGGTCTTCCGGCTCCTCCAGCGCATAGAAATAGGCGATGTCGGCCCGCCCATTGGCCAGCGCCACTGCCGCCTCCTGCGCCGTGTGGACATGCAGGTCCAGCGTGATCGCGATATCCTCGTTCGCCGCCTCGAACGCGGCCAGCGCATCCTGGAAATGGCCGAAAACGGGCGGCGGCGCGGCCAGGGTGATGATTTGGCGGGGTGGGCCTTCCGGTATGGCCGGGACGGCCGTGGCGGGCTGGGGTGTTGGCGCTGGTGCCTCCTCCTCCACCGGTGCGAGCCGATCTTCGCTCAGCAGCGTCATCGCCTGCGCCGTCTTGCGCCCTGCCGGCGTCAACCGCGCCGCCCCGTCCAAATCCTCGAACAGGCGATAGCCCAGCCGCATCTCCAGCGACGCCAGGTCGCGCAGCACCTGCTCGACCTCGACGCCCAGCGCATGGGCGCAGCGCACGACGCCGCCCGCCGCCACCATCTGCGCGAATATGTCCAACTGGCGCAGGGAGGGGCTGTCCATCGCGCGGTGATAGAGGAAATATCGAAGGGGGTTAAGGGCGATCTTCGCGATCCCGTGCAATGGACTGTTGACGAGCGCCACCCGATGATGGCAGGGCGACCGCCTGCCGGGCGGGTATAGCTCAATGGTAGAGCACTAGCCTTCCAAGCTTGTGATGCGGGTTCGATCCCCGCTACCCGCTCCACGCTGTTTCAGCGGCCCGGCGATGGCGGTCCCGAACTGCCCCTTTCCACCAGCGTGAACAGAAATTCCGGCGCATCGACCGGTCCGTTGGCGAGCGCGTCGATCACGGACCGACCCATATCCTCCAGCGGCTGGCGCACGGTGGTCAGCGGCGGCCAGGATGTCAGGCTTGCCGATGTGTCGTCGAACCCGGTCACCGACAGATCCTTCGGCACGCGCAACCCGATACGGTGCGCCAGCGTCAGCACGCCCAACGCCATCTCGTCATTGGTGGCGAAAATGGCGCTCGGTGGCCGCGGCAACGCCAGCAACGCCTCGCCCGCCTCTATGCCGGACGCGAAGTCGAACCGGCCCTGGACGAACAGCGCCTCGTCGACGGCGATGTCCGCGGCCGCCAGCCCGTCGCGAAATCCCTCGACCCGGCGCAGCGCCGCCCGGTGGGTCGAGGGCGGGGTGATGACGCCGATGCGGCGATGGCCAAGCGCGATCAGATGGTCGGCGACCATGCGCCCTGCGGCGCGCTCTGGCGTGTGGATGGTGAAACTTGCCGCGACCACGGACCCGGCGATGCGGGCATAGGGCAGCTTCATTTCCGCCAGTCGGGCCAGCAGCCCTTCATCGTCCGACAGCGGGGGCACCAGCAGCACGCCGTCGGGGCGCAGCGCCGCCACCAGCCGATCGAGCACTTCGAACCGTTCCTCACCACCGGGCGAAATCGGCTCCACCACCAGATGATAGCCCAGTTCGCGGCATCGCCAGGCCGCGCCGATCTGGATGCGGCTGACATAGCCGGGCGCGGGATTGTTATAGAGGAAGGCGATCATGAAGGACTTGCCCCCCGCCAGCCGCCGCGCCGACTGGTTGGGCCGATAGTCCAATTGCTTGATCGCGGCGTCCACCCGCACCTGCAATTCCGGGCTGACATTGGGCGCCTTGTTGACGACGCGCGACACCGTCTTGATCGATACCTGGGCGAGCGCGGCGACATCGTGGATGCTGGTCATGAATCTTCGCAATGTTGGAGCAGAGGGGGTTGGAACGGAAAGCGCCGACCATGGCGACAGCCGATGCCGATTGGCAAGTCGCCCGCGGCAAGTTTATGATCGGGTGGCGGCACAGAAGCGATGGAAAGACCGATCATGACCAACATCGTCAATCTGCGTCAGGCGCGCAAGGCGAAGGCGCGCGTGGACAAGGCGCAGGCGGCACAGGAAAATCGCGTGCGTTTCGGGCGCACTAAGGCGCAACGGCTGGCGGATGCGCAAGAGGAGCAGCGCCGTGCCGCTCTACTGGACGGTGCAAGACGCGGGTCAGAAAACGATTAGAACTTTGCACTATATTTATAGTGAGTATTTGGAAGATATCCCGCCTGTTCTGTAAATAATCCGTTCATATTGAGATGAACGCTTATTCATGTTGTTCACCTTGTCCCCGAACCGTCACAATTCGTCGCGAATCCGATCCCGTGTCTGCGTTGAATCGCCCGGTCGGCCGTTGGTGCCCTGCTATGACTGGAAATATTCGCACAAACCGCCCCGCCAGGGCCGCGATCGCCGCTGTTCTGGCTTTGACTGCAACCCCGCTGCTGGCGCAGGCCGCTGCGCCGCCGGTCGCGCCGGAAGCTGCCCCCGCTGCGCCGGTGCCGGTGATGTCGGCACCTGATCTTATCGCAGCGCCGACTGCCACGCCGACGCCTGAATTTACCCCTAGCCAGCCGGTGGTGCAGGCCACCCCGCCGCTGGAGGAACGTATAGCCGCCGCGACGGCCGCTGCGGAAGCCGAACAGGCTGCGGCCCAGGCCGCCAAGCCTCGTCAGGTGCCGACTCCCTCCGCTGCGCGAACGGTCAACCGCACGGCTGAACCCGTCGCTGCCCGCCCTGCCGCCGTGACCCCGGTCGCCCCCTCGCCGGTCGAGACGGCACCGCCTGTTCAGTCGGCCCCGGCCATTGTGCCGGTGCAGGAGGCCGCTCCGGCCGCCCCGGCGGCGCAATCGGTCGCGCGCTCTGACCAAGCAATGCTCTGGGCGCTGGGTGGTGGCGCAATGCTGTTGCTGGGTCTGGGCGGCGCTGCGTTGATGCGCCGTCGTCGTCCCGATGAAGCGGTCGCTGACGCCGGCATCGCGCCGGTTACGACGTTCGAGCCTGCGCCCGTTCCCCTGACGCCTGCTCCTGTGATGGCTGCGATCATGCCCCGCCCGGCGCTGGCTACGGCACAGACGGAGGATGCGACGCTCGAAGCAATGGTCGCCGCTGCGCCCAGCGCGGACAACCCGTTCCTCACCCGGACCAAGAGGCTGCGCCGCGCCCAGCATCTGATCGCCCAGCGCGAAGCCGCCGCGACTGCTCGGCCCGCGCCGCAGACGACCCATGCGGAGCCGGCTCCTGCTGCGGCCATGGACCGCAGCCAGACCGTCTATCGCTTCGGCAATGATCGCGTGCCGTCGGGCTTCCTGAAGCCGCGCACCCGCTAACTAGCAGCGCAAGCTGAACCCCCATGGGACGGAAGGCCAACCGGCTTTCCGTCCTTTTTTCATGGAGCCCATCGGTTGCGCTTTGGCCCCCCGCCTGTTACCGGCGCGCCGGTCATACCCGCGCCCCTTTTACGGAAGAATCGCCCCAGCCATGCCAGCCCCGACACCAGACAAGATCAATCGCATCGTCCTCGCCTTTTCCGGTGGTCTCGATACCAGCGTGATCCTGAAATGGCTGCAACAGACCTATCAGTGCGAAGTGGTGACCTTCACCGCCGATCTGGGGCAGGGCGAGGAACTGGAGCCGGCCCGCGCCAAGGCGCGCCTGATGGGCGTCAAGGAAGAACATATCTTCATCGACGACCTGCGCGAGGAATTCGCAAAGGATTATGTCTTCCCGATGATGCGCTCCAATGCGCTCTACGAAGGCCTCTATCTGCTCGGCACTTCGATCGCCCGACCGCTGATCGCCAAGCGCCAGATCGAGATCGCCAGGATGCTGGGCGCCGACGCCGTCAGCCATGGCGCAACCGGCAAGGGCAATGACCAGGTGCGCTTTGAACTGGGCTATTACGGTCTCGCCCCTGATATTAAGGTGATCGCCCCCTGGCGTGAATGGGATTTGACCAGCCGCACCAAGCTGATCGAATTTGCCGAAAAGCATCAGATCCAGATCCCGCGCGACAAGCGCGGCGAAAGCCCCTTTTCGACCGACGCGAACATGCTGCACACCAGCTCCGAGGGCAAAGTGCTGGAAGATCCGTGGGATGAAGTCCCTGACTATGTCTATTCGCGCACGGTAAACCCGGAAGACGCGCCCGATGCGCCCGAATATATCACCGTCGATTTCGAACGGGGCGATGGCGTCGCGATCAATGGCGTCGGCATGTCGCCCGCGACCCTGCTGGAAACGCTCAACGAATATGGTCGCAAACATGGCATCGGCCGCCTCGACCTGGTCGAAAACCGCTTCGTCGGCATGAAGTCGCGCGGCATGTACGAAACGCCGGGCGGCACCATCTATCATCTCGCCCATCGCGGCATCGAGCAGTTGACGCTCGACCGCGGCGCGGCGCACCTGAAAGACGAACTCGCGCCTAAATATGCCGAGCTGATCTACAACGGCTTCTGGTTCAGCCCGGAGCGCGAGATGCTCCAGGCCGCGATCGACTACAGCCAGGAAAAGGTAGCCGGCACGGTTCGCCTGAAGCTCTACAAGGGCAGCGTTTCCGTGGTCGGCCGCAAATCGCCTTACTCGCTCTACAGCGAAAAGGTCGTGACCTTCGAAGACGACGCCGGCGCCTACGACCAGCGCGACGCGGCGGGCTTCATCAAGCTCAATGCGCTGCGTTTGCGTCTGCTGGGCCGTCGCGACCGGGAATGAAAATGCCGCCGCCCGTTACACTATGCGACAAACTAGCGGGCGGCGTGACATATCTGCGGGACAACTTCCTTCCATAAACATCGTCAAGGGCAGCGGACATGCCGCCCAACAGATGCAAAAAGGAAGACAGACATGCTTCGCAAATTCTTCACCACCGTTGCGGTTGGTTCGCTGTTCGTTGGCGGCCTGGCGGCAACCCATCTCGCTCATGCCCAGCCCGGCCCGGATGGCCCGCGCGGTCCCCGTGGCGGCATGATGGCCATGGCGGACACCAACAAGGACGGCAAGATCAGCAAGGCGGAACTGACCGCCGGTCTGGAAGCCCGCTTTGCGAAGATGGACGTCGATCGCGACGGCCAGATCACCCAGAAGGATCGCGACGCGATGCGCCAGCAGCGGCAGGACGCCCGCTTCGCCGCGCTCGACGCCGACAAAAATGGCCAGATCAGCAAAGCCGAATTCACCGCCGGCCATGATGCCCGCGCCGACAAACGTCAGGAACGCCGCGCCGAGGCAGGCAAGCCCGACGGGCGCGGTTGGGGCAAGGGCGGCCATCGCGGCCCCGGTCGTGGCGGCATGATGGGCCATGGCGGTCCGGGCGGCGGCTTTGGTGACGCGAATAAGGACGGCACGATGACCAAGGCCGAATTTATGGCCCGCCCGGTCGCCATGTTCGACAAGGCGGACACGAATAAGGACGGCTTCGTCACCGCCGACGAGATGAAGGCGGGGCGTCAGGCGATGCGGGCCGAATGGAAGGACCGCAAGGGTCCGCCGCCCCCGCCCCAGAACTGATCGCGCACTGATTGCGCACTGATCCGGTGGCGCAGGACGCGGGGTTCCTCCCCTGGCTCCGCACCCGCGCCGCCCCATATGGAAGGGCGAAGGCTTCCCCCCCTTTTGCCTTCGCCCTTCCAACCTTTACCCAGCCATGACAGACAGGCAGCATGAGCGACCGACCCCACCTCCTCCTCGTCGATGACGAGCGTTCGATCCGCGAACCGCTGGCCCAATATCTGGGCCGCAACGGTTTTCGCGTCACCGCCGTCGAAAGCGCGTCGGAAGCGCGGCTGCGCCTCGCCGCCAATGCGATCGACATGGTGATCCTCGACATCATGATGCCGGGCGAGGACGGCCTGTCGCTCTGCCGCCATATCCGCGAAACGACCGAGATTCCCGTCATCCTGCTGACCGCCCGCACCGAAGAAACGGACCGCATCGTCGGCCTGGAAATGGGCGCGGACGATTATGTGCTTAAGCCCTTTTCGCCCCGCGAACTGGTCGCCCGGATCAAGGTGATCTTCCGCCGCGTCGCCACCGGCGGCCAGCGCGTGACAGCGCCCGACGGCGCGAACTACAGCTTTGCCGGCTGGATGCTCAAGACGCAGGAGCGCACGCTGGTCGATGCCGAAGGCGTGTCGCTGCCGTTGTCCACCGCCGAATATAATCTCATGCTCGCCTTCGCCACGCGCCCCAATAGCGTACTGAGCCGCGACCAGCTGCTGGACATCACCCAGGGGCGGGAGGCGAACGCCTTCGACCGGGCGATCGACAACCAGATCAGCCGCCTGCGCAAGAAGATCGAGCCGGACCCGAAGAATCCGACGCTCATCAAGACCGTGTGGGGCGGTGGCTACACCCTGTCGACCGAAGTCCGCAAACTGTGAAGCGGTTCCGCCTCTGGCCGCAAAGCCTGGTCGGCCAGATCATTGCCCTGGTCGCGATCGCTTTGTTCGTCGCGCAATCGATCAACTTCGTCCTGCTGTTGCAGGAACGCAATCGCGTGCAACTGACCAGCCAGACGGCGCCCGCCGTGTTTCGTATCATCAATGCGTTGGACAATCGCCCGGACCGTTGGCCGGGTCGTCCCAACCGGCCGGATCGACCCGATCGCGCCGACCGGGATCGTGACGGTCCCCGCGCGGTGCGGTTCAGCACGGCGCGACCGGTGCTGACCGGCAAACCGCGCCCGGATATCGAGAAACGGGCCGAAACCATGTTGTCCGACATCGGCCTGGCCGCCCGGTCGGTGGTGGCGGTAGAGGATGATCGCGTCATGCCGCTGCGCCGCTGGGAGCGGATTCGGATGCGTACGACCGGCGATGGCCCGCGCGGTCCGCGTGCGGGACGATTGGTAGTGGCGGTGGAATATGAAGCGGGCAAATGGGTCACGGCCGAAGCCCGCAGCGGCAATCCCCCGGCGCGCTTTGGCGGCTGGCTGATCGGCCAGACCCTCATCCTCTATGTCATCGTCCTGCTGCCGCTGCTCTGGGTTGGCAGTCGCCTCGCCCGTCCGCTGAAACAGCTCACCGGCTCTGCCCAGCAATTCGCCCGCACCGGCGCGGCCGACGCGGTGGACGAACGCGGGCCGGGCGATGTGCGCGACCTCACCATGGCGTTCAACGCCATGCGCGCGCGCATCATCGCCATGCTGGACGAAAAGGACCGGATGCTGGGCGCGATCGGCCACGACCTGCGCACCCCGCTCGCCTCGCTGCGCGTCCGCACCGAATCGGTGGAGGATGATGCCGAGCGCGCGCGCATGTCCGAAACGATCGATGAAATGAACCGGATGCTGGAGGATATCCTCTCGCTCGCCCGCGCGGGTCGCAGCACGCAGGCCGCGCAGAAGGTCGATCTGGCCGCGCTCTCCGACGCCGTGGTGGAGGATTTCATCGAGCTGGGATCGCCGGTCGACCTAGCCGACAGCGACCGCGCCGTCGCCTTCGTGCGGCCCCAGCAAATCCGCCGCGCGCTGCGCAACCTCATCGAAAACGCGATCGTCTATGGTGATCGCGCCCATGTCTCGGTGCTGCATGAAAATGGCACGATCCGCATCGCCGTCGCCGACGAAGGGCCGGGCATTGCGGAGGACCGGATGGAAGAGATGCTGGAACCCTTCACCCGCCTCGAAGGCTCACGCAATCGCGAAACCGGCGGTTCGGGCCTGGGCCTCGCGCTGGTGCGCGCGATCATGGCGGAGCATCAGGGCGAATTGCGGTTGGCGAACCGGCCCGAAGGCGGGCTGGAAGCGAGTTTGGTGTTGCCGGGTTAAAGGTTAGCTAACGACCAGAAGCGTGCGCCGCTCCTACCGTCACCCCAGCGAAGGCTGGGGTCTCAGGCGACGACGCGCTACGCTTGCGCAAGTGCCAAGCCCAACCGATGCGTGCTCTCGCACGAGACCCCAGCCTTCGCTGGGGTGACGAGATTTGTAGGTCACCTTTCGCGTGAAGCCTCGGACAAACCCGACAGTCCGCTCCCCACCCTTTTCGTCACTTCCGTACTGATCAATGCTTGCCCGGCTTGTTAGACGTTCCCGGTGCGGCCGGGTTGATCAGCGCTGCGCCATTGGGCAGGCCGGTGCCGCCCATGTCCAGCTTCTGCGCCTGTTCCTTCGCCACGCGCAGGGGATTGTCGCGTTCCTTGATCGCGGCCTTGGTCGCCGCGTCCGGCGCGTCGTCGTCGGCGTCGCCGCCACCGCGAGTCCAGCCCAGGATGATCGACATGCGCCGGTTGCGCGGATCATAGGCGTCGTTCTTGATGAAGGGTTCGCGGTCGGCCACGCCTTCGATCCGGGCAAAGCGCGCATTGCCGATGCCACTGTCGGCCAGCGTCTTGCGCGTCGTTTCGGCGCGACTGGACGACAGCATCCAGTTGGTCATGGTCCGGCCCGATGCATAGGGCAGGCCGTCGGTATGGCCGCGCACGATCAGCGGGTTGGGCATGGTCTGCAACACGGTCGCGACTTCGGAAATCAACGCGCGCGCCTGCGGGACCAGCCGATCGGTGCCCATCGCGAACATCGCGAAATCAGCCTCGTCGATCAGGTCGATGCGCAACCCTTCGCGCGTTTCGGTGAAGCGGACATTCTTGCGCAGCTTGCCCAGCCCCTTGGCGATCATGCGCTCTTCCAGGCTCTTCTTGATCGATTCAAATTTCTGCCGGTCGGCGGCGCGGGTTGCTTTGCCGCCCTGGTCCTTCGTGCCGCTGGCGTCGCGCGGGATGGTGATGGCCATATTGCCCTGACCGCCGGTGGTCGGGTAATTTTCCTTCCCCATCATGCTGTCGCCGCCGAACATGCCGTTCGACCCGGCTGAATTTTCCTTCATCTGCACCAGCGTCGGCGTGAAATAGTCGGCCAGCCCCTTGCGCTGCTTTTCCGTGGTCGCGCCCAGCAGCCACATCAGCAGGAAGAAGGCCATCATAGCCGTCACGAAATCGGCATAGGCGACCTTCCACGCGCCGCCATGATGGCCGCCATGCCCTTCGACGATGATCTTCTTGACGATGATCGGCCGCGGTTCCGGCTCGTTCGCGCCGCGTTTCTTTTCCGCCATGGCTTATTTGCCCCGCATGCCGTCGAACACTTCGGCAAAGCCGGGCTGGTTGGCGTGGGTCAGGCCTGAACGGGCGGCTTCGATCACCAGCGGCTGCGGATGGCCGTGGAGCGAGGCGACGATGATCTGCTTGACGACATGGTAGATCGCCCCGTCCGCCTCGATCACGCTGCGGCAACGGTTGGCGAATGGATTGACCATGCCATAAGCGAGCAAAATGCCCAGGAAGGTGCCGACCAGCGCCGAACCGATCATCGCGCCCAAAATGGCGGGCGGCTGGTCGATCGATCCCATGGTCTTCACCACGCCCAGAACCGCCGCGACGATGCCGAGCGCGGGCAGGGCGTCGGCCAGCCCTTGCAGATTGTCGGCCGGCTTGATCGCTTCGTGGTGATGGGTCTTGAGCGCATTGTCCATCACGTCTTCGACCGCATGGGGGTCGAGCGTGCCGGACGAAATGACGACCAGACGCAGCGTGTCGCTGATCAGGTGGACCAGCGCCTTGTCCTTCATCAGCTTGGGATATTCGGTGAAGATGGTGGAGCTGGAGGGGTCTTCGATATGCGGTTCCAGCGCGACCGGCCCTTCGACGCGCAGCGTCTTCATCAGCTTGCTGACGAGGAAGATGCAGTCGAGAAAATCCTGCTTCTTGTACTTGGCGCCCTTGAACACCTTGCCCAGGCCGCCGCCCAGCGCTTTTAAGTCAGCGCCGCTATTGCCGATGACGAGCGCCCCGACGGCCGCGCCGCCGATGATGAGCATTTCGTGGGGCAGGGCGTGCAACACGGGGCCAAGGTCGCCGCCGGTGAAGGCGAACCCGCCGAACACCATGACGATCAGAATGACAAGGCCGATGGCTGCGAACATGAAAATCCCCGATTGACGCGCCCGGAGGCGGTGGCTCCCCGCGTCGTGTCCGACGCTGTGTCCTTGTGGTTAATACGGACTGGTTAGCGTCCGGTTTAGGACCGCACCGCTTTTTCGCAGGCGATCAGCTGATTAGGTCGAACAGGGTCTGCTGGTTGATCCGCGCAAAGGTCGATTGCGCCGCATCCAGTTGCAGCGTCTGCGCCTTGAATTTGGCGATCACGTCCTGAAGATCGGTCGATTCCAGCTCGGCCCGGCGTTCCTTGAGGTCCAGGCCGATGTCGGTCAGCCGCGTGCCGACCACGTCCAGCCGGTCGCTGCGCACACCCTGCTTCGCCTGTTCGACGGTGATATGGCCCTGCGCGGACTGCACACCTTCCAGAGAGGCGGCGATGGCCGTGTCGTCACCGCTTTGGACCGCGGCGATGCTTTGGGCCAGAACGTCGTCGATCGACATGGGCGTGCCGTTGACGTCGATGCCTTCGGATACGTCCTGCCGCGTGCCCACGACCGCCAGGTTGAGGCCCTTGCTGACCGGCACCAGCACGCTTTGCCCGTCATCGAAGACGGACACGCCCTGATAATCTTTCTGATTCAGCAATTCGGTAATCGTCGTGCGGATGGTCGACATTTCCTCGACGATCGCGGCGCGGCTGGTGGCGTTGAGCGAGCCGTTGCGGGCCGACGTCACCAGTTCCTGCGCGCGCGTCAGCAGATTGTCGATTTCCGACAGATTGGCTTCGGCATTGCCCGAGCGAGCGTTGCCATAGCTGATATTGGCCTGCCAGGCGGCCTGCTGCGCCTGGGCGCGGCCGATATCGGACACCTGAACCCAGGCCAGCGCATCATCCGACGGCTTGTTGAGCGTGATCCCGGTCGAAATCGCGGTCTGCCCGTCGACGATGTCCTGCGACAATTTCTGCTGTCGCCGGATTTCGGCGAGCATGATCTTGTTGGTGATACCTACCATGGCTCAGTCCCTCCGTCAGATGATGTTCATGATAGAATCGATCGTCTCTTTGGCGATCTGCAGGATCTTGGCGGAGGCCGAGTAGGCTTGTTGAATGCGGAGCAGGTCGGCGGCCTCCATATCGAGATCGACGCCGCTCACCGCTTCGCGCGCGGCGACCGACTGGTCGTTGCGGCTGCTCGCCGTGTCATATTCCGCCTTGGTCGATGCGAGCAACGTCGCCTGGGACGCGATCAAATTCGTCCAATTCTGTTCGACGCTGCCATTGCCGCGCAGCGCGGCACTGACGTTAAGAAGGTTACCGTTGAGCGTCCCGTCGGCCGATTTGAGCGCAAGCTGGGTCGGATCGGTCACCAGCGCGGACAGTGTCGCCGCGGTCGTGCCGGCCAGCAATGCGCCGCCCGCCGCGCCCGCATCGGTCCGCCCTTGCGCGTGCCAGGCATTGACGTCGGTGACGAATTGCGCGGCCAGCGCGTCCACAGTTGTTCGGCGATCGGCAACGGTGTCCGCCGCGGAAAAAAGCCCGCCCAGCGTGCCGTTTGCAGGAGCAGTCAAGGCCGTGCCATCCGCCAGGCTGAGCGAGAGCGTGCCATCATCATTGGCGGCCATGGACAGGCTGGTCGCGCTGTCGCCGGTGACCAGCGTCTGGCCGCCAAAGCTGATCTCCGCACTGTCATGCGCGCCGAAACTGACGGTGACGTTCATATTTTCCGACAGCGTCTGCAACGCCGAATCGCGGCTGTCGAGCAGCTGCGCATAAGCCGACGTGCCCGGCTGCGCGCGCAGCAGGCTGTTGTTGATGTCCGCCAGTGACGCCAGCGACCGGTTGATCGTGGCCACCGATGCCTGGCCCTCGGTCGCTATCCCTTCGGACACGGCCTTCAGATCGGCGCCGGTCTGGTTGAAGGACTGGGCGACGCGGCTGATGCTGTCGAGCGTGGTGACGCGCAGCGACGTATCGCCGGGGCTCGCCGCCAGCTTCTCCATATTCTGGAACATGCCGGTCATCAGCTGGCCGATGCCGGTGCCGGTGTCGTTAAGCGCATTTTCCGAATCGGTCAGCCAGCGCAGGCGCGACGTTGCGCTGCCCAGCGCCATGCCGGTGTTGCGGACCGACGCGTCGAGATAGGGGTCGGACGCGCGATTGATGCCGGCGACCTGCACGCCGCCGAAATTCGCGCGGGAGATATAGGTGGCCATCGTCGAAGTGGACGACCCGGATTCGATCGTCGTCACCGACCGGCGCGCATAGCCGCTGGTGCTGGCATTGGCGATATTCTCGGCGATGGCGGCCATTGCCGACCGATAGGCTTTCGTACCCGAAGAACCGATGATGAAAAGGTCGCTCATGCGCCTGACCCCGTGCTCGCCGTGGCGGCAGCGACGGGCGTATCGCTTACCCGGTCGCCAAATTGCTTCAGCAGCAATTCGGCGATGCCCATCGCGCCCTTGCTCGCCATCGCGTCGGCGGTGCGGGAATCGGCCATGTCGCGAAACTGCTGGGTCGCGGCGGAATCGTCGATGCCCTCGGCCAGGCTGGCCGATCGCATCGCGCCGATCATCTGGCGCAGGAACACGGCCTCGAACTGCTGCGCCACCTTTTGCAGCGACGCCTTGTTCGATTGCCCGGCGCTGGCGCTGACCGTGGCGGGGGAGGTTGTCGTCGCTACCTGCATCACAGCACCACCAATTCGGCTTTCATCGCGCCCGCCTGTTTCAAGGCTTCGAGGATCGCGACCATATCCGCCGGGGAAGCCCCGATCGCATTGACCGCCTTGACTATATCGGCCAGCGACGCCCCGCCTTTAAAATTAACCATAGGTTTTTTTTGCTCGTCGATGCTGATGCTGGTCGACTGCTCCACCGCGGTCTGCCCCTGACTGAAGGGCGCAGGCTGGGAAATGCGCGGACTTTCGTTGACGCTGACGGTCAATTTGCCATGCGCGACCGCGGCCGGATGGATCTTGACCGCGCCGTTGATGACGACCGTGCCGGTGCGCGCGTTGACGATCACCTTGGCCGGCGCATCTGCGGGCGAAATCTCGATATTCTCGATCATGCCCATCATCATGATGCGATCTTCCGCGCCCGGCGCGGCGTCGATCGCGATCGATACGGCGTCCATCGCGCGGGCGCGGCGGTCGCCAAAGGCATGGTTTACGCCGTCCGCGACGCGCAGCGCCGTGGTCAGGTCCGCTTCGGCCAGGTTGAAGGTCAGCGTCGGCGCGGTGTCGAACCCGGTCGCGACCGCGCGTTCCACCGTCGCGCCGCCGGGAATACGGCCGGCCGAGGGAATATTGACGGACACCTGGCTGCCATCGGCGCCGGACACGCCCAGGCCGCCGACGGCAAGGTTGCCCTGCGCCATGCCGTAAATCTCGTTATCCGCGCCGCGCAGCGGCGTCAGGATCAGCGTGCCGCCGCGCAGCGACTTGGCCTTGCCCAATGCCGACACCGTGACGTCCAGCCGCTGGCCGGGCTTCGCGAAGGCGGGCAGGTCGGCGGTGACGAGCACGGCCGCCGCATTTTTGAGCGAAGGATTAACGCCCTGCGGCAGGGTCAGGCCAAAGCGCGAGACCACGCCCTTCATGCCCTGCGTCGCATATTCGATACTGTCGTCGCCCGTGCCGGCCAGGCCCACGACGATGCCATATCCGGTCAGCTGGTTGGGACGAACCCCCTGGAAGGTGCCCAGATCCTTCACCCGCTCGGCCTGCGCCGGAACGGCGACCAGAGCAAGAATCGGCAGGAGCAGGCGAGGCAGCCGCAACAGGAGGGGGCGGATCATGGCGTGTGCGGTTTCCATCAGAAGGGGCTGATCGCGGAGAAAAAGCGCTGGAGCCAGCCCTGACGGCTGGCATTGGCGATCTCGCCCTTGCCCTTGTAAATAATCTTGGCGTCGGCGACGCGGGTCGATGCGATGCGGTTGTCGGGCGCGATATCAGCCTGCCGGACGAGGCCGCTAATCTGAATGAATTCGTCGCCGCGGTTGAGCGTCAGCGCCTTTTCGCCCTTCACCAGCATCGTGCCATTGGGATAGGTCGCCGCGATCGTCACGGTAATCTCGCCGCTCAGCGCGTTGGACTGGCTGGCATTGCCCTTGCCGGTGAAATTATTCTGGCCACCGGCCGACACGTCGCTGGCGGAAAACAGCTTGGACAGGATGCCGGTGGTCGGCGGCGCGATGCCGATCGATCCGTTGCGGGCGGTGTCCGCGCTCGTTGTCTTGCTCGCCTGCGTCCGCTCCACAAGGACGATGGTGATGATGTCGCCCACGCTGGTTGCGCGCGCGCCGCTGGTCAGCGGCGTATAGCCGGTCGATGCCTGAAATATCGACCCGTTCGCGGCGGGCGCGATGGGCTGGGCGATCACTGTCGGCGCATAGAAATCGCGCTCGATGTCGCGCTTCTTCTGCTTGGCGGCGTCGGCGGGCGACGCGGCCAGCGCGATCAGCGAAACCGCAGCAATGGTGGCGTAGGAGAGGCGCATCATCTGGCCTTAGATATTCTGGTTGACGTACTGGAGCATCTCGTCGGTCGCCTTGATCATCTTGCTGTTGACCTCATAGGCGCGCTGGGTTTCGATCATGTCGACCAGCTCTTCCACGATGTTGACGTTCGATGTTTCCAGATAACCCGACCGCATCAGGCCGCGGCCTTCCAGGCCCGCGACGCCGACCTGCGGCACGCCGCTCGCGGCGCTTTCGGTCAGCAGGTTGCCGCCGATGGAGGTCAGCCCCGCCGGGTTCATGAAAGTGGCGATTTCGATCTGGCCCAGGTTGCTCGGCGCGCTTTCGCCCTGCAACGTGGCGGACACGGTGCCGTCATTGCCGATCGAGACCGACGTCGCGCCCTGCGGCACGGTGATCTGCGGGATCAGCGGCAGGCCGTCGCTGGTGACGACGGTGCCTTCGGCGGTGACGCTGAAATTGCCGGCGCGGGTATAGGCGATGGAGCCGTCGGGCTGCTGCACCTGGAAATAGCCCGATCCCTCGATCGCAATATCCAGCACATTATTGGTCTGGTTCAGCGTGCCCTGGGTATTGATCTTGCTGGTGCCCTGCAACGCGACGCCGGAGCCGAGATTGAGGCCGGTGGCGAATTTATTCTCGCTGTCCGAATTGGAACCGGCCTGGATGATCTGCTGATAGGCCAGCGTCTCGAAATCGGCGCGGTCCTTCTTGAAACCGGTCGTGTTGACGTTCGCCAGATTGTTGGCGATCACGCGCATCTTCGTGTTCTGCGCGTCAAGGCCAGTGCGGGCGACATGAAGGGCGGCGTTGCTCATCGTTCATTTCTCCGTGGCGCATCCCCGAAGGGTGCTTATGCGTCAGTCACAGCAAGATGCGTGCCAATATTAACCATCCAGCTTCATGAGCGACGCGCCGCCGTCGTCCATCTGCTTGGCGGTATCGATCATCTTCACCTGGGTTTCCCAGGCGCGGCTGGCTTCGATCATCTGGACCAGCGCCTGCGTCGCATTGACGTTCGATCCTTCGACCGAACCCGATGTGACGGTCGCCAGCGGGTCGGACGGCAGCGCGCCGCCATTGACTTCGCGGAACAGGTCGTCGGTGCCCTTGGCGATGCTGGAACCGGCCGCGTTCACCAGCTTGAGCTTATCGACCTGCTGCGGATTGGCCGGGTCGCCACCTTGGGGCACGCCCCAGATGCTGCCGTCCTTGGCGATCGACACACTGTCCATCTGCGGCAGGGTGATCGGGCCGCCTTCGCCCAGCACGGCCAGGCCGTCGCCGGTGGTCAGCAGGCCGCTGTCGGTGACTTTGAGGTCGCCGCGCCGCGTATAGGCTTCACTGCCGTCCGCGGCCTGAACGGCGAGCAAGGCGTCGCCGTTCATCGCCACGTCCAGCGGATTGCCGGTCTCGGTTACCGCGCCCTGCGCCATGTCGGCCGCGATCACCTGTTCCGACGCCTGCGCACGGGTGTCGAAAGTGTCGCCCTTGATCCAGCGTGTCTCGGCATTGGCGATTTCGGCGCGAAAGCCGACGGTATTGACGTTCGCGAGGTTGTTCGCGACCGCCGTCTGCCGCGCCATCGCGCCGCGCATTGCCGTGAGTGCCGTATTGACGAGCCGATCCATGGGCTAAGCCTTCTATCCTGTGCTTGGTTTTAGGTGCGCAGGTTGACGATGGTCGTGGTCAGCGTGTTCGCCGCCTCGATTGCCTTGCTGTTCGCCTGGAAATTGCGCTGCGCCGCGATCAGGTTCACCAGTTCGTCGGTGATATCGACGTTGGATCGTTCCAGCATGCCGCTGTTCACCGCGCCGAACATGCCCTGATTGGCGGTGCCCAGGATCGGCGATCCACTGGCGACAGTCGACGTCCAGTGGGCGTCGCCCTCCTGCCGCAAACCTTCCTGGCTGTTGAAGGACGCCATAGCGACCTGGCCCAGATAGACGGTGCTACCATCGGCGTAAACGGCCGAAACCATGCCCTTTTTGTCCACGCCCACGCTGGTCAGCTGCGCGCCGGCCGCCGTACCGTCAAAAGTGTTGGGGATTTGCAGGTCGGTCAGGTCGGCCGGGGTCGCGCCAGTGGGGTCGACGGTCGTCGCGCCCGTGGTGGGATCGACGGCGAACACCTGGATGCGCGCGCCGGTCGTGTCGACGGCATAGCGGTCGTCATCGACGGCGAAGGCCCCGTTGCGGGTGTAGCTGATATTGCCGTCTTCGCCCTTGACCGTGAAATAGCCTTCGCCGGTAATGGCCAGGTCCAGCGTCTTGTCGGTGGTTTCCAGCGTACCCTGCGTAAACTGCTGGGCGACGCCCTGCACGCGCACGCCCTGGCCGGCGACCTGGCTGGTCGTCTGCATCGGCGCGGCGGCGAAGATGTCGCCGAACTGCGCCTTGCTCTTCTTGAAAGCGGTGCTGCTGACGTTGGCGACGTTGTTCGAAATGGTCGACAGGTCGGTCTGCGATGCTTTCAGACCCGACAGGGAGATGTAGAAGGACATGGCGTTACTCCTTGGGTGAAAAGGATTTGTTGAACAAAAAGATAGGTTTACATCAAGCTGATCGCGTCGGACGGGCTGTAGCTGCCGAGCGCGGTGATGAGTTTGGAGGACGAACCGTCGGCGGGTGACTGGACGGCGGCGATGGTGGCCCAGGTCGCGACCTTGGTGGGTGTCGCGCCGTTGACCTTGACCTGCAGGGCGGAGGTTGAGACGGTTGCGCCCGTGTCATCCTTGCCGTCCCAATAGAAGGTGACGTCGCCGGCAGCCTGCGATCCCATATCGATGGTCTTGACCACTTTGCCGCTGCTATCGACCAGATCAATCGTCGCGCCTTCGGTCGCCGCGGGCAGGGTGATCTGGCCCGCATAGGTGCCGGACGCATCGGGCGCGGCGATGTTGCTCTTCACCAGCATCGACTTGCCGATCCAGCTGGCCGCATCGCCCAGCCGCGTGCCGGTCAGCTCGCTGGCCAGGCCTTTGAGCGTCTGGTTCATTTCCGCGATGCCGGACGAATTGGTGATGGTCGCCATCTGCGACACCATCTGGGCGTTATCGACCGGCTCGAACGGGTCTTGATACTGCATCTGCGCGGTCAGCAGGGTCAGGAAGCTGGCCTGGCCCATCTCCGCGCTGCCGGTGCCGACGATGGCCTTGGGATTATAGACCGACAGGCCAGCGCTGTCGGTTGCGGTGGTCGTCGTCATTTGCCGATCCTTATGGTTTCGAGCATCAGGGATTTGGCGGTGTTGAGCACCTGCACATTATTTTGGTACATGCGCGCCGTCTCGATCATGTCGACCAGCTCGGCATTGCCATCCACCGCCGCTTCCCAGACATCCCCGTTTGCATCGGCTAACGGATGGTTGGGATCATGGCGCTTGGTCGGCT
Source organism: Sphingobium sp. Z007 (assembly GCF_900013425.1). Classification (GTDB taxonomy): domain Bacteria; phylum Pseudomonadota; class Alphaproteobacteria; order Sphingomonadales; family Sphingomonadaceae; genus Sphingobium. Next base: position 201,526 of record NZ_FBXK01000005.1, read on the forward strand.
CGGCGCTGGTGGTGACGACATTCTTGACCTTGACCGTCGATACGCCGGGCGTGTCGGTGACGCTCTCGAACACCGGCTTGATCGCGCGATAGGCTTCCGCGGCGCTGCCAGTCACATTGCCGGCGTTCGCCATGTTGGACGCGGTGGCGTTCAGGCGCACCAGCTGCGCGCTCATGGCGCGGCCAGCAATGTCGAAGACGTTCATGGGGGACGAATTGCTCATGCTTATTCTCCCTTCAGCGCGCGGTTGATGGTGTTGATGCGCCCTTCCAGGAAGGACAGGGTCGTGCGATATTTAACCGCATTTTCGGCAAACAGCGTCTGTTCGGTGCTGAGTTCGACGGTGTTGCCGTCCAGGCTGGGCTGCAACGGCACGCGATAGCCCATCGCATCGTCGGCGGCCTGCGACACATCGGTCGCGCTGCTGCCGGCGCGGGTCGTCGCCTCTTTCAGCGCGGCCTCGAAATCGATGTCGCGCGCCTTGTAGCCCGGCGTGGAGGCGTTGGCGATGTTGGACGCAAGCAGGGACAGGCGTTGCGACCGCAGCGCCAGCGCCTTCCCATGTATCCCGAAGAGATTGTCTTCCACCGACATTGTCAAATTCGCTCTAAATATTTTGCGTCCCCCGCCGTTCTGACCCCTGATGGCGTCTCCTGCGGGTGATCCAGCCTGAGATCAGCAAGAGCCGTGCCAAATTGCGTGGGTGACGCAGCGGCAGCGCGGCCGACGGCGGAAAACCAGGCTTTTCGTGAGGCAGGCGGCAAGGGCGGCAGATTTTTGCCGGTCGGCGGCAGAGCGTTGCCGCCGTCGGACGAGACGATAGGGAACGGGCGCTCATGATCGCAATTATCGGCCATTTGTTCGATCCATGGACTCTGGCGGCAATGCTGGGCGGGATCGTTTTGGTGGCGATGTTCCAGAATGGCTTTGGAGCGATGGCGCGCGCCATGACGGCGCTGCATCCGCTGATGACCGCCGATCCGGCGCGCGATCGCGACGCCGCGCGGGCGGCAATGCTCAAGATCGACCAGGTAGCGCAATTGCGTGGCCTGTCCTGCACCGACCGAGTGAAGACCGCCAACCCCTTCCTGACCGAAGCCGCGCGCAAACTCGCCAATAGCGAGCGCGCCGATATGTTCGAACTCTGGGCGGCACAGGCGCTGGCTGACCGGGCGCAGCGCCATGGCGCGGTCCACAAGGTCTGGCTGTCGATCGCTGACGCCGCGCCAGCGCTGGGCATGGCCGGCACGATCATAGGCCTGGTCGGCATGTTCGCCGCCATGGACGATCCCGCCGCGCTCGGCCCCGCCATGGCGCTGGCGCTGCTCACCACCTTTTACGGCGTCGTCATCGCCAATCTTCTTGCCGCCCCCATCGCCGCGCGCCTGTCCGACCTGTCGGATCGCGAACTGGCCTGGCAGCGGGAAGTGGCGGACCGGATGCTGGGAATCGCCCGCCGCGAAAATGCGCCCGTGCGCCGCGCCGCGATCCGCGAAGTCGCATGAGCGCGCCACCCTTGACGGCATCGGCCACGGCCGCCCGGCGCAATCGCTGGGCGGTCAGTTTTGCCGATCTCCTGCTGCTGCTCCTCGCCTTCTTCGTGCTGCTGCAAGCCAGCGGATCGCGCCGCGACGCCCTATTATCGCAGGTCAGCCAGCAATTTGGCGGCCGGGCGATGCGGCAGGGCGTGGCGTTGCGCGCCGCCGACCTGTTCGTGCCGGGCGACGCCTTGCTCAGCGAAGCCGGTCGCGCGCGCCTGGCCGCGGTGGCGCAGCGTTTTGCGCGGGAGCCGGGCGGGCTGGAAATCCGCAGCGACGGATCCGACAGGCGCCGCCAGCGCTTTGACGATTGGGATCTCGCCGCCGCCCGGCTGGGCGCGGTCGCCCGCGCCCTGCGGATGAACGGCATCGCGCAGGATCGCCTGCTGATCCGCGGCCTCGACCAGGGGGGCGGCAAGGCCGGGCAGGGGCAGCTGATCCACATCGCGCCAGGCCGTTAACAATGTTTGGCACGGATATTGCTGAAATCCTGACAAAGACCGTCCGTCCGTCAGGAGACATGCCGTGTTTCGATTGTCGTCCCTCCTTCTCGCCGCCGCCGCGCTGACCAGCGTGTCGCCCGCGCTGGCCCAGGCCCAGGGAAGCCAGAAATTCGAGAATCTCGACCGTATCGACAGCCTGGTGGCGATGACCGTCGGCGCCAATCTCGGCGAACCCGGCGGCCCCGCTGCCCCGGTCGATCGCCGCCTGCGCCTGGCCGCCTGTCCGACCACGCCCAGCGTCGAAGGCCCGGTATTCGGCGCGGCGATGGTGCAATGCGCCGCGCTTGGTTGGCGCATTCGCGTGCCGCTGGTCGCGGGCGCTTCCGCCGCCGCATCCGGCCCGGTGCCGCGTTATGGTGCCGCCAATCGCTTCACGCGCGCCGCGCCGGTGGAGACGAAGGAAGCGGTCGTGCGCAAGGGCGATCCCGTGCAACTTATGGCCGGCAACGCCGTGTTCAGCGTATCGCGCATGATGGTCGCGGACGAGGATGGCGCCATGGGGGAGACGATCCGCGTGCGCGAAGACAAGAAAAGCTCGCCGATTTTCGCCCAGGTCGTACAAATGGGCGTTGTGCGCATTCCGGGATTTAATGATTTTTGAACTTGTCCGTTATACGCCATAGGGACGAGTGAAGGATTTACCCAATGATCAAGTCTGTGGGCCAGAATATCAGCGCCGCCATCGAGGCGACCCGCCTGCGGGAAGGGGCCAAGACGCGCGCATCGACCACCACCGGATCGACCACGGCCTCCGCCAGCGCCGCGTCGGCCAGCCCGGCTGCGCGCATGGCCGCTGAGGGTGCGCCGGTCGATATGGATCGCGTCGCCGCCATCAAGGCTGCGATCGCATCGGGCAACTACCCGGTCGACGCCAACGCCATTGCGGAACGTATGGTCGCACTCGACCTGTCGGCCGCCTGATAAGGGACAAACATCATGCCTTTGGGTCTTGCTGCGCTGGATGATCTCTTCGATGCGTTCGAGGATCTTCGCGACGTGCTCGATAGCACTGATGCCGCCGCTATCGAATTGGCCAGCAATCGCGTCAGCCGCGCGGCGGCGTCCGTTCGCGCGATCGGCGCCTGGCGTTCCGACCCGGCCGTGATCGAACGGCTGAGCATGATGGTGCCGCTGCTCGACAGCGCGCGTATCCGCGTCAAGCTACTGGCCGATCATGCCCAGCAGCGCCTTGCCATTCTCGCCGCCCATGGCGCGCAGACCGCGCCGCTGACCTACGGCCGCTGATAGACTCTTTTTTCCAGTTTCGACTAACGCGGCGCCAATCGGCGCCGTTTTTCGTTGTGAGCGCAAATTCCTGCGCCCGCGTTAACCAAATCTTGGCACAAGCCTTGCTCTAATGTCCTCGCTAGCAATTGAGGATTTTAGTCGTGTCGGCTTTCGCAGACATATCAGCAACCGGGACTTCGACAGGTAATCGCGTCACCAACGCGATTGCGATGGCGAGCCGCCGTACTGGTGTCGACTTCTCCTATCTGCTGGGCCAGGCCAAGATCGAATCCAGCCTGAACCCCACCGCCCGCGCGGCGACATCGTCCGCCACCGGCCTCTATCAGTTCATCGACCAGAGCTGGCTCGCCGTCGTGGACAAGCATGGCAGCGAATATGGCCTGAGCTGGGCGTCCGACGCGATCCAGCAGAGCGGCGGCCGCTATTATGTGGCCGACCCTAACCTGCGCCAGCAGATCCTCGACCTGCGCAAACATCCCGAAACCGCATCGGTCATGGCGGCCGAACATGCCGCCGATAACAAGGCCTATCTGGAATCGAAGCTGAACCGCGAAGCGCAGCCGGTCGATCTCTACCTCGCCCATTTCCTGGGCGTCGGCGGCGCGTCCAAATTCCTGTCGGTCCATGATCGCGCACCGGACGCCACGGCGGCATCGCTGTTCCCGTCCGCGGCGCGTGCCAACCGCTCGATCTTCTACGACCGTAGCGGCAACGCGCGCAGCTTCGCCGACATCCGCGACCGCTTCGCATCCAAGCTCCAGAAAAGCTCGGACAGCCTGGGCGGCGACATCCAATATGCGTCCGCATCGTTGCCTTCGGGCGCGAAGACGGTCCAGCCCGCCGACTATGTGCGGATCGAAACGCAGCGCCTCGCCGAGCAGCCCGACATCATGGTCAAGCCGCAACCGCAGACCGCTCGCCTCGCCTATCTCATGCTCGCCACCCTCGGAAGGTAACCGGCCGCAATGTCTCCTGCCCAAGTCAAAGCGAAGATCTGGATGAGCGCCGTCCAAGGCGCCGTGCTGCCGTTCGCGACATTGATGGTCGTCGTCTTCATGATGGTGCCGGTCCCGGCGGTCATGCTGGACATCGGCTTCATCACCAACATCATGATCTCGCTGGCGGTGCTGATGGTGGCGCTGAACGCGGGCAAGCCGCTCGATTTCTCCAGCTTCCCCACGGTGCTGCTGTTCGCGACCCTGCTGCGCCTCGCGCTCAACGTCGCCTCGACCCGCGTCGTGCTGGTGCAGGGGCATGAGGGATCGGACGCCGCAGGACAGGTGATCGAAGCCTTCGGCCACTTCCTGATCGGTGGCGACTATGTCGTGGGCATCTTCGTCTTCGCCATTCTCATGATTATCAACCTGGTCGTCATCACCAAGGGCGCGGGCCGCGTGTCCGAAGTGTCGGCGCGCTTCACCCTGGACGCCTTGCCCGGCAAGCAGATGGCGATCGACGCCGATTTGAATGCCGGCCTGATGACCCCCGAAGAGGCCAAGCTGCGCCGCGTCGAAGTCGCCACCGAAGCCGATTTCTACGGCTCGATGGACGGCGCGAGCAAGTTCGTGAAGGGCGACGCGGTCGCGGGCATCCTGATCCTCGTCATCAACATCGTCGGCGGCATCATCCTGGGCGTGGTCAGCCATGGCCTGGCCATCGGCGAAGCCGCGCAAACCTATATCGTCCTGGCGATCGGCGACGCGCTGGTGGCGCAGATTCCCGCGCTGCTGCTCTCGATCGCCGCCGCCTCCATCGTCACCCGCGTCAAGAGCGAACAGGATCTGGGCGGCCAGATCGCCGGCCAGTTCGGGTCCGGCCGCGCCTGGGTGCCGGTCGCCGCGATCCTGGGCTTTCTGGGCATCCTGCCCGGTATGCCGCATCTCATCATCCTGTCCGCCGCGGCGATCGCGGGCAGCATCGCCTGGCAATTGCGCAAGGCTGTGCAGAAGAAAGCGGCCGAGCCTGCGCCGGTCGCCCCCGCGCCCAACCCGGCCCTCATCGAATGGGAAGACGTGTCGGACGGCGCGATCCTGGGGCTGGAAATCGGCTATGGCCTCATCGCCCTGGTCGATGAGCGCAAGGGCGCGCCGCTGATGGCCCGCATCACCGGCATCCGCCGCCAACTGTCCAAGGAACTGGGCTTCGTCGTGCCGATGGTCCGCGTGAAGGACAATCTGGCGCTGGAGCCGAACCAATATCGCATCACCATCGCCGGCGTAGTCGTGGGCGAAGACGAAATCTGGCCCGACGATCTACTCGCGCTCGACAGCGGCGCGCTGGAAGGGGTCGTCGCCGGTCGCCCGGCCAAAGACCCGACCTTCGGCCTAGACGCCGTCTGGATCAGCCAGGCCAAGCGCAGCGAAGCGGTCGTCGCAGGCTATACCGTGGTCGATCCGCCGACGGTCGTCGCTACCCACCTCAACCAGCTGATCGCGATGAACGCGGCCGAAATGTTCGGCCTGGACGAAGCGCGCAAGCTGCTCGACAATTTGAAGGACGCCGCGCCGCAACTGGTTGATGGCCTGACGCCAGGCACGCTCAGCCTGACGCAGATCAGCGCCCTCTGCCGCGCATTGCTGTCTGAAGGCATCGCACTCAAGGACTTCCGCCGCATCTGCGAAGCGATGGTCGATGCCGCCCGCCCGGACATGAGCCACGAACAACTGATCGAAGCGGTGCGCCAGCGCATCGGCGCACTCATCATTCAGGGGCTTGTTCCGGTCAAGATGCCGCTGCCGGTCATCACGCTGGACGGCGATCTGGAAGGCTTGCTGGCCCAGGCCATGCGCGTTGCGGGCGACGCCAAGCATCCGATCGAACCCGCGCTCGCCAATCGCATCGTCGAAGCGGTGATCCACGCCGCCCGGCCGCTGATGGGCCAGGCGCGGGCCTTCGCCATCGTCACATCGCCGGTCGCGCGCCGCGCGCTGGCCCGCCTCTTCAAGCCGCATCTGCCCGAAACGCCGATCCTGTCCTTCCTCGAAATTCCCGATGGCAAGGGCGTCGAGGTCGTGGCTGTCGTCGGCAACGAACAACGCCCTACGCCCCGCCACGACCCCGCGCCCCAGCGCGAACAGGCGCGCGAGCGGGTCGCCTGAAAGGAGGCTGAATCATGTATATGAACAAGATCGCGGCCGGCGCCCATACCTATGCCAAGCCCGGCGACAACAGTCCCGAACGGCTGGCCCGCCAATATATGCCGCTGGTGCGCAAGATCGCCTGGCACGTCCATGGCCGCGTATCGACCGCCATCGAAATCGAAGACCTGCTCCAGATCGGCATGGTCGCGCTGGTCGAATCCGCCAACAGTTTCGAGGATCGCGGGCTGGGCTTTGCCGCCTATGCCCAGTTGCGTGTGCGCGGCGCGATGATCGATCATCTGCGGCGGCAGGCAACGATTTGCCGGTCGGCCATGGCCAAGCGCAAAGACCTCGCCAAGGTGCGCAACCGGCTGGAACAGACGCTCGGCCGCTTGCCCACCGAAGCGGAAATGTCCGCCGACATGGGGCTGGAACCGGCCGCCTATCGCGAGATCGCCGACAGCGTCGAGATGGTGCAGCACACCAGCATGGATGAAGTCTATTCCGACCAGTCCATGTGGTTTGCCGATGTCGAGGACCGGGCCGATGATATCATGGAGCGGGAATCGCTAAAAAAGGCGGTCGCTGCTTGCATCGGCGAATTGCCCCAGCGAGAGGCGCTGGTGCTGCAACTTTATTTCGTCGAGGAACTCAACCTGGAAGAAATCGGCCGCACGCTCGACATAGGCGCGGCGCGCGTCTGCCAGATCAAGAAAGCCGCGCTCGACAAGCTGCGCGAAAAACTGCGCGACTGGAACGAATGACAGACCGCACTTCCTGTTCCCCAGGGAACATCATGTCACTCATCATTCGCCGCCACCGGCCCGACCCGACGCCCATCGGTGCTGGGCCAGCGAAACCGCAACGGCCGATAGCTTTGCGTCCGCCACCAGGGATCGGCGACCTGGAGCAGGCCATGTTCCTCCGCCCTGCGCCCCAGATCCTTGCGCGCGGTCAGCGCCGCCAGCACCGGCGCGGCGAATAGGCCTGCGACCACCGGCGACATCCATCCCAAACTGCCGGCCTTGACCGCCATGGTGGTCAGCCCCGCACCCAACAATATATGCCATTTGAACAGCCAGATCGCGCTGGTCATCGCCATGCCGTCGCGATCGCGGGTCTGCCCGTTCCAGCTCGCCTTGCGGCCCATCAAGATGCTGAACAGGTTGATCGTCTGGGTCAGCATCGCCACCGGCGCCATCAGGATCGACAGCACGATATCGACCAGCACGCCGCGCGTCATCCGCGCCCCGCCGCCAAAGCCGATCCGCCGGGCGGGATCGGCCACCGCCCACAGGATCGCCAGCAATTTGGGACCGAACAGCAGCACCGCCGTCAGCGCCAGCAATCCGCCTGACGGCAGGATCGCAGCGGGCGGCCAAACCCCGGTCAGCGCGCCGCCCAACACCACCAGCATCAACGCCAACCATAGCGGCGACGTGCAATAGGCCGACGCACCGACCAGCAACTGAAACCGGCTGACCGGATGCAGCCCCTTGATCTTCATCAGCAGCGGCACATGCTGGATATTGCCCTGACACCAGCGGCGATCGCGGGTGAAGAGGTCCGGCATCGACGGTGGAAATTCCTCGAAACTATCCTCCGCCGTGACCATATGCACGTCCCAGCCGCGGCGGCGCAGCAGGGCGGCTTCCAGCATATCGTGGCTCAATATATGCCCGCCAAAGGGCGCACGACCCGGCAGTTCGGGCAGGCCGCAACTTTCGGCAAAAGCGCTGACCCGCACAATCGCATTATGGCCCCAGAACATGCCTTCCGATCCCGCCCACCAGATCATGCCGGCGGCCGATGTCGGCCCGAACAACCGGCTGGCGAATTGCTGCCAGCGCGCAAACAAAGTGGCGGCGCCCATTACGGTAGGGACGGTCTGGATCAGCCCGACATGCGGATGCCGCTCCATATCGGCGGCCAGGCGCGCCATCGTCTGCCCGCTGACCACGCTGTCGGCGTCCAGCACCACCATATAATCGTATCCGCCGCCAAAGCGCTGCACCCATTCGGCGATATTGCCCGGCTTGCGCCCGATATTTAGCGCGCGCCGGCGATAATGGACGGGACGGGAAAAGGACGCGCGCATTTCCTGATAGGCGCGGCGCTCGACTTCGCCATTTTCGGGATTGGAATCGGACAGGATGAAAAATTCGAACCGCTCGCCGCCCATCACCTGGGCCAACGACCGCTCCATGATCGACAGGCGACCCAGCACGCCCAGGAAATCCTCGTTGCACACCGGCAGCAGGATCGCGGTCTTGCCCTTGAGCGGGGTCGCGGCATTGAGTGGGCGAGGGGTGACGCTGCGCCCCTTGCCGACCGTCAACAGCAGGAAACCGATCATCGCGGTCGCGAAACCAAAGGCGATCCAGGCGAAGAGCGGAATGAAGAGCGCAAGATAGACGCCCTCCCACGCGGAAATGCCGTCCAGCCCGATCGACCGCCGCATTTCGTGCGCGGCCATGGCGGCGGGGAGCAGGGCAAGCAGCACCACCAGCAAACGGCGCGCCCAGATATCGATGTTGAGCGGGCGACGCGCGATCAGGTCCGGTCGGGCGCCGAAATCCTGTTCGGGCATCGCCAGCGCGCTTTCCGGCGGCACCTGTTCAAAGGCGCGCGCCAGCGGCTTGCCCCCGGCATCGGTGGTCGGCGCCTGCACGCCTCCATTCCCCGTCATTGATCAGACCCATCGCGATTGACCCAATATGTCACAACCGCCCGATGCATAGACGGTTCCCCTCATGCGCCTAACGGATAATGCACATATTCACTCAATCCGCGATCGCCGGTCCGTAACTGGAGCCGGATATCGGCCGACTTGCCCTGCGCGCGCTGTATGTCGAGCACGGTGCGGAACAGACCGTCACGGCCCAGCACCGGATAACCGGCTTTCTTGATGAGCGTGCCGCCGGCCACATCCGCCCAGATATCGGGCTTGCCACCCGCAGCGACACCGGCAAAATCGATCACCAGCCGATCGGCCCCGCCATCGCCGCGGCCGCGCCAGACATTTTCGACGATGGCGATACCGTCCGAAGTCGGCGCGCGCGCCGCCGACCAGTCGAGCCGATAGGCGAGGTCAATCCGCGCCCCCGCCCGCGGTGCGGCGTCCGGCGTCCAATAGGCGGCGATATTGTCGGTATATTCGCTGTTGGTCGGGAAGGCGTAAAGGCGCACCGCACCCGCGCCCAATGGCTTGGTCGGCGTCGCCCAGAGCGAGGGGCGGCGATCGTAGAAAACCCCGTCATCCTGATAATGGTCGAAATCGCGGTCGCGCTGAAGCAGGCCGAAGCCCTTGGGGCTGACTTCCTTGAACGCGCTGAAATGGGGCGCGGACGGATTCACGATCGGCCGGGCCTGGGCGGTGCCGTCGGCGCTGGCGATCGACAGCATGTCGCTGTCGTGGATTTCCGGCCGCCAATCGGTCCCCTGAACACGGTTCGCCTGATCGTACCAGAACATGCTGGTCATCGGCATCAGCCCCAGTTCGGGGATGGCGCGACGCGGGAAGAGGGCAGCGCTGACATCCTGCCGCACCCCCTGCGGCCCCAGGCTGCTGACGAAGCGGAACGCGCCGCTGATCGATGCGCCGTCCAGCAGCGCATAGATGGTGACGCTGCTATTGCCCGTCCGCTCCAGCCAGAAATGGGTGAAGCGGGGAAATTCCTCCTTGCCCGCAAGGCTGGTGTTGATCGCGATCGCGCGCGCCGACAGGCCGAACTGCTTTTGCGGGCTGGGCGCGCGGAAATAGCTTGCGCCCAAAAAGGACAGCCAGTCGCCGTCGCGCGCCGCATTCATGATGCGAAAACCGGCAAAGCCCGCATCCGGCCCCAGCGCCGCCACCGCATTGCCCGCGGGCGTGTCGAACATGGCGGGGTCATAGCGCAGCGGGGTCACGCGGCCCTTCTCCACTGTCGCGATTCCCACCGGCTGCGCGGCGTTCACCGACAGCGGAAAGAAACGGATGCCGGTGTCGCCGGGCAGGTCGCCCCATAACGTGCGTTCGTCGCGAAACCGCGCCTGATGCAGGGCGTCATAATCTACCTTGGCCGCGCCGGGATGCGGCGCGGTCTCCTTGAACGGCGCGCGCGCCAGGCGCTGCGCCTGCCCGATTAGCTTTTCCCATGAAAAGGCGTCGCCCCCCGTCTGGGCGAGCAGCATGTCGGGCAGGAGCAGGGCGGAGGCGGAGGCGGCGATCATCGCGCGCCGGTTGATCTTATGCATGACCTTTATCATGGGGCGGACAACCGGCGAAGCCAAGTCTGTATCCGCGGCCACGCGAAGAAGCCTCCGCCCGGGGGGACGGAGGCTTCAATGGCTTTGGTCGTTCGATCGAAGGTGTCACCCCCGGCACGGTGGGGACTGTTGATGTGCCGGGGATCACTTGGGCGGCTGGCGGTGACCAAAACCTCAGCCGGCCAATCTTGTCGCGGTTTAGCCGATCAGCTTGAGCACGCCCTGCTGGCTCTGGTTGGCCTGCGCCAGCATCGCGGTCGACGCCTGGCTCAGGATCTGCTGCTTGGCGAGCGCCGTCGTTTCGGCCGAGAAGTCGGCGTCTTCGATGCGGCTGCGGGCGTCGGTCAGGTTGGTGATGTTGTTGGTCAGGTTGTTGACCGTCGATTCGAGGCGGTTCTGCACCGCACCCAGGTCGGCACGAGCCGTAGCGACCGCGGCGAGCGCCGTGTTGAAGGTCGTCAGGTCGGCATCCACCGGGGCGGTCGCATCGACAGCCAGAGCGCCAGCCATGTCACCCAGAACGTCGGTCAGTTCGATGTCCACCTTGTCGGCGGCATTGGCGCCGGCCTGGATCGAAATCGTCTGCGCGCTGTCGAACAGCTTGGTGCCGTTGAATTCGGTGTTTGTCAGCGTGTCGGTGATCTGCGTCTGCAACTGGGCGACTTCCGCCTGGATGTTCGCCTTGGCGTCGGTGTCGTTGGTGCCGTTCAGCGCCTGGACGGTCAGTTCACGCATACGCTGCAGCATGTTGCTGACTTCGCCAAGCGCGCCTTCCGCCGTCTGCGCCAGGCTCATGCCGTCATTGGCGTTGCGGACGCCCTGGGTCATGCCCTTGATCTGCGCGGTCATGCTGGATGCGATGGCGAGGCCAGCGGCGTCGTCCTTCGCGCTGTTGATGCGCTTGCCGGTGGACAGGCGTTCCATCGCGGTGCTCAGCGACTTGGTAGCGGCCGAAGAAGCATTGGCCGAGCGCATGGCGCCAGTGTTGGTTCCGATAACAGTCATGGTGTTCCCTTTCGTTTCACTATCAGGTCGCTGCCATCCGTTAGAGCGCTTGCGGCCTCGAAAGGGGATAACGGCGGGGCGCCGCGGGCTTTTAGCGCCGCTGTCGATTTTTTTGAAAAACGCATGATTCGGGCAGCCCGAAATCCCCCTTACGCGGGCGCGACGCGCGCGCCTTAGACCAAGGTCGAAGACATTGCCGCTTTTGCCGGAAAAAAACTGCCGCATGGCGGCAAACGGGCGAGCGGCATTAACTATCTGATAACCACAGATCGGCTATTTGTTAACTATCGAAGGGGGTTGGACGTGCGGGGGCACAAGCCAGCCGAAATATGGGGTTTTGTTCATGTCGACACTAGACGTGAGCCGTGGCGTCTGCGCGCTTCTTCCGGGGCTGCAGCACTGGCTTGAAAATGCCTTTTACGAGGTGCGCATCGTCGATGCGGCCAGCCCCCGTGACAGGGACAGCCAACGCATTCTACTGGCGACCGAGATCGGCCACGCCACCTATCGCGATATCCTGATCAATGTCGTTGACGGTGCGCCCTCGCTGGTGCCCGCCGCCAATGGCCTGCCGGCGCGGGTCGCCTTTGGCATAGCCGACATGGGCTTCGCCTTCGCCCTCATCGCCGAACTCGCCCGTCCCGCCGCGATCCCCGCGGTCGGCGACAGCGGCAGCGCACGGCTGATGACGCTGGCCGGCCGTGTCGCCCGCAGCGACGCCACGGTCCTGATCCAGGGCGACACCGGCACCGGCAAGGAAGGCATGGCGCGCTTCCTGCACGCCCAATCGGGCCGCACCGGCCATGACTTCATCGCCGTCAATTGCGCCGCGCTCCCCGAAACCATGATGGAAGCAATGCTGTTCGGGCATAAGAAAGGCAGCTTCACCGGCGCGTCCAATGCGTCGGAAGGGCTGTTCCTGGCCGCCGACGGCGGCACGCTGTTCCTCGACGAAATCGCCGAACTGCCGCTTTCGCTCCAGTCCAAGCTGCTGCGCGCGCTGCAGGAAGGCGAAGTCCTGCCTGTCGGCGCGACCCATTCGGTGCCGGTCGATGTCCGCATCATCGCGGCCTGCAACCGCGATCTGGCGGGTGAAGTCGCCGCCGGCCGCTTTCGCGAAGATCTCTACTGGCGTTTGAACGTCATGCCGCTGGAACTGCGCCCGCTCGCCGAACGCCCCGGCGATGTCGCCGCGATCGCCGCCGCCATGCTGCTGCGCCACCAGGACATGGCGAAGGCGCCGTTCATATGGCCGACCGCCGCGGCGATGGACAAGCTGACCGCCCATATCTGGCGCGGCAACGCCCGCGAACTGGGCAATGTCCTGCAACGCGCCCTGGTGCTGCGCGACGGCGCAATGATCGAGGCGGACGACCTGCACCTCACCGGCGCACCACAGCCGCTGCGCATTGTGCCGCCGATCGTCGTCCCGGCATCGATCGCGCCTGCCTCTATCCATGTCGAACCGACCCGCCTGCGCGACGTCGCCCATCACAGCAAGCTAGAGGCCATCCGCATCGCCCTGCGCGAAACCGATGGTCACCGCGCCGCCGCCGCCCGCAAACTGGGCATTTCCGAACGCACGCTGCGCTATCGGCTCGCCGAAATGCGCGAGCTGGCAGCGGCTTGAAGGAGGGCTGACCCATGGCCATTACCGGCGTATCCCCCACAGACAGCGTCATGGCGATCCGCAACGCCATCCTGCAGAAGAACGCAGCGCTGCGCGACGTAGCCTCGACCGGCCCCGTTGGCGGCGCATCCGGCCCCGACGCCGCGCAGGGCACCAAGCCCGGCGGCTTTACCGAAGCGCTCAACAGCGCGCTGCAACAGGTCAACGGCCTGCAAGCCCAGGCGGGGGAGGCCGCGGCCTCGTTCGAGCGTGGCGAAACCACCGACATCGCCGCCGTCATGCTGGCTAAACAGCAGGCGTCGGTCAGCTTCGAAGCGACCCTTCAGGTCCGCAACAAACTCCTGTCCGCCTATAAGGACATTATGAGTATGCCGGTCTAAACCATGGAAAACGCACTCAGCACCAATGTCGGCGCATCGGCGCCCGCTCTCACCGCCACCCCATCCTTCGGGAACGGGGCCAAGGGCGTGGACGCGCTCAAGGCGCGCTTCACCGGCTTCATCAAACAGCCCGCAGTGGCCAAAAGCCTGCCGCTGCTCGGCCTGCTCGGCACCGTCGCGGTCGCGGGTGCGGCCTGGCTAGCGCTGCGCGAACCGCCCCAGCGCGACCTGTTCCGCGCCCTGCCTGACAGCGACAAGTCCGCCGTCGCACAGGTCTTGGACCAGAGCGGCATCAAATATGACTTCGACAACAGCGGCGGCATGACAGTCGGCGAAGACGATTATTTCAAGGCGAAGATGATGCTCGCCGCCCAAGGCCTGCCCAAGAGCGCGCCGGACGGCAACAGCATGATCGACAGCCTGCCCATGGGCGCATCGCGCGCGGTCGAGGGCGAAAAGCTGCGCACCGCCCGCGAAATGGACCTCGCCCGCACTATCGAGGCGATCGACAGCGTCGAAACCGCCAAGGTGCATCTGGCCGTCGAACCGCCCAGCGTCTTCCTGCGCGAACGGTCGAAGCCCTCCGCGTCGGTCATGCTGCGCCTCGCCAATGGCCGGACGCTCACCGATGCACAGGTCAACGCGATCGTCCATCTCGTCGCCTCCTCGATCCCGGAACTCAACCCGGACGATATCTCGCTTGTCGATCAGAACGGCCGCCTGCTCAGCAATAATGACGGCAACGCCGCCGACGATCGTCAGTTGGCGGTGCAGGGCAAGATCGAGGATCGCTATCGCCAGTCGGTGATCGCGCTGCTGACGCCCATCTTGGGCACCGGCAATTTCTCGACCGAGGTGCATGCCGAACTCAACTTCGCCGAACGGCAGGCCACCCGCGAGACCTACCCGCAGGACGAAGCGCGGCTGCGCAACGAAACCGGCACCTGGGCGTCCGATCCGCGCGGCCAGGGCACGGGCGAAGCATCCGGCATCCCCGGTGCGCTCAGCAACCAGGCCCCGGTCAATCCGACCGTGACCCAGACCAATCCCAATGGCCAGGCGGTGACGCAGGGCCAGACCGCGCAAGGCACGCAAACTGCGCCCGGCACGCCGCCCAACCCGCTGATGAAGACCGAAGAAACCTTCAACCGCAGCTTCGAACTGGGCCGCGAAGTGTCGGTGACCCGCGACGCCATCGGCACGGTCAAGCGTCTGTCGGTCGCCGTCGCGCTCGACACCGCACCCGACGGCAAGGCCCGCACCCCGCAGGAAATCGCCGCGCTGGAAGCATTGGTGAAGGGCGCAGTCGGTTTCGACCAGGCCCGCGGTGACGTGGTCGCGCTCTCCTCGCGCAGCTTCCTCAAGACGGCGGAAGTGACGCCGCCCTGGTATGAAGCCGACTGGATGTCGCCGCTGGTGCGCAACGTGTCGGCCCTGCTGGTCGCGCTGCTCGTCATCTTCGGCATCGGTCGCCCGCTTCTGAAGCGCCGCGCCGCAACGCAGGACGCTCTGCCTGCCCCGACCCCGGAGGAAGGCCAGCGCATCGGTCGCGAAATTTCCAGCGAAATCACCAAACAGGCGGTCGTCGCCGGGCCGGACGGGGCGGAGGCCAAGATCACGCTCGACATGATCTCCTCCACTTATGACTATGCCCAGCGCGCCGACCTCATCCGCAACTTCGTCAAGCAAGACCCTGATCGGGCCGCGCTCGTCGTCCGCGACCTCCTGAAGGAGGGGAAGAAGGAAAATGCCTGAGATCGTTCCCGGTCGTCCCGAGGCGCTGAAGGGCAGCGCCGCCGCCGCCGTCCTCCTCATGCTCTTCGACGAAGACGAAGCCGCCCAGATCCTCTCGCGCCTGGAGCCGGACGAAGTGCGCCAGCTCGGCTACGCCATGTATGACGTGGCGGATGTCGATCCCGAAGAGGTGAACGAAGCGCTCGACCATTTCGTCACCAAGGCGAAGAAGCGCACCACCATCGGCTATGGCGCGACCCGCCACATCCGCGGCGCGATGACCAAGGCGCTGGGCGAAGAACGTGCGGAAACCATCCTGGCCCGCATCACCCCGCCGACCCGGTCCACCCAGTTGGAAATGCTCAAATGGATGGACGCCAAGGAAATCGGCACGCTCATTGAAATGGAGCATCCGCAGATCATGGCGATCGTGCTGGCTCATCTTGAAGCGCCAGTCGCGGCCGACGTGCTGCAACTGCTGCCGGCCGAATATCAGGAAGAAATCGTCTATCGCATCGCCACGCTCGGCCCGGTGTCGAACGAGGCGCTGGATGATCTGGAGCAGCTACTTCTGCGCGGCCCGGTCAAGAAGCAGGGCGCAGCCTCGCAGCGCGGCGGTACGATCGAAGCGGCGGCGATCATGAACAATGTCCGCAAGGATAATGAACAGCGGATCATGAAGGCGGTCGCCAAGCGCGACAAGATGATCGCCCAGACGATCGAGGAGGAGATGTTCGTCTTCGACAACCTCATCGACATGGACGACAAGAATCTGGGCACGCTGATGCGGACCGTGGACAGCGCCGTGCTGGTCGTCGCCTTGAAGGGCGTGAACGACCTGCTCAAGGCCAAGATCTTCAGCTGCATGTCCGCCCGCGCCGCGCAGGCCATTGCCGACGAAATCGAGGAACGCGGGCCGATCCGCCTGGCCGAGGTCATGGATTCGCAGAAACTCATCATCGCCACCGCGCGCCGCATGGCCGACGCCGGCACAATCATGCTGGGCGGCAAGGGGAACGACTTTGTCTAATTTCTGGGGTGGCGTCGCCGTTCAGGATGCGACGCCCGTCGCGGTCGCAGGCTTCCGCCCGGCCGAAGGCGGCTTTCGCAGCCTTTATGCCAGCTTGCCCGGCCAGACCGGGACCGGCACGATGCGCAATGGCGTGATCGAGGCGGAACCGGAAATCGACCTGATGGAGGAGGCCCGGATGGAAGCCTTCACCATGGGCTTCGACGAAGGCTGCCGCGTCACCACCCAGACCCATGGGCAGGAAAGCGAAGCGCGCACGCGCCTCACCGAAGCGCTCGAAACCCTCGCGCCCGCGCCCAGCGGAATGCTCTCCACCATGCTTTCCGCCACGGTCGTCCGCCTGGTCGAACAGATTGTGGGTGAGGTCGAAATCGACATTGAACGGCTGGTCCAGCGCTGCGACACCGTCGCCGCCTTCATCGAGGATAATGAAGGCAAGAGCGCGCTGCATCTCCATCCCGAAGACATCAGCCTGCTGGAAGGCGAGACGATCGGCGTCAAGCTGGTGGCTGACAAAGCCATGCATCGCGGCTGCGTGCGGCTCGAAACCGCCGACGGGTGGGTCGAGGATGGCCCGGACGTGCGCCTCGCCCGCCTGCGCGCCCTGATGGACGATATGGAGGGTAAGGCGTGATCCGCGCCGCGCTGACCCAGGCCGAAAGCCTGTTCGATCATCTCCAGGTTCAGAACCGCGCGCCCCGCCGGATCGGCCGTCTGGTCAGCCATGACGCCGGGATGCTCGAAGTCACCGGTTTTCGCCGTCCGATCGGCTCTGGCGCGCGCGTCATGGCCAGCGACGGCTCCGTCTGCCGCGCCGAAGTCGTCGGCTTTCGCGGCGACCGCACCCTGCTGGTCCCGCTCGACGCCGACGCGCCGCTGGAAAACGGTATCCGCGTCGAACCCGACAGCCAGGCGAATATGGTGCAGGTGGGCGACGGCCTGATCGGCCGCGTCATCGATGCGATGGGCCAGCCGCTCGACCGCAAGGGGCCGATCATCGCGGGCGGCACCTGGCCCTTGAACGGCGTGAAGGGCAACGTCCTCGACCGGGGCCGCGTCACCGAAGCCTTTGACCTCGGCGTCCGCGCCGTCAACGCGCTGCTCACCGCCGGGCGCGGCCAACGTATCGCCATCATAGCTGGCTCCGGCGTCGGTAAATCCGTCCTGATGGGCCAGATGATCGCCGGGGCCGAAGCCGATATCGTCGTCGTCGGGCTGATCGGCGAACGCGGCCGCGAAGTCAGCGACTTCCTCGAAACCAAATTGAAGCACACGATGCACAAGAGCATCGTCGTTGCCGTGCCCGCCGATCATCCCCCGGTGCTGCGCCTGCGCGCCGCCGCCCGCGCCACCGCCATCGCCGAATATTATCGCGCCCGTGGCAAGAAGGTTCTGCTGCTGATCGACAGCCTGACCCGCTGCGCCCACGCCCAGCGCGAAATCGGCCTGGCACTGGGTGAACCGCCCGCGATGAAGGGCTATCCGCCCTCCGCCCTGGCGCTCATCCCCCGTCTGGTCGAACGGGCAGGGGTGGACGCCCGCACCGGCGGATCGATTACCGCGCTCTACACCGTGCTGGCCGATGGCGACGACACCGACGATCCGATCGTGGACGCCGCCCGCGCCATCGTGGACGGCCATTTCGTCCTCTCGCGGCACCTGTCCGAACAATCCATCTTCCCCGCCATCGACATCGGCAAGTCCTTGTCGCGCGTCATGGCCGACGTGGTGGATGACGAGCATCGCATGGCGGCCGCCAACTATCGCCGCCTCTGGGCCGCCTATGAGGAAAATCGCGACCTTATCCTGATGGGCGCCTATCGCCCCGGCAACGACCCCGTCATCGACGAAGCCGTCCGCCGCCGCCAGGAAATCCTCGACTTCATCCGTCAGGACCAGAAGAGCCGCATCGATCTCGACACCAGCGCCGAAGCGCTGATCGCGGGCTTTAGCGCATGAAGGGCCTGGTCGGCCGCCGCCAGCGCGTGCTGCGCGTCCGCCATGTCCAGCACGCCATGGCGGTCGCGGAAACCGCCCGCGCGCGCGACGAAGCCGACGGCCTGTCCCGCAATATCGACCGCCTGCGCAAGGTGCGCAGCGAATTGTTCGACACCGAAGGCATGGCCACTGGCGCGTCCTTTGCCGCGATGCAGGAACTGGCGACCCGCCTCGAACAGGCCGGGCGACAACTCGACGGCGCGCTTTATGATGCCAAGCGCAAGGTCGAGGCCAAAGAAGGCATGACTCTTGCAGCGAACCGCGAGAAGGAAATCGCCACCCGCCTCAAGGACCGCGCCCGCGCGGACCTGGAGGAATGGCGAGAGACCAAATTGGCCGCACTGCCCCGCTATCGCCGGATGCAGCGCAACGGGGACGCTTGACGATGACCATGCTGACCAGCCTCAAGGCGCTGTTGTTCGCCACGCCGGCATCTGCGGGCGTGAAGACGGATGCCATGTCGGACGCAGGCAGCACCGATTTCGCGATATTGTTGAACAGCGCCGGCACAGTGCCGACCGCCACCGCGCAGCCGATCGCGCCGACCGCCGACATGGCGGATGGTGCAGGGCTGGTCAAAGATAACGTAAAAAATCAAGATGTTGAGGCGGTTGCCTGGCATCCGGCCATCGCGCATGCGACACCTTCGCCAGCCTCTGTCGCGGTCCCGCCCCAAACGGTAAAACCGCAAACAACTGTCCAACTCCCTGTCGCATATCCTGATGCGGATAGGGCGTCCGCGCCTGCCAGCGCAGCACCGGCCGCAGCGGTCGAAGCGCCGGATGACATCGTGCCTGCCCATGATAAGGCGCCGCCGACCGACGCTCTCCCGCCGCAGCGGGGGGAGGGCGCCCCGACGGCTTCGGCGTCGCCGACACCGGTAACGGTGGCTCCGGGAGCGATTGCGTCTGCCGCCGTCGATCGGGTGCCCGCGCCAGTACTGGTCAAGGCGCATCCCGCCCGGCCGCGTGACGCTGTCCCGGCCGACCCCGTCGCCATATCGCTGTCGGCGGACATATCCGCTGCGCAGGATGCGCCTGAACCCTCGGCGTCCGAAGACGAGGCCATGCCCGTCGCGCAAGACGACAGTCAGCCACCGCCCCAGCCGATCGTGCTGGGGATGGCGCAGCCCGCGCCCCCGGCCGCATCCCCCGTGGTGCAACCCGACGCGCCCCCGGCCGCGGCGATTCAGGCCAATCCAATTCAGGCCGCAACGCCAAGCCCGTCCTCCATCTCGCGATCGGCCCCCGCCGCCGCCTCCATGGCGCAGCCAGTCTCGGAAGAACCGGTCGATAGCGTCGATCACCCCGCTCCGTCGCCGACGCCCGTCACGCCGCCGCGCGCGGCCGCCCCGTCGCCGACGCCCGTCACGCCGCCGCGCGCGGCCGTCGCGTCGCACGATGCCGCACCCAAGCCTGTCGATGCTACCCCGCTTCCCTCTGTCGCAGCGGTGCCGCAGGCGGGCGTTGCGCCGCCGCTCCCGGCCGAAGCTGCGATCGCTCGCGCCGACATGCCGGTGGAGCAGCCCGCCATCGGCAAGCCCGCCGCTGCGCCCGCACTGGACCTCACGCGTGCCGCCAGCCAGACTGCGCCGGTCCCCCCCATCCAGAACGCCGGTCCCGCGTCAACCGCCAGCCCGCTCGCGGCGGCCGCGCCGCCATCGTCCGTCGCTGCCCCGATCGCCGACACCCTGTCGGCCATGCCTGTTGCAACGGCCGCTTCCGCTATGGCGGAACCGCTCGAAACTGCGGACCAATCCGCCGCGATCGCACAGGCAAGCCTCCCCGTAGCACCCACCAAAGCGCGCGCGGAGGCCGTGTCGCTGCTCCAGCTGGTGCGCGATCATATGAGCCTGCGCGCGCCGCGCCGGACGGAAGCCGCCGCACCGGTTGGCGATGGGGACGCCGCGGCCGCGCCCGCCATCCTGCCGACGGCCCCCAATGACAGCGCCATGCCAACGGCCGCGTTGGTTCAGCCCACCGTCCAGCCGATCGCGACCGCCACAACCGCCATGCCCACCGTCGACCTGTCCGCCAGCCTTGGCGCGCAGATGGTCGATATGGGCGTGTCGGGCCAGTGGATCGATGGATTGGCGCGCGATATCGCTGGCCTTTCCGCCAATGGCGCGCAGGGCCGGTTCCAGATCAACGCCGATCAGCTAGGCCCTATCCAGGTCGATATCCGACAGGGCGACGATGGCGCCGCCATCCGCCTGACCGTGGCGACCGAGGCGGCCGAACAGGCCCTGCGGCAGGAGGGCGACCGGCTGAAGCTGGACGCTGGCCTGTCCGCCATGCGCATCAGCGAAATGAAGATCGAGCGGGCGCCCCATGTTGCGGAAACCACGCGTTCGGACAGCGGCGGTAACCAAAGTGCATCCCAACAGCAGTCTGGTGGCCACGGCCAGAACGCCCATCAGGCCACGGGCCAGACCCCAGGTCAGGGCATGGGCCAGTCATCGGCCCAGTCGCATATGCAGGGTCGCGGCCGGCCACGCGAAAATATCGCCTTCGGGCATAAAGCGGGCAGTGACGCGGCCGTTCTTAACCATACGGACGTCGGCGAAAGCGTCGGCGGTGCCGTTCGCGCGCGCTATGCGTGACCAGCGCTTTTCCTAGGGGACCAGAACGATGAGCGACGAGCCGAAGGCCAAGAAAAAAAAGGGTGGGAGCATGAAAATGATCCTGCTGCTGGTCGTGGGCGTCGTCGTGGGTGGCGCGGGCGCGGCCGGTGGGCTGTACGCGGCCGGTTTCTTCAGTCCTAAAGTGGAAGGGCCAAAGGAAGACCCGAACAAGCCGGTGCTGGTGCTGGTCGGCGAAGATGCGCAGGCGGTCGCAACCGCCCATGGCTGGGCCGGCGAAGCGGGCGGTGGCGGCGGCGGCGGCGAGGGCGGTGGTCATGCCAGCGGCGGCGAAAGCCATGCCGTGTCCGCGGGCCACGCGCCGGGCAAGGGCATCGACCTGCCCACGCCAGCCAATCCGACCGCCTATCAGGCCACCTATTTCCAGCTGCAGGCGCCCTTTACGTCGAACATGTCGGACACCGACGCCTTTGCCCAGATCTCGGTCGCGGTATCGACCTATTATGACTATCGCGTGATTGCGGCAGTCAAGCAGCATGAGATGCCGATCCGCAGCCAGATGCTGATGATGCTGGCGCAGCAGCCGCAGGAGGTGCTCGACACCCCGCAGGGCAAGCAGGCGCTCCAGGGTAAGATCAAGGCCATCATCAACGATGTGCTGAAGCAGAAGACCGGCTATGGCGGCGTCGACAACGTCTATTTCACCAACTTCGTCATTCAATAAGGGCGCTGTGTCGGCGCGCTTTCACTGGGACCGCCCACCGCCCTGTTAACTCCAATTTTACCATTTTCGTTATTAATGGCGCTGCGCCAAAAGATCAGGAGGTGCCCTGATCCGCCATGGGGCAGGGGACCAAGATGGACGACGTACAGACCTACGCCTTCGGGCGCGGGGATTCGCAGGCACCGATCATGCTGTCGGGGCTGGACCGGCTGAGCGAGAAGCTCGGCCGGCGCATGCGCGCCCTGATCGAACCGATTGCCGGCGTGCGCCCGCATATCGTGGCGCAGGATACCCGCGTGCTGGACTTCGCCGCCTGGACGGCCGAAGTCCCCGCCTTTTGCAGCCTGTCCATCTATCGCCTGCTGCCGCTCAAAGGGCAGATGCTGCTGCGCATGGACGCAGCGATGATTTCCACGATGGTCGATTGCTTCTATGGCGGCATCGGCAACCGGGCCTTGCCCGCACGCGGCGAATTTACGCCGACCGAAGACCGGCTGATCGCCCGCCTTTCCGATAGCATCGTCACCCGCCTGGTCGAAACCTGGGCCGACATATTGCCGCTGGAGCAAGGACTGATCCTGCGCGAGAGCGCGGTCGGCTATGCCGCGTCGGCGCAACCCGGCGACCAGATGGTGCTGCAACGCTTCATCATCTCCATCACCCGCGAACAGGAATGGCCGATCGACCTGGTCTTTCCGCTGTCGGCGCTGCGCGGTGTCGAAGCGCTGATGGGCAGCAACCTGCCGGCTGACGAAGAACAGCGCGATCCCGTCTGGCAGACGCGCATCGCCCGGCGGATGCGCGACATCCGTATGCCCGCGCGCACCGTATTGGCGCGCCCCAACCTGTCGCTGGCCGAGCTGATGCAGCTCAAGGTCGGCGACGTCATTCCCGTCACCATCGGCCGATCGCTGCCGTTGATCGTCGGCAACCGCATCGTCGCCCATGGCACGATCGGCGAACAGGACGGCCGCGCCGCCTTCCAGATTGAAAAACTCGCACAGGAACCCGATCAATGAGCGACATGAGCGAAGCCCCCCGCATGGACCGGGGCGAAGACCCGCTGTCCAAAATGACCAACAACCGCCAGTTCAAGCTGCTGGCCGATATCCCGGTCCGCATGTCGGTGGAGGTTGGCTCCACCTCGCTGCGCCTGGCCGAAGTCATGGACCTGGCCGAAGGCAGCATCGTCGAACTGGACCGTCAGGCGGACGATCTGCTCGATATCATGGTCAACGGCGCGCTGATCGCCAAGGGGGAAGTGGTGACGGTCAACGGCCGCTATGGCATCCGCATCGTCGATATCGCCGCCACCGAAAACCGCCTCGCCGGCATAGAACGGCGCGGCTGATCGGCCGCCGCTGATTTTACGCTTGCCTTCGGCCGCGAAACTGCGGAACGCAGGCGTGGTTAACCATAGCTGCAGGCAGGCCATTTCATGTTCTGGTATTTCGTTAAACTGCTGATCCTGCTGCCGCTGGTGGGCGGCATGGCCTTTGGCGCGCTGTGGCTGTGGCGCAAATATCAACCCGGCATGATGGCGGGGCAGGGCGACCGCTCCTTGAAGCTGCTGGAAGCGCTGCCCATGGGCGCCTTCGGCAAGCTCGCCGTAGTCGAGTTTGAGGGCAAGAAGATCCTCCTGTCCGTCACCCGCAGCCGGATCGAGAAGATCGCGGAAGGCGATCATGTCCGCCTTCGCTAAGGCCCGACCTTCGCGGCGGCGGTTGCCCGTTCTTGCGGCGATGGCGATGATCCTTTTCGCGGTACTCCTCTTCACCGTGCCCGCCTTCGCCCAGGCCGCGCCCGCCGCCACGCCGCCGGTCGACAATAGCGGCGCATTGAGCCGCGCCATGGGCCAGATTTCGGGCGACGGTCGCTCGCTCTCGCTCAGCCTCCAGATTCTCGTCCTGATGAGCCTGCTGACGGTGCTGCCGTCGCTCGTGCTCATGATGACCAGCTTCACCCGCATCATCATCGTCCTGTCGCTGCTGCGTCAGGCGCTGGGCCTGCAACAGACGCCGCCCAACCAGGTGCTGGTCGGCCTCACCCTCTTCCTCTCGCTGTTCGTGATGCGCCCCGCTATCGATGCGATCAACGCCCAGGCCTTCGATCCCTATGGCAAGGGGCAGATCAGCATTGAGGAAGCGGTCGGCCGGTCGGGCAAGGTGCTGCACGGCTTCATGGCCAAGCAGACCCGCGAAAGCGACCTCAAACTTTTCCAGAACTTGGCCAAGGCGCCCGCCTTCCGCACGCCCGACGACATTCCCTTCACGATCCTGCTGCCCGCCTTCGTCACCAGCGAATTGAAGACCGCGTTCCAGATCGGCTTCATGATCTTCCTGCCCTTCCTCATCATCGACCTGGTGGTCGCCTCCACGCTGATGGCGCTCGGCATGATGATGCTGTCGCCCACGATCATATCGATGCCGTTCAAATTGCTGCTGTTCGTGCTGGTCGATGGCTGGGCGCTGACCATGGGGTCGCTCGCGGGATCTTTCGCGACATGACCGGCGTCATGCGCCAACATCCGTTCGTTTCGAGCGTGTCGAGAAACGGTTGCGCTGCCGCTTCTCGACCGCGCTCGAAGCGAACGGGGCGGGGTATCTAGTCGGCATGGAAAATGCCGATTTCTTCATGGGGTTGGCCCAGCAGGCGCTGTGGATCACGGCGCTGGCGGCTGCGCCCGTGCTGATTCCGGCGCTGATCGCGGGCCTCATCATCGGCATGGTGCAGGCGGCGACCTCGATCAACGAACAGACATTGAGCTTCATCCCCAAGATCATCGTCGTCGGCGGCATGTTGGCGCTGTTCGGCGGGTCGATCATGGTGCTGATCGCCGACTTCACCCGCGAAATCTTCGAACGCATCCCGGACCTGCTGCAATGAGCGTCGGGCCATGATCGCGCCGGGCTTCGCCGGGGTCGAAAACCAGCTCTGGGTCTGGCTGATCGCCATGATCCGGCCGGGCGCGGCCTTCATCGCCGCGCCAGTCTTCGGCGCGCCCGCCGTCCCGCTGCAACTGCGCCTGATCCTCAGCCTGGCGCTGGGCCTTGCCGCGCTCAACAGCGTCACCATCACCCTGCCACAGGACGGCGTCGCCAGTTTCGAAGGCGTGATGATGGTCGCGGGTGAAGTCATGGCGGGCCTGGCGCTCGGTTTCGCCGTCCAGATCGGCTACGCCGCCGCCTTCGTCGCGGGGGAGACGATCGGCAACGCCATGGGCCTGAACTTCGCCGCAATGGTCGATCCCTCGTCGGGCCAATCGACCCAGGTGCTGGGCACTTTTCTCTCCATCCTCGCCACCTTCCTGCTGCTCAGCATGGACGGTCATCTTCTGCTCGCCAGCTTCGTCGTCCAAAGCTACCAGGCGATCCCGCCGGGCGCGGGCATATTGTCCAACGATACGGTCTGGCGTCTCATCTCCTTCGGCGGCGCGTTGCTCGGCGCGGGCGTCACCGTCGCGCTGCCGGTCGCCTTCGCGCTGGTGCTGGTGCAGGTGGTGATGGGCATGCTGGCCCGCGCCGCGCCCTCGCTCAACCTGTTCGCGGTCGGCATGCCGGTGGCGATGATGGCGGGTATCATCCTGCTGGCCATCGCCGTGCCGATCATGGCCGAAGGCATGACCGCATCGCTCAAGGCCGGCCTGGAAGAAGCCCGGTCGATCGCGGAAGGACGCTGATCCATGGCGGACAGTCCGGGCGGCGGCGAAAAGACCGAGAAACCAACCCAGAAGAAGCTGGACGACGCCGCCAAGAAGGGCGACATCCTCCAGTCGCGCGAACTGGGCACGGCGCTGGTGGTGATGGCGGGCATCGCCTGGCTGGCGATCACCGGCCCGTCGCTGATTGACGCCCTGTCGGACATGCTGGCCGACGCGCTGCGCTTCCGGCGAGAGGATATTATCGACTTCTCGCCAGCCGCGCGCGTCGCCGAACTGCTTGGCACCATCGCCCTGCCGGCCGCGGGCGTGATGCTCGCCACCTTCATCGCCGCGATCGCCGCGCCGGCCTTGCTGGGCTCCCTCGGCTTCCGTCCCGGCGCCTTCGCCCCCAAGATGTCAAAGATGAATCCCGGCGCTGGCCTCAAGAAGATTTTCGGCACGCAGGGCCTGATCGAACTGGTCAAATCCATCGCCAAGATCGGCCTGCTCGGCAGCATCGGCATCTGGTTCATCTGGGATCGGCTGACGCAGATCACGGCGCTCGGCAAGATGGGCGTCGCGCCCGCTATGGCGGACCTGGGCAACCTCTTCATCCTGACCTGTCTGGTGATGGCGGGCGGCCTGTTCCTGATCGCGGGCATCGACGTCCCCGCCCAGATCATGCAGCGCGCCAAGCGGCTGGGCATGAGCAAGCAGGAGATCAAGGACGAGCATAAGGAAAGCGAAGGCTCACCCGAAATGAAGGGGCAAATGCGCCGCCGCCAGTTCGAGGTGCTGAACGGCTCCACGCGCCAGGCGGTGGCGGAGGCCAGCGTCATCATCACCAACCCGACCCATTTTGCGGTCGCGCTGCGCTATAAACCCGGCGTCGACGCCGCCCCGGTCGTGGTCGCGCGCGGCTGTGACGCGATCGCGGCCGCGATCCGCGACCTGGCGGACCAGAATGGCGTGACCGTCCTGCAATATCCTGAACTGGCGCGCGCCGTCTATTTTACGTCGCGCGCGGGGCAGATCGTCAACGAAGGGCTGTATATGGCGGTGGCGACCGTCCTTGCCTTCGTCTTCCGCGTGGAAAACAAGATGGCGACCGAGATGGACCGCCCCTTCATCACCGTGCCCGACGAGCTGCGGTTCAACGCGGACGGCAAGAAGCCTTAGGCGCTATGGCGGACCGGCTGCGGATACTGTGGGTCGGCGCGGCCCTGCTGCTGCTGGTCTTCGTGCCCGCCTATCTGTTCACCCTGACGCCGGGCCATGGCATCCCGCGCGACGGCACATCGCTGGTAGTCGGGCGAGATTTCCTCAACATCTGGATGTATGGCCGCGCCGCGTGGGAGGCGAACCCCCAACGCTATTACGACATGGACATCTATCTCGCCACTTTGGGGCCGATCGTGGGGGCGGGCTATCCGGGCCAGCTCTGGTCCTATCCCCCGGTCGCGATGCTGGTCGCTGCGCCCTTCGGCCTGCTGCCCTATCTGCCCGCGCTGGCGCTGTGGACCGTGTGTGGAACCGTCGCCTTCCTTGTCGCGCTGCGCCTGTGGGTGCGGGACTGGCGGATCGTCGCACTGCCGCTGGCCGCGCCTGCCGCGCTGCTGGGCCTCATGTCCGGCCAGTTCGCCCTGTTCGCCGCCGCGATTATCCTCGCTGCGCTGCGCTGGCGCGATCGCCGCCCCTGGCTGGCCGGCGCGCTGGTCGGCCTGCTGCTGGTCAAGCCGCAGCTGGGCTTTCTCTTTCCGATCCTGTTCCTCGCCACCCGCAACTGGCGCGCTTTTGCGGCGGCCGCCCTCTCCAGCCTCGCGCTGGCGGCAACCGTGGCGCTGATCTGGGGCGTTGATATCTGGCGCATCTATGTCGAAACCGGCATCGCCAACCAGTCGCTGGTGCTCAGTGATCCCGATCATCTCGCCGGGCCCTTCATGCCGACCCTGTTCATGAACCTGCGCGTCGTCGGCGTGCCGGTGCCGCTGGCGAGCGCGCTCCAGATGGCGCTTGGCCTGCTCGCTGCGACACTGGTCTGGCTGCGCTTCCGCCGCCGGCCCGCGGCGACCGACCTGTCCGCCAACCTGCTGTTCCTTGCCTGCGCCGTGTCGGCCACGCCCTATATGCTGTCCTACGACACGTTGTCCCTCGCCGCGATGGCGGTGCTGGCGCTCGCCGCCGGGCAGAGTGGCCGGATCGCGCCTATCCTGGCCTTTTTTCTGCCCTTGCTCCAGTTGGCGGCCGGCATGGCGGGCTTGCCTGGACCCGGCCTCATCCCCATCGCGGTCGCCCTTTATCTGCTGCGCGAAAAAAATATGCATGATGCATTAAAGTTTAACCGCGACCGTCCGTAATCTCTTCATTGGGGACGCATTAGGATGGTGCGTCATGAACGATTATGTTTCCAGAAGCGAACTGCCGCCCATCGACAGGGCGGTTTCGCGTGCGCCATCACCCGCCCAGGCCGTTCAGCCTGTGGCGGCCAGTCGTGCTACCCCGGCGCCCTTGAGCGGCGCAGCCAAGACGCCCCCGCCGGTCGACGGCGTCGTCGTGGACGATGATCTGGCCAGTATCGCTGAATATGTCGAAGTGCATGCCAGGATCGCCGACATATTGGCGGACCTCCAGTCGGGCGTCAGCGGCGTGGATGATGCGGCCGACGCGATCCAGGCGATGATCCCGCGTCCCATGGTACTGGTGCCCCTGCCGCCTGCCAGCAAGGAAGCGGTGGAACATGCCGCTGTCCTTGCCGAGCGCATCGTCCAGCGCGCATCCTATGCCCATCGCGCGCACGCGCAGGTGTCGCGCGGGACGGTCGAGCAGATCGCCGCCGCAGGCTGATTTCCGTCGATCCGGCGCAGCGCAAATCATTCCTAAAGGTCTTGCCGCTAGCGCCGTTCTATCCCCTTGAAAGGACGACGCATGACTTCGGTAGGCAGCAGCATTTTGACGGCGCTCAACGCAGGGTCGGGTATCGACACCTCCGCGTTGGTCGCCAGTCTGGTGAAAGCGACCCGAGAACCCAAGCAGACAGCGATCACGAGTCAGCAGTCGCTCAACAGCTCGCGCATCTCCGCCTTGGCCTCCGCCACCAGCTCGCTCAACACCTTTGCCGACGCCCTGACCGACGTCTTGTCCGGCCCCGCCTATACCGGCACGGCGGCCTCCAACGACGCTAGCATCGCATCGGTCAGCCTGCTGAGCGGCGGCAGTCCCGCCGGCCTGCCTGCCCAGCTGACGGTCGATCAGCTCGCCTCTGCCCGCGTCTATTCGTCCGGCGCGACCGGCGGCGCGACCGGCAGCACCGTGATCGGCACCGGCAGCTTCACCCTCACCAATGCGGCGGGCGAAGCCACCACGATCACGCTCGATTCGACCAACAACACATTTGCCGGCCTCGCCGCCGCCATCAATGCCGCCGACACGGGCGTCACGGCGCGCGTCGTCACCGATACGCAGGGCACGCGCCTGGTTTTCAAGGGCGCAACCGGCGCTGACAATGATTTCACGATCAGCACCAGCGCCGACAGCGGCAGCAGCATCCTGGGCGGCATGAGCTTCACCAGCTCCTCCACGCCGCAAAATGCCAAGATCACGCTGGACGGCGTCGCCTATGAATATGCCAGCAACACGGTCGATGACGCGATCCCCTATCTGCGGATTGACCTGAACAAGGCGTCGCCCGGCACCACTGTCACCCTGTCGATGAGCCAGCCTACGGCCGGCCTGTCCGATCTGCTCAAGGAATTTGTCAGCGCCTACAACACGCTGATGGGCGCGCTGAACACCGCGACGGCGACCGGCGCGGATTCGTCCAGCGCGGGCGTGCTGAACGGCGTGTCGGGCGTGCGCGACATGAAACGGCAATTATCGGCGATCACCTCGACCCAGCTGTCGGCGACCGGCACCTACAAGACGCTGGCCGACATTGGCGTGTCGACCAATCGCGACGGGACGTTGACGCTCGACACCGCCCGGCTGGCTACCGCGATGGAGACGGACCCGGAAGGCGTCACCAACATGGTGAACCCCAAGGTTTCCACCTCCGCCAGCCCCGGCCTGTCGGCGCTGATGGACACCGTGCGCGACAATATTGAGAAGGACGATGGACCGCTCAAGACCGCGCAGGCGCGCTACGACGCCCAGTCGGAGGAATTTACCAAACAGCTCGAAGATCTGGATGAGAAGATGGCCAATTATGAGGACCATCTGACCACCATCTACGCGGCGATGGAGACGCGGCTGTCCGCGCTCAAGGCGACACAAAGCTACCTCGAACAGCAGATCGAGGTCTGGAACAACAGCGGTAATAATTAATCGGGGACGCAGACGATGTTCTATAATCAGGGTTATGCAGGCGCCAGCGCGGCGCGCCGTTACGCCGCGGTCCATTCCGGCAGCCGCACCGAAGGCGCGACGCCCCACGCATTGGTGAAGATCCTGTTCGACGAACTGCTCCAGGCGCTCGAAGCGGCCGCGTTGGCCGAACGCAACGGCGACCGGGTCAAGGTGTCGGACAAGCAGGCGCGGGCGATGTCGATCCTCTTCGCGCTCGAATCGAGCCTGGATTTCGACAAGGGCGGCGACATTTCGGTCGGCCTGGCGCAAATCTATCGGGAAGCGCGCCGGTTGCTGCTGGTCGGGGCCAAGGAACGGTCGGCAGAGCCAGTTGATCAGGCCCATGCCATCGTCGCCGAAATCGCCGAAGCCTGGACCCAGATCGGCCGGTAAAAGCCGCGCGCGCGCCCGCCGGGCGGGGTTGCGCCCCAAACATGCCCCCTGTATAGGCGGCACTCGCACAAGGGCGGCCCGGCGGGGGCCGCCTTTTTGCGTTATATTCAACGCGCACAGGACGCGCAGCATCAACCCAGAAAGGGAAGGCTCATGTCGATTACGCCGCTCATGCCCGTTTACCCCCGGTGCGATGTCCGTCCGGTGCGAGGCGAGGGCTGCTATCTGATCGGCGAGCGCGGCGAGCGTTATCTCGATTTCGCCAGCGGCATTGCGGTCAACCTGCTCGGCCATGGCCACCCCAGGCTGGTCAAGGCGATCGCCGACCAGGCCGCGACGCTGATGCACATATCGAACCTCTACGGCTCGCCTTTGGGGGAAGCGTTCGCGCAGAAGCTGGCCGACAACACATTTGCCGACACCGTCTTCTTCACCAATTCGGGCGCAGAAGCGGTCGAGTGCGCGATCAAGACCGCGCGGCGCTATCATTATGCCAATGGCGAAGCGCACCGGCACAAGATCATCAGCTTCGACAACGCCTTCCACGGGCGGACGCTGGGCACCATCTCGGCGACCAGCCAGCCCAAGATGCGCGACGGCTTCGAACCACTGCTGCCCGGCTTTGCCGTCGTGCCGTTCAATGATCTCGATGCGGCGCTCGCGGCTATCGACGACAACACCGCCGGCTTCCTGCTGGAACCGGTGCAGGGCGAAGGCGGCGTGACCCCCGCGACGCAGGCGTTCCTCAAGGGCCTGCGCCAGGCGTGCGACGACCATGGCCTGCTGTTGATCCTGGACGAGGTCCAGTGCGGCTATGCCCGCACCGGCACCTTCTTCGCCCATGAACAATATGGCGTCACGCCCGACATCATGGCGGTGGCCAAGGGCATCGGCGCGGGCTTCCCGCTTGGCGCCTGCCTGGCGACCGAAGAAGCGGCCAAGGGGATGGTGTTCGGCACCCATGGCTCCACCTATGGCGGCAATCCGCTCGCCATGGCCGTCGGCCTGGCCGTGTTGGAAGAAGTCCTGGCCGAGGGCTTTCTTGACCGCGTGACCGCCATGGGCGCTCGGTTGCGCGCGGCGTTGGAGCAGCTCATCCCCAATCATGACGATATGTTCGAGGATGTGCGCGGCATGGGGCTG
This sequence comes from Sphingobium sp. Z007, assembly GCF_900013425.1. GTDB lineage: Bacteria > Pseudomonadota > Alphaproteobacteria > Sphingomonadales > Sphingomonadaceae > Sphingobium. Next base: position 232,742 of record NZ_FBXK01000005.1, read on the forward strand.
ATGCTGGGCGTCAAGCTGAAGGACACGCATGACGCGCGCGCTTTCGTCGGCCATCTGCGCGACCATCATGGCCTGCTGGCCGTGTCGGCCGGCCAGAATGTGCTGCGCATCCTGCCGCCCCTCGTCATCGAGGAAAGCCATATCGCCGAAGCCATCGAGAAGATTTCCGCCGGCGCGCGGACCTTCGCGGAAGCCAAGGCGGCCTGATTGATACTACCCCGTTCGTGCTGAGTAGGGGCTGAGCCTGTCGAAGACCCGTATCGAAGCATTCTTCGATACGCCATTTCGACTTCGCTCAATGGCTGCTCAGGACGAACGGCGGTTGGAAGCGGGGAAAACTTCCAATGACCAAGCATTTCCTGAATCTTTCCGATGCGGGCGGCGACGCCATCGCCGCCATGATCGCCGACGCCATCGACCGCAAGGCCGCACGGGCGGGCAAGCCCAAGGGCGCGGCGGACGCCGACGCGCCGCTCGCCGGTCACACATTGGCGATGATCTTTGAAAAGAACAGCACCCGCACCCGCGTCAGTTTCGACATGGCGATCCGCCAGCTGGGCGGCACATCCCTGATCCTGGAGGGCGCGACCAGCCAGATCGGCCGGGGCGAGACGATCGCCGACACGGCGCGCGTCCTCAGCCGCATGGTCGACGCGATCATGATCCGCACCGACGACCATGCCAAGATCGAGGAGATGGCGCATTACGCCACCGTCCCGGTCATCAACGGCCTCACTGACCTGTCGCATCCCTGCCAGATCGTCGCCGACCTGCTGACCGTGGTCGAACATGGGCTGGCGCTGCCCGGCAGCCAATGGGCCTGGCTGGGCGACGGCAACAATGTCCTCCATTCGATCGTGGAGGCGGCGGGCCTGCTCAAGTTCGACGTGCGCATGGGCATCCCCGACGGCTATGATCCCGACCCGGCCTTTGCGGATGCGGCGCGCGCCGCCGGTTCGACCATCACCCTGACGCGCGATGCGGCCGTGGCGGTGGCAGGCGCGGACGTGGTCGTCACCGACACCTGGATCTCCATGGGCCAGTCTCATGCGCAGGAGAAGCTTGCGGCGATGATGCCCTATCAGGTCACGCCTGATCTGATGGCCAAGGCCAAAGCGGACGCGAAATTCCTCCACTGCCTGCCCGCCCATCGTGGCGAGGAAGTGGTTGCGCAGGTGATCGACGGCCCGCAGTCGCTGATCTGGGACGAGGCGGAAAATCGCATCCACGCCCAGAAGTCCGTGTTGCTCTGGGCGCTGGGGCGTCTCGGTTGAGTTTCCGGGCGGGCTTCCTATCTAGGCCGCCTATCTAGGCCGCCTGTTCGTGTTCCCACCCGCATCATCGGATGCCGCCATCCTGTTCGGTCTTTGCAATGCCGGACGACCGGAGCTGTATATTGACGTCTGCCGCCCATCTCGACCAAGCCATTGGCTTCACCATCCCAGCGCGCCACGCGCGCGGCCGACTCGTGCGGCTGGGGCCGGTACTCGACCAGGTGCTCGCCGCCCATGCCTATCCGCCCGCGATCGAGCGACTGCTCGCGTCCGCGTTGGTGCTCGCCGCGCTGCTGGGCAGCACGCTCAAACAGGCGAATGGCCAGCTGACCTTGCAGGCGCAGACCGAAAATGGCGTCGTCAGCCTGCTGGTCGCCGACTACAAGGATGGCGACGTGCGCGGCTATGCCAAGTTCGATCCCGATCGTCTGGCCGAGCAGGGCGCCGATCCGACCCTGTTCGGGCTGTTCGGCAAGGGTTATCTGGCGATCACTTTCGACCAGGCGGTGAGTGGCGAGCGCTATCAAGGCATCGTCCCGCTGGAGGGCCAGTCGCTGGCGCAGGCCGCTGAACATTATTTCTTTCAGTCCGAACAAATCCCCAGCGTGATCCAGATCACCACCCGGCATGACAAGGGCGCAGGCTGCGTCGCGGCCGGCATGCTGCTCCAGCATCTGCCGGAAGGCGAGGTGGGGCGCGAGCGGCTGCATGTGCGTCATGACCACCCGGAATGGGAGCATGTGCAGGCGCTGGCCCAGACGTTGAAGCCGGACGAACTGACCGACGAGGCGCTGCCGCTGAGCGACATCGTGTGGCGCTTGTTCCATGAGGAAGACGAAGTGCGGGCGACCGATCCGACGCCGCTCGCCAAGGGCTGCCGCTGCGACATCAACCATATTCGCGACGTTATCGGCCGCTTTCCGGTCAGCGAACGCATCGATATGGCGGACGATCAGGGCGTTATCGGCGTGGATTGCGCTTTCTGCTCGCGCCTGTTCCCGCTCGCGCTTGACAGTTTCGTCGCCCATTGAACCGGCAATCGTTTCGCTAACGATATTTGTAATTGGGGCAGGCGCGGCTGCTTACGCTATCAAAATGCCGCAATTGGACGGCATGGATAAGCGTGGGCGGCCATGGGCCGCCGCGGCCTTGCAGCGACATACGGGATGAGCGGGATCATGAAGAGGGCGGGACGGCACGCGCTCGGTGCGGTTGCAATGATGATGGCGGCTATTACCGCTGCGGGGGGCGGTTCCGGGGCTGACGCGGCGACCGTCCCTCCGGCGCCCGCGGTCAAGCCCCAGGCTTTGCGCGCGCTGGAAACCGGGCAATGGGAATTGCGCGGTCGGGGCGAAGGGGCGGAGGTGCGCAAGCTGTGCGTCAGTGACCTGCGCCAGCTGCTCCAGGTCCAACATGGCAAGGCGCTTTGTCGCAGCTTCACCATCAGTGACAGCGCCGACGCCGTTTCCGTCACCTATGATTGCGCTGCGGCCGGCAATGGCCGCACCGACCTGCGGGTGGAAACCAATAAGCTGGTCCAGATACGGTCGCAGGGGATTGCGCAGGGCGCGCCCTTCGCCTTCGACACTGAGGGGCGGCGTGTCGGCGCCTGTTCCTGATCGCGCCGCCTGATCGTGCTGCGCTTGCGCTGCGACGTTTCGGGCGGTAGCGCGGGATCATGGTTGCCAATAATGGAAAATTCGCCGTCGTGCTGCTGTCGGGCGGTCTCGATTCGATGGTCGCGGGCGGGCTCGCGCGCGAACAGGGCTATCGCATCCTCGCTTTGTCGATCGACTATAATCAGCGGCATCGGGTCGAACTGCGCGCCGCGGCCCGCGTCGCCGAAGCGCTCAACGCGATCCGCCACATCGTCTTGCCGCTGGACCTGACCGCGTTCGGCGGATCGGCCCTGACCGCCGACATCGCCGTGCCCAAAAGCGGCGTGGGTGACGAGATTCCCGTCACCTATGTCCCCGCGCGCAACACCATCTTCCTGTCGCTGACCCTGGGCCTGGCCGAAGTCGCCGGCGCAAGCGACATCTTCATTGGCGTAAACGCGCTCGATTATTCGGGCTATCCCGACTGCCGCCCGGAGTTTATCGACGCCTTCCAGAAGATGGCGACGCTGGCGACAAAGGCGGGGGTGGAGGGCCATCCGATCCGCATCCAGACGCCGCTGCAATATATGACCAAGGCGGACATTGCCCGCGAAGCAGACCGGCTGGGTCTGGACGCGGGCATCAGCTGGTCCTGCTATGATCCCACGCCCGACGGCAAGCATTGCGGCCTGTGCGACAGCTGTCGTCTGCGGTCCAAGGGCTATCAGGAGGCCGGCCTGCCTGATCCCACCATTTACGCCACGCGGCCCTGAAAGGCGGTCGGCGATGAGTTATGCGGTCAAGGAAATGTTCCTGACCCTTCAGGGCGAAGGCGTGCAGGCCGGCCGGCGCGCGGTGTTCCTGCGCTTTGCCGGGTGCAATCTGTGGAGCGGGCGTGAACAGGACCGACGCGATGCCGTCTGCAAGTTTTGCGATACTGATTTCGTCGGCACCGATGGGCTGGGCGGCGGCAAGTTCGCCGATGCCGACGCGCTGGCCGATGCGGCGCTGGCCTTTTGGGGCGAAGGCGTCGAGGGCCGCTATATCGTGTTGACCGGTGGCGAACCGATGTTGCAGGTCGACGATGCGCTGGTCGAAGCGCTCCATGCGCGCGGTTTCACCATCGCGATCGAAAGCAACGGCACCATCGCCGCCCATCCCGGCATCGACTGGATCTGCATCAGTCCCAAAGCCGGCAGTGACGTGGTGCAGCGGTCCGGTCATGAACTAAAGCTGGTGTGGCCGCAGCCCGGTGGGGGGCATAGCCTGGCCGATGTCGCCACGATGGAGGGATGGGCGTTCGACCATCATCTGCTCCAGCCGCTGGACGATCCCCATGCCGCCGACAATGCCCGCGCCGCGATCGCGCTGGTCATGGACCGGCCGCAATGGCGACTGACGGTGCAGGCCCATAAATATCTGGGTTTGCGGTAGCAGCGTTTTTTAGAGTGATGTCCGCGAGATGGAATTGCGCGCCAGTAAAAGCCACCCAAGGTGAACGCAGCGCCAAATAACAAGTTGTATTGACCGGAACCTATAGCTTGTTTTTCCTCGGCCTTCGCCGGGAACGCCATGATTTTTCCGATGAGTCAGTATCCTCGCGCTTTGGTACAAATAGAAAACCGGCGGCGTGCTCCTGCGCAGTCGGGAGCCTGGTGCGGAGCGCGGAACGGGGTTCAGCCTATGCAGGCGCGCGCTCCGATACCATCTATTGATGCGTAGAAATCATGAATGGGCCGATCGCTTCCATCGGCTCATGAATCGTTCATATCGCTACAACTGTCGCACTCGCTGTCTCAACCGACGCTTCACCCGTCCGGCGCGCCGCCAAATGCGCGTCAGGACGGGCTTCCCGCCTGCGCAGGAACATATCGCATCAAGCGGCCGGAACCGCCATCAGGGCTTTACGCCCGTCCGATCGTTCCATGCCTGATGACAGACCGGCAGCAGCACGCCCTTCTTCCAGCATGTGGGGGCGAAGGACGGCAGCGCGACCACATAGTCATAGCCGGGCGTGCCGTAGAATTGCTCTCCCGCCGCCACCAGCGATTTCTTGATGGAGCCCAATCCCACGCGACCCACTTCATGCAGCGTTCCGCGCTCGGCGAAGATCGCCTGCCGCCCGACTTCGGCCGTGGCCTGGCAGAAGCCCTTCTGCGCCTGCACCGTTGAGTAGCCCGAATAGATGCGGGTATTATACATGTCCGATGCCGACTGGCCCGGTTTGCCCTTGCCCACGGTGCGCTGGAAATAGGCCAGCAGCACCGCCTGCGCCGTGTCCAGTTCAGCATCATGATGGGCGATCATCGCATTATAATTGCTGATCGCCAGCAGCGTCGGTTCGAACTGGCATTGCAGCGCCGCGACATTCAACGCAGCGCGCAGATTCCAAGCCAGCCCGGCCTTGATCTCCGCCGCGGTGGCCCCCGGCAGGCCCATCGCGGTCGCGGCGGCGGCGTCGGTCAGTGGCGGGGCGCTCATGTCGGGCGGCGACCAGAAAAACTGGGCCGATGCCGGTTGCGCGATCATCGGCGCGATCGCCAGGGTGAAGCCGGCCAGCACGCGGCGCAACGGGGAACGCAATGTCATTGAAATCTGCCTCTCGGAAAGCGCCTGATAACCAGCGCCTTGATATTATGCATTTATGATACCCGCCCTGAACGATGGCGTCAGCTTACTGGTCGGACAGGACCTCGGCATCTTCGGCCGGCGCTTGTTCAGGAGCGGCCTTGGCCGGCGCGCTGCTGTTGTCGGCGGCATTGCCGCTGGGCAGGGCGATGGCGGTGCCTTCGCTCTGCACGCCGTCCAGGTCGGTCATGGCGTCGGTCGCGGTGCCGTCCACCACCTCCATATCCTTCATCTGCACCTTGTTGCCGCCCTGTTCCTTGTCGCCGCACGCAGCAAGCGCGATGTAACCTGTCAGCAGCGCGGCGGTAAAGGCGGTCTTGGTCGTCCGGTGCATCCGGGTCTCCTGGGAAAAGGGTTCAGGCGTTGCCTCGCCCGGCGAAAGAAGGCGCGAACCTAGCCGCCCGCTTCGCATTGCTCAACCCCCGTGCCGCAACGGGCCAAGCGACTGAGAAAAAGCGGGAAATGATCGCGCAGCGCCTGGTCCAGCGCGGCCATGGAGGCATTGCCGCCCAAGGCGGCGATGCTGGTCACCGGAAATTCGCTGATGCCGCAGGGTATGATGCCCCCGAAATGGGACAGGTCGGGATCGACATTGATGGAAAAGCCGTGAAGCGTCACCCAGCGCCGCACCCGAATGCCCAGCGCGCCGATCTTTGCCTCCCGGCCATTGGGATCGTCGGTCCAGATGCCGATCCGCCCCTCCGCCCGCCGCGCCGCGATGCCCAGGTCGCCCAGCGCCGCGATCATCCAGCCTTCCAGATGATGGACGAAATTGCGAATGTCCTTACCGCGTTTGCCAAGGTCGATGTTGAGATAGCCGATCCGCTGCCCAGGCCCATGATAGGTGTAGCGGCCGCCCCGCCCCGCATTATAGACCGGAAAGCGGGGCGAGAGGAGTTCGGCCGGATCGGCGCTGGTCCCGGCGGTGTAGAGCGGCGGATGTTCCAGCAGCCAGACCCGCTCGCGCGCCTGCCCATCATGGATGGCGGCGGCGCGCGCTTCCATATCGGCCAGCGCGGTGGGATAATCGACCGGCGCGGCGGCGATTCGCCATTCGATCTGGTCGGGAAATGGCGGGGGCGCAGCGTTATCGGGTGGAAGGTCAGGCATGGGGCGCTTCCTTGACTTGGCCGGGCCGAGCGATCAAGTCTCGCGCCGGATTTTCAGCATGATGCATTTCATCGTTACAGGGCAGGCAGCATAGATATGGCGACAATGTCGATCGGCAAGGCGTGGGAGGAAGCGGTCGCCTTCGTCTCGCGCGAGGCGACCCTGCTGTTCCCGGTGGCGCTGCTGTTCGGGGCGCTGCCTGGTCTTATCCTGCAGGAAATGACGCCGCCCGAACTCCAGGCCTGGTTCGCCGCGCCGAAGGCGGACACGATTCCCGCCATGCCCGCTGGCTTCGGCCTTGCCATGCTGCTGACCATCATCCTTATCTGGTTCGGATCGCTGGCGCTGTTCGCTCTGGCGCTGCGCCCCGGCATCAGCGTGGGGGAAGCGTTGCGCCTCAGCTTCGCGCGCCTGCCGGTGCTGATCGGCACGGCGCTGGTGGTGGTGGGCGCGGTGGCGGCGGTCCTCGTCGCCGCTGCGTTGGTCGGCGTGGTCCTCTCCCTTGCGTCCAAGCAACTGGCTGCAGCGATCGGGCTGCTGTTGGGCTTTGTCGCGGTCGGCCTTGTCTTCTTCGCCAGCATCCGGCTGGTGCTGCTCAACCCCGTAGTCATCGACGGCCGGGCGGGGGTGATGGATTCGCTGCGACGGGCCTGGACGCTGACACGCGGTTATTTTTGGCGCTTGTTCGGCTTTCTGATGATCGTGATGCTGCTGTCCACCATTGCCGGATCGGCGGCGCAGCTCATTATCGGCCTGCTTGGCGGCCTGATCGCCGGGGCGGAAGGCGCACGGCTGGCCGGCGGAATCGCCGGGGCGGCGGTGTCGAGCATCGTGCAGGTCTATATGCTGGTGATGCTGGCGCGGCTCTATCGTCAGGCGCAGCCGCAGGATGTAGCGGACGTGTTTCGCTGAAGGCCGCTTATGGCACCTCCAGCAAAGGCACATGCGGCGCTGTGTCGCGCGGCAATATGCCGGCCAGCCGCGGATCGGCGAAGGTCTCTATCTCCCGCCCATAAGGCACGAAGCCGGACCGGATATAGAAGGGGAGCGCTGCCGGGCTGTCGAGCGTGCAGGTGTGGACCCAGAATCGCGCCACCCCCTTGCGCCAGGCTAGCGATTTGGCCTGTGCCATCAGCCAGCGGCCCATCCCCTGGCCGGTAAGTTCCGGGACCAGCCCGAAGAAGCTGAGTTCGCAATTCGACGCGGCGCGGAAATCCAGTTCCAGCAGGCCGATCGCGCCGCCGCGCGGATCGGTGACGGCATAGACCTCCACGGCCGGGTCATGCAGAATCGCCGCCAGCGTCGAATCGGCCATCACCAGCCGCGAAAACCAGAGCCAAGGCGCGCCGACCCGCCGGAACAGTGCGCGATAGGCGTCCAAGTCAGGCGTCCTCCATCGCGCCAGCCGCAGCGGGGCGACCGGGACCGGCGCGGGCCGTGGCCGGTCGCGCATCTCCAGATGGGTGACGATCGTCGCCACCATGCCCGGTTCGACCGGCGTCAGCGCCATGGGGTCAGCTCCAGCTTGCCATCGGCGGCAGGCTCATCAGGATCGCGTCGATATTGCCGCCGGTCTTCAGCCCGAACAGCGTGCCGCGATCATGCACCAGGTTGAATTCGGCATAACGCCCGCGCCATTCCAGCATGGTGCGATAGTCCGCCTCGCTCCAGGCATCTTCCATGCGCCGCCTTACGATAGGCGGAAAGGCGTCGAGAAAGGCGTCGCCGACCGCGCGGGTGAAGGCGAAATGGGCGTCGAACGCAGCATCGTCCGCACATTCCAGATGATCGTAGAATATCCCGCCCACGCCGCGATGCACGCCGCGATGGGGGATGAAGAAATATTCGTCGGCCCATGCCTTGAAGCGCGCATGATAGTCCGGGTCATGGGCATCGCAGGCGGCCTTCAGCACGCCATGGAAATGCTCCGTATCTTCCGCACGGGGCAGCGGCGGATTGAGGTCCGCGCCGCCGCCGAACCAGCTTTTGGTCGTGACCAGATAGCGCGTGTTCATATGGACGGCGGGAACATGCGGGTTGGCCATATGCGCGACCAGGCTGATGCCGGTGGCGAAGAAGGCGGGATTGTCGGCCGCGCCATGAATGGTTTGGGCGAAGCCGGGCGCAAATTCGCCGCCCACGGTCGATATGTTGACGCCGACCTTCTCGAATATCTTCCCCTTCATGACGCCGCGCACGCCGCCGCCACCTTCGCCCGGCGCCTGGCCCTCGGCCTCGCGATCCCAGGCGGTATAGTCGAACCGCGCGTCGCTGCCCGCTTCGCGCTCGATCGCCTCAAATTCGGCGCAGATCCGGTCGCGTAGCGATTCGAACCAGTCGCGCGCCACCTGTTGCCGGACGTCGAGGGCGAAGGGCACGGCGGGAATCGGGTTGCTGGCGGTCATTGGGGAAACTTTCCGGTCTGGCGAAGGGCTTCGGCGACGGCGATGCCCGTGGAAACGGCGATGTTCAAGGATCGAAAGCCCGGCGCCATCGGGATGCGGACACGAATATCGGCCAGGTCGCGAACGTCATCAGGCACGCCAGCACTTTCCGATCCCATCATCAGCACGTCGTCTGGGTGGAACTGGACGTCGGGCAATTGCTGTGACGCATGGGCGCTCATCAGCAGCAATCGGCGGCCTTCCGCCCGGCGCACCGCGTCGAAGGCCGCGAAATTGGCGTGCCTGGTGACGTCCGCGGCTTCCCCATAATCCATCGCCGCGCGCTTAAGGCGGGTGTCGGAAAAGGCGAATCCGGTCGGCATGATAATGTCCACGGGAACGGCGAAACAGGCGGCCAGGCGCAGGATCGCACCGACATTGCCTGCGATCTCTGGTTGGTAAAGGGCGATACGCATGGCCCGCGCCATAATGCACTGCGGCAAATTGTCATAGGGTGCGCGACTTTGCTGTTGGCAAAGGGCGCGCAGTCCGGTTATCAGGCGCCCAAACCACGCCGGGGGGTAGGCGGGGACCGTACTTGCACGGCCCCCTAAATCCCTTGATAAACAGAGCCGGTCACGGCATTGCGGCGGGGTCAGGGACGTTATTGCAAGGGTAGAGGTGCATGGCGAGCGTTGAACATATAGACGGCACGGGTCCATCGGGCGAAGATGGCGTGCGCCGCCGCGATTTCATCAACATCGCCGCGGTCAGCTTTGCGGGGGTCGGGGCAGTCGCCGTCGTCCTGCCGCTCATCGACCAGATGAACCCCAGCGCGGACGTGCTGGCGCTGGCGTCGACGGAGGTGGATCTGTCCGCGATCCAGCCGGGACAGGCGATCAAGACCACCTTCCGCGCCCAGCCGCTGTTCGTGCGTCACCTGACGCCCAAGGAAATCGCCGAAGCCGACAAGGTGGACGCCTCCACGCTGCGCGATCCGCAGACGCTGGCCGAGCGCACCGTCGACGGCAAGACGCAATGGCTGGTGACGATGGGTGTCTGCACCCATCTGGGCTGCGTTCCGCTGGGTGCGGGCGAGGGCGAGAATCGCGGCGAATATGGCGGCTATTTCTGCCCCTGCCACGGGTCGTCTTACGACACCGCCGCGCGCATCCGTAAAGGCCCCGCGCCCAAGAACCTGGAAGTGCCGAAGTTCAGCTTCACTTCCGACACCGCCATTCTCGTAGGCTGAGGTAAGAAACCATGAGCTTTCCCTGGGCTGAGCATTACACCCCCAAGCATCCCGTGATGCAGTGGATGGACGAGAAGCTGCCGTTGCCGCGCCTCGTCTACAACGCGATCGGTGCGGGCTATCCAGTGCCGCGCAACCTCAATTATTTCTGGAACTTCGGCGTATTGGCCGGCCTTGCGCTGGTGATCCAGATCGTGACCGGCGTCATCATGGCGATGCATTATGGCGCCAATGACCTGGTCGCCTTCGGCACCGTCGAACAGACGATGCGCGACGTCAACGCGGGCTGGCTGATGCGCTACGCCCATGCCAACGGCGCCAGCTTCTTCTTCATTGTGGTCTATCTCCACATCTTCCGCGGCCTCTACTTCGGCTCCTACAAGGCGCCGCGCGAAATGGTGTGGCTGCTCGGCCTCGTCATCTTCCTGTTGATGATGGCGACGGCGTTCATGGGCTATGTGCTGCCCTGGGGTCAGATGAGCTATTGGGGCGCGAAGGTCATCACTGGCCTGTTCGGCGCGATCCCGGTCGTGGGCGAACCGATCCAGACCTGGCTGCTGGGTGGTTTTGCCCCCGGCAACGCCTCGCTCAATCGCTTCTTCTCGCTGCACTTCCTGCTGCCCTTCGTGATTGCCGGTGTCATCATCCTGCACATCTGGGCGCTGCATATTCCGGGTTCCAACAACCCGACTGGCGTGGAAGTGAAGGGGCCTCAGGATACGGTGCCCTTCCACCCCTATTACACCGCCAAGGACGGCTTTGGCGCGGGCATCTTCCTGATCGCCTTCTCGATCCTGCTGTTCTTCGCGCCCAACTTCTTGGGCCACCCGGACAACTATATCGAGGCGAACCCGCTCTCGACACCCGCGCACATCGTGCCGGAATGGTATTTCTGGCCCTTCTACGCCATCCTGCGCGCGTTCACCGTGGACTTCTTCTTCATTCCGGCGAAGCTGCTGGGCGTGTTGGCGATGTTCGCGTCGATCCTGCTGCTCTTCTTCCTGCCCTGGCTCGACACCTCGCCGGTGCGGTCGGGCAAATATCGGCCGACCTTCAACAAGTTCTTCTGGATATTGGTGATCGACGTGCTGATCCTGGGCTGGTTGGGCGGCGCGCCGGCAGAAGAACCCTATGTCATGATGAGCCAGGTCGCGGCGGCCTATTATTTCGCCCACTTCCTCATCATCCTTCCGCTGATCTCGCGCTTTGAAAAGCCGCTGCCGCTGCCCGGCTCGATCACCGAGGCCGTGCTGGCGAAATATGGCAAGACCGACGGCGCAACCGTCGCGGTCCCGGCTGAATAAGGGGTAGATAAGACCATGGTTCGCATTGGCGCATTCCTCGTCGGCCTTTTCTTTGCTGGCTGGCTGTTCATTTCCTTCCTGATCGGCGCGGTGGCTTATGTCTCCGAGCCGCCGGTGCCGACCGTGGAGCATGAGTTCCACCTGGCGCCCAAACATGTGTCCTTCTCGTTCGACGGACCCTTGGGCAAATTCGACCAGGCGCAGCTGCAGCGCGGCTTCCAGGTGTTCAAGGAAGTCTGTTCGGCCTGCCACAGCCTTAAGTTCGTGGCGTTCCGCGATCTCGAAGCGCTGGGCTATAACGAAGCCGAAGTGAAGGCGATCGCCAAGCAATGGGCGATCAAGACCCCGTCGGTCGATCCGGCCACGGGCGAAGCCTCCACGCGCGAGCCTGTGCCGGCCGATCACTTCCCCAAGCCCTTCGCGAACAATGTCGCGGCGGCGGCGGCGAACAACAATGCGATCCCGCCAGACTTGTCGCTGATGACCAAGGCTCGCCATCACGGCAGCGCCTATGTCTATTCGCTCATCACGGGCTATCAGGCGCAGCCGGCCAAATTGCTGAAGGAATTCCCGGACGCAAAGACGCCGGAAGGGCTGCACTACAATCCCTATTTCGCCAACCTCAATCTGGCGATGGCACCGCCGCTGACCGCCGAAGGCCAGGTAACCTATGGCGACGGCACCAAGCCGACCGTGGACCAGATGGCGCAGGACGTCGCGGCCTTCCTGACCTGGACAGCCGAACCGAAGCTGGAAAATCGCCGCCGTGCGGGCCTGGCGACCATCCTCTTCCTGCTGATCGCCACGGGCCTGGCCTATATGTCATACCAGAATATCTGGGCGGACAAGAAGAAGGCGGCCTGACCTAAATCCGTCACGGACGGGGTTACAGATCGGGGCGCGGTTCCTTGTGGGAGCCGCGCCCTTTCTTTATGGGAGCCGGCATGAGCACCGACAGCCTGACCGCGCTGGTCCGCACTATCCCCGATTTTCCCAAGCCGGGCATAATGTTTCGCGACATCACCACTCTGCTGGCCGACGGCGATGGCTTGCGCGACCTGGTCGATCGCATGGCCGCGGTCGCCCGGCCGCTGGACCCGGACCTGATCGTGGGGATCGAGGCGCGCGGCTTCATCCTGGGCGCGGCCCTCGCGCTGGCGCTGGGCAAGGGTTTCGTGCCGGTGCGCAAGGCGGGCAAGCTGCCCGGCAGGACCGTGGGCATCGACTATTGCCTGGAATATGGCACCGATCGGCTGGAGATACATGAAGGACAGGTGCCGGCCGGGACGCGGGTGCTGCTGGTCGATGACCTGATCGCCACCGGCGGCACGGCGCTGGCCGCCGCGCAACTGCTGCGCGAACAGGGCGCGAGCGTGCTGATGGCATTGTTCGCCATCGATCTGCCCGATCTGGGCGGCATGGCCGCGCTGGCGGCGGACGGCGTTGCGGCGCAGGCGATCATCGCCTTCGACGGCGAATGATGTGATCCTGCGGTCATGAAGCAGGGTTGAAGGCATATGGCAGTGACGGCGAACAGGTGGATAGCGGCCAAGCGTTTCGCCAAGCTGGCGCTTGCGGTCACGGCGTCGGGCTGCGCGGCGCCTTTGCCGCTGCGATCCGCGGACTGTGGAACCGGTGCGCCGATCATCACCGCCGCGCCTGACGGGCGGATGGCGACCACTACCCTGTCCGTGCTCACTTATAATATCGAAGGGCTAAGCTGGCCTGCTCGCTCTGGCCGCGCACCGTCGCTGCGCGCCATCGGCGACCGCTTGGCACGCCTGCGCGCAACAGGAGAGGCGCCCGACATCGTCCTGTTTCAGGAAATGTTCAGCGGCGCGGCGAAGAGAGCGGTGGCCGCGACCGGCTATCCCGCGATCGTCACTGGTCCCCGCCGCACCACCCGCGCCCGCGACGTGACGAAGAAAACGCTGCCCGGAAAATCGCATATCAAGCGCGGCGAAATCGGCCTGCATATAGCGGGCAGCGGCCTGGCCATCGCCTCACGCTATCCGATCGTGCAGGTCGATATGCACGCCTATGGCCGTCGCTCCTGCGCCGGGATAGACTGCCTTGCCAATAAGGGGATCGTGCTGGCGCGCATCGCCATCCCCGGCGTGCCGACGCCGATCGACATCTTCGACACGCACATGAACAGCCGTGGCGCTTCACGCGCGCCGGCCCGTCGCAATCTCGCCGCGCACGACCGCCAGTCGCTAGAAGCCTCCGCCTTCATCGATCGCAGCCATGACGATGCCTATCCGCTGATCTTCGGTGGCGATTTCAACATGCGCCATTCCGAATCGCGTTGGGAGAATTTCTCGCGCTATCAATCGCTCGATCTGGTCCATCGGGTCTGCACCGCCCCCGCGGCGGACTGCGATGTGCGCCTGTCCTGGGACGGCGACGCACCGTGGATGGACACGCAGGATCTGCAGTTTTTCTGGCCGGGCAATAGGGTGTCGATCCACCCGATCCGGGTCGAGTCGATGTTCGACGGCGGCGACAGCGGACCCAAGTTGTCCGACCATGACGGCTTGCTGGTCACCTATCGACTATCCTGGCCCCGGGACCAGCCCGCGCAGGGCTGCTGAGGTCAGGCGGCGCGCGCCAGCGCAGCGGGCAGCATATCGACCGCTCCCGCAAGCCGTTCGTCCAGCAGGCCCAGCAATGCCGTCCAGCTGTCGATATGGTCAAGCTCCCCCGGTCCGTCGGATATGCCGCGCAGGCCCATCAACGGCACGTCGAAACGCGCGCAGGCCCGCGCTACCGCGAACGTCTCCATGTCGACCATATCGGCATCGATCGCGGCATAATCCTCGCCACCGACGATATTCGCGCCGGTCGACAGGCGGGCGAGCGGCAGGGGCAGCGGCGTCGCCAGCGGCAGATCGACGGGGTGATCGATGAACGGCGTGACCCCCTTGGTAAAGCCCAGCCGCGACGCATCCATGTCGCGCCACGACACGCTCGCCACCTGGAATATGTCGCCCAGCGGGCAAAGGCGCGATCCCGCCGAACCCAGGCACACCACAAGGTCGGGCAAAGTGCCTTGTCGCCCAAGTTCCTGCAAAGCCATCCCCGCGGCCAGCGCCGCTTCGACCGGTCCCACGCCGGTCAGCATCGGCCTCAATCGCGCGCGCAGATGCGGCCCATATTCCGCTTCGACCGCCATCACGAACAGCACGCGCCGCCCGCTTATGGTTTCGCACCCCGTCGTCATGGCCGGTCCCGCCCCTTATTGCCTGTCCGTAATGTTCGGGACATCCCTCTGACAGCCGGGCAGGCTATAGTCGAGGCCCCGTTCACTTCACGAGATGACTATGCGCATGTCCGCTCCCATTCACTTCCCCGTCCGATTTGTCGATCAAGACGTGATTACCGCCGCCGATATAGAGGCCTGGGTGAAGGTAGAGCGCGCCCTGTCGGGCAAAGGCGCCGTCTGTCGCACGTCGCGCCAGGGACGTGCCGCCGTCCGCTGAACTGGATCGATAAAAGGATGGAAATGAGAAAGCCCGCCGCTTCACCAGAAGCGACGGGCTTTGTCATGGTGGGCGTGGCAAGGATTGAACTTGCGACCCCTGCGATGTCAACACAGTGCTCTACCACTGAGCTACACGCCCGCCGTGGAGGGGGCCAATAACGGGGGTAGGGCGACCACGCAAGCAGGAAATTGAAACGCGCCGATATTCTTCTGGACAGGGCAGGGACGACCCATATGCTGCGATGCAAACAGGGGGACGCCAAGACATATGCTGCCATCGCCATCTTCGCCCATTCAGGCGGCGCCCCGGCTACCCTTTTATCGTCAGCTCTACGTCCAGGTGCTGGTCGCGATCGCGCTTGGCGTCCTGATCGGGCATTTCTGGCCCGATGCGGGCAAGCAGCTCAAGCCCTTGGGCGAAGCTTTCATCAAGCTGGTGAAGATGATCATCGCGCCGGTCATTTTCCTGACCATCGTCACCGGCATTGCGGGGATGAAGGAACTGGGCGCGATCGGCCGGGTGGCGGCCAAGGCCTTCGCCTATTTCCTGACCTTTTCCACGCTGGCGCTGATCGTCGGCCTGATCGTCGCGAATGTGGTGCAGCCAGGCGCGGGCCTCAACATCGATCCGGCCACCCTGGATGCAGGCAAGGTCGCGGATTATGCGCATAAGGCGCATGAGAGCAGCCTGACCGGCTTTTTGATGAACATCATCCCATCGACGATGGTGTCGGCGGTGGCGGACGGCAACATTCTCCAGGTGCTGTTCGTGGCGATCCTGTTCGGCATTGCGCTCACCATGATCGGCGACAAGGCGCAGCCGCTGATGACGGTGCTCGAATCCGCCAGCCATGCTGTGTTCAAGCTGGTCGCCCTGCTGATGAAGGCCGCACCGATCGGCGCGTTCGGGGCGATGGCCTTCACCATCGGCGAATATGGGGTCGGCACGCTCGCCAATCTCGCCGGGCTGGTGGCGACCTTCTATCTGACCGCGCTGCTGTTCGTGCTGGTGGTGCTGGGGACAGTGGCTTGGTTCGCCGGCTTCAACATCCTGCACCTCATCCGCTATCTGAAGGCGGAACTGCTGCTGGTGCTGGGCACCTCCTCGTCCGAAGCCGCGCTGCCCAGCCTGATCGAGAAGATGGAGCGGGCCGGTTGCCGCAAGTCGGTCGTGGGCCTGGTCGTGCCGACCGGCTACAGCTTCAACCTGGACGGCACCAACATCTACATGACACTCGCGGCCTTGTTCATCGCCCAAGCGTGCAACGTCGATATCAGTCTGGAGCAGCAGATATTGCTGCTGCTGGTCGCGATGATCTCGTCCAAGGGTGCGGCCGGCGTCACCGGTGCGGGCTTCATCACGCTGGCCGCGACGCTCTCGATCGTGCCGTCGGTGCCGGTCGCGGGGATGACGCTGATCCTGGGCGTCGACCGCTTCATGAGCGAAGTGCGGGCGCTCACCAATTTCATCGGCAATGCGGTGGCGACGGTGGTGGTGTCAGCCTGGGAAAAGGGGCTGGACCGCGAACGGTTCAATGCCGCCATGGCCGGCCGACCGCTCGATCCCACGCCGGACATGGAAGAAGTGGTTCCCGATTAAGGCCCGTCGGTGGATGCCGGCACGCTTTCGGCGCCGAACATCCGTTCGACTTCCAGCACCAGGTCGCGCAGGTGGAAGGGTTTGGACAGCACCTTGGCCTGCGGCACCGCCTTGCCGGCCTTCAGCGTGACCGCGGCAAAGCCGGTGATGAACATGATGCGCATGTCCGGCGCCACGGACGCGGCATGTTGGGCCAGTTCGATGCCGTCCATTTCGGGCATCACGATATCGGTCAAAAGCAGGTCAAACCGGTCCGACTCGATATGAGGCAACGCGTCGCGGCCATTTTCCACCGACACGACCTCATAACCCGACCGTTCCAGCGCGCGGGCCAGATAGGTCCGCATGCTCTCGTCATCTTCGGCCAATAAAATGCGAACCATTGCCCCCAACACTCTCATCCGGCCGCTCCGCAGCCCTTGGCGCACACCCGACGGGGTGGCGCGAAGCCGCACTATATGCGACAAGGTGTAAATATTATCCAGCCGGGCAAGATTTTTCGGCACGCTGGCGAAAGGAGCCGCATTGGATCATCCCGCGCCGCGCGCCCCGACCCATAGCGAGACCGCTTTCGACCTTTATGGTCCAGCGATCCCCGATCGCCCCGTCCTGATTTCCGTCCCCCATGCGGCGCGCGCCTATGACGACGATTTGCTGGCCGCGGCGCGCGTGCCTTGGTCGATCCTGCATCGGCTGGAAGATCGCTGGGCCGATCTTCTGGTCCATCCGCTCATCGCCCGTGGCTACACCGTCATCCTCGCCCGCGCGCCGCGCGCGCTGATCGACCTCAACCGGCATGAGCGCGAGATCGACCCCGGCATGATCGCCGACCTGCCGCGCGACGCCGCGCTCCAGAGCAGCGCGAAGTTGCGCGGCGGCCTGGGCCTCTTTCCGCGTCGCCTGCCCGGCACGCATGAATTATGGCGCGGCCCGATGCGCTGGGCGGAGGCGCGCCGTCGAATCGACACGCTGCACCGGCCCTATCATGCCGCGCTGGGCCAGGTGATGGCCGACGCGCGGGAGACGCATGGCCATGCGATCCTGATCGACATCCATTCCATGCCGCCGCTGGCACCCACCGGTGCGGGGCAGCCTGCGCCGGGCGTCGTGCTGGGCGACCGGTTCGGCCGCAGCGCTTCGAACCGGTTGATGACGCTGGCGGCCGATGTCGCGGCGAGCCACGGCCTGACCGTCGCGCAAAACCACCCCTATGCCGGCGATCATCTGATCGAACGCCATGGGCGGCCCGATCATGGGCTGCACGCGCTCCAGGTCGAAATAGATCGGGTGCTATATCTGGACGCGATGCTGGACCGGCCGGGGCCGGGCGTGGCGCGGATGCAAGCGGTGGTCACGCACATGGTGGAAGCGCTGGCGACGGAACTGCCGCGCGCGGGCTATGCGCTCGCCGCCGAATAGGGTTAGCGGCCGGTTTCGATCACCAACCGCGCGCCTGCGGTGCTGAGGTGGTGAGAATCGAAATATAGCGGCTGGCCGTCATGTTCGATCGCGCAGCGGCCGCCGGGGCACAGCGCCGCGACCGGATCGATCAGCGCTACGCCGCGCGCCCGCCAGCGGGCGAAGAGCGCGCGCAGATGCACGGTTCGGGCATCCACATGGGTGCGGTCGACGCCGCGCGCCTCTCCCAGCTGGCCGGCCTGCGCCAGATGGGCCAGGCGGCGCGGCACGTCGAAGGGCTGGGGCGGCACCGGACCGATCAGCACGACTTGCCGCCCTAGCGCCCGGATCGCGGCGATGCTGCGGTCCAGCTTGGCGACAAAGGCGGGATCGTCGAAATCGCCATTGGCCCAGAAGGCGGCGAGATAGATGCGTCTTATCCGCGGATCGGCGCTTATCGCATCGAACGCGGCCTGGTTGGCGGCGGCGCAGCGCGCATCCTTGGCCTCATAACCCAGCACGGGTGGGCAGCTGGACGTTGTACGTTCGATCAGCGATCGACCCTGCACTTTGGCCTCCAGCGACAAGGCATAAGCCAGTTCGACGCCGTGGCTGTCGCCCCACAGCATCGCGTCGGGCGGCACCGCCGCGCCAAGCACGCAGGGCGTCGCGTTGCGCATGAATGTGTCGTGGCACTGCTTGCGCGTGGGCGCGAAGTCCTTTTGCCCGGCGATCTGCGCAAGCACCTGTGGGGCAAAACGGGCAGGCCAGCCGCCCATCGCCAGCAGGCCGAGCGCCAGCGGGCACAGCAGGCCCATCGCCGCGCCGGTGAACAGGAAGATCGCCCGCGCCGGCACGCGCCGCGAATCGCGGAAGGGGCACTCGACCAAGCGCCAGGACAGCGTGCCCGCCAGCAGCGACGCGCCGATGATCGCGATCTGCGTGCCGCCCGCCAGCGCCCGGTCGGTCGCATATTCGGTGAAGACGATCAGCGGCCAGTGCCACAGATAGAGCGAGTAGGAGATCAGGCCCACGCCCACCAGCGGACGCCAGCCCAGCATCCGCCCGATATGTGTGCCCGGCGCAGCATGGATCAGCGCCGCGGCGCCCAGTACCGGGGCGAGGGCAGTGAAACCGGGGAAGGTCGTCGTGCGATCGTAAAGCGCCACCGCCAGCACGACCGCGATCAGGCCGCATCCCGCAATCGCCTCGCGCAGCCAGCGCGCGCGGATGACCGGCACCGCGCCCAGCGCCAGCAACGCCCCGGCAAACAACTCCCAGGCGCGGGTCGGCAGCAGGTAGAAAGTGAAGCCGCTGGTGTCGCGCTGCATGACGATAGCCAGCGCCAGCGATCCCGCCGCGATCGCCGTGACGACCCCGGTGCGCCAGCGCGGCGCATAGCGCGCCAGCAGCATCAGCAGGATCGGGAAGCCGATATAATATTGCTCCTCGACCGCCAGCGACCATGTGTGCAGCAGCGGCTTCACGTCCGCGCCGCCGGAAAAATAGCCGGTGTCGGTGAAGAACCAGAGGTTGGAGGCGAACAGGGTCGCCGCGAGCGCGGATCGCGGCACGCCTTCCAGGTCGCCGGGTAGATAGAGCCAGGCCGCGCAACCCAGCACGACCAGGATCATCAGCGCCAGCGCGGGCATGATCCGGCGGAAACGCCGCTCGTAGAATCGGACCAGCGAAAATCGGCCGTCATCGACTTCGCGAGCGATGATGCCGGTAATCAGATAGCCCGATATGACGAAGAAGATGTCGACCCCGACATAGCCGCCGGAAAAACCCGGCACATGGGCGTGGAACAGCAGCACCGGCAGGATCGCGAGCGCGCGCAAGCCATCTATGTCGCGGCGGTATCGGCCGGCGGCGTGAGGGGCGTTGGCGGTCCCATCCGCTGGTCCCGAAGCTGGCGCTGGTCCGTGCATGGCGTCAGGCTTAACCGCCAAGCCCTGATATTTGCTTTATGCGGGCGGGGGCGACTCGGGGACAGCCGACGATCGGATGGCGGGCCATCACGGCGCCGCTATTTTCGGCAAGCGATTGCGGATTTTGCAATCGCGCTTTTGTCCTTCGCATTTGCGTAAATTCGGTCGGCAGGACAGAAAGACTGTGCCTTTCAGGCATCCTCTCCTAAAACTTTCGGCCGGTCTTGCGATCGGCCTTTTTTTTGTCACGGCGTTGGTCTAGAGGAACGTTGCTGCTCGGCGCGCCAACGATAACAAGTTTCTGGAGAGGAGCCGCCGGTAAGACCGGCAAGGCGAGCCGAAGCATCAGGGGGATCGAGCGCCAAACGCGCTCTCCCCCTTTTTTCTTGTCTGGCTTAGGCCGTCTCCATTTCCTTGCCATAGGCTACGATCGCCGCCACCTCCGCCTTGTCGCCCAGCACCACGCCGACCCGCTGGTGCAGGCCGGTGGCGGGCACGTCCATGATGGGAATGAAGCCGTCGGTCGCTGCGCCGCCTGCCTGTTCGATCAGATAGCTCATCGGATTGGCTTCATACATCAGGCGCAGCTTGGCCTTGCCGGGGTTGTGATGGTCGTAAGGGTACATGAAGATGCCGCCGCGCTTGAGGATACGATGCACGTCCGCCACCATGGATGCGGTCCAGCGCATGTTATAATCCTTGCCGCACGGACCAGCGCCACCCTCTACGCGCTCGTCGACATAGCGGCGGATCGCAGGTGACCATTGGCGGCGGTTGGACATGTTGATGGCGAACTCGCACTTGCCCTGGGGCATCTTCATGTCCGCGTCGGTCATGACCCAGCTGCCCACTTCGCGGTCCAGCGTAAATTCATAGACGCCGGTGCCGACGCTGAGCACCAGCAGCGATTGCGGGCCATAGATGGCGTATCCTGCCGCGACCTGCTGACGGCCATCCTGCAGGAAATCCTCTTCGGTCACTTCGCGCCCCGCGCAGGCGTCGGGGGCCTTGAGCACGGAGAAGATGGTGCCGACGGACAGGTCGACGTCGATATTGCTGGACCCATCGATCGGATCGAACAGCAGCAGATATTCGCCCTTGGGATAGCGATTGGGGATGAGGTGGATCGTCTCCATCTCCTCCGAAGCCATCGCGGCCAGATGCCCGCCCCATTCATTGGCGTCGAGCAGCAGTTCGTTGGCGATCACGTCCAGCTTCTTCTGGATTTCGCCCTGCACATTCTCGCTGTCCAGGCTGCCCAGCACTTCGCCCAGCGCGCCTTTGCTGACCGCATGGCTGATCGTCTTGCACGCGCGGGCGACAGTTTCGATCAGCAGGCGTAGTTCGCCAGGCAGGACATTGGCGTTGCGTTGCTGTTCGATCAGGAAACGGGTGAGCGTGGTCCGGGACATAGGCCGCCTTTCGGAGGAAACGGAAGGATGGGTAGCCTCCTCGCTAGGGGAGACGATCCGCCTAGTCCAGCGCGGGAAGGCGCTCCGCACGCCTGTTAGCGCTGTCATGTGACAAAGCATGTCTCAGGCAGAAGAAGGCGGAACCGGGAGCCGCCGCTTCCGTTTCGGTGCCGTGCCGATCTTTTGCCTTTGCTAGGGACCATCATGGACAGCCTGATTACCGCTTTCACCGATCCTACGGCCTTGGCGGCGCTTGTCGCGCTGGTGGTGATGGAGGTGGTGCTGGGCATCGATAATCTGGTGTTCATCTCCATCCTGACCAACAAATTGCCCGAAGCGCAGCGGCCCAAGGCGCGCAAGATCGGCATCGGCCTGGCGCTTGGGATGCGGCTCGTCCTGCTGTCGATGATCGCCTGGATCGTCGGACTGACCGCGCCGGTGTTCGATCTGGGCATCAGTGGCCCGCTGGACCAGCATGGCGCGCCCACATTCGAAACCGATTTTTCCTGGCGCGACCTGATCCTGATCGCAGGCGGGCTGTTCCTGATCTGGAAGGCGACCAAGGAAATCCATCATACGGTCGATCCGGCGGGCGGCGACGATATGCTGGACAAAAAAAGCGTGGCGACCATCACTTTCGGCGCGGCGATCACGCAGATCATCCTGCTCGACATGATCTTCTCGCTCGATTCGATCCTGACGGCGGTGGGCATGACGGACAATCTGGCGGTCATGTATATCGCCGTGATCGTGGCGGTGACGGTGATGCTGATCGCGGCCGATCCGCTCGCCAACTTCATCGCACGAAACCCGACCGTCGTGATGCTGGCGCTGGGCTTTTTGCTGATGATCGGCGCGGTGCTGATCGCCGATGGCTTTGGCGTGCATGTGCCCAAGGGCTATATTTATGCGGCGATGGCGTTCTCCACGCTGGTGGAGTGTTTGAACATCTTTGCGCGGCGGGCGCAGAAGCGGAAGGGGGCGGGGTAGGGTTACAGCGCCGAAGTTCACACCGTCGTCGGGCTTTTTGGCCCCGACGCCCGTGCAAGGCGCGCAGGATGCCCTCGCGACGCGCCACTAATGCGACGGCCGGGGGCACGGCCAGTTGCGTTGTACGCGCCTGCAAGGCCATAGCGACGCGCCACTGATGCGACGATGACGCGAGGGGCGCGGGCGGCGTATGGATGGCGGGGCGCTTCATCCTTGAGGATGAACCAGAAATTATCCTACATTGGAAGCGTGTTGGATGGGTTAGGGGTGGTAAGACATCGGACGGTCTTGAAGCGACCAAATTACGCTTTCGAAACATGGTGTGCCATTATTTGGAAGCGGATGGTCCCCCTTTTCGTCACCCCAGCGAAGGCTGGGGTCTCAGGCGGTCAAGCGATACCGTCTGACATATCACGCCAATCTGGATTGCTCTCTTCCACCAGCCGGATTTCCATTCCCGTTTCCAGGCTTTGAGCGCCTTCTCGCGGGCGATAGCGAGCGTGATGTCATCATGTGGATCAACCAGAACCAGGCGGGTCAGTCGGTATTTTTTGCAAAAGGCGGAGCCGGTGCCGTTTCGATGGTGTTCGGCGCGCGCAGCGACGTCGGCTGTCACGCCGATACAGAGAACGCCCCTGGGTTTGTTGGTCATGATATAGGTGTAGCCGCCTCGCGCCATGCCCCACTGTAGCGCACAGCCGCCTGAGACCCCAGCCTGCGCTGGGGTGACGGTGGATTTTATGTCCGCTCTACGGCATTTGCGCCCGTAACCGGACTGTTCCCTAACCACCCAATTCAGACGGGAACTCTCCTCCTTGAGTGGCGAGGGATTTTTTGCCGTGAGTGTCCCCCTCCCGCAAGCGGGAAGGGTTAGGGTGGGCTTGCGCGCGGTTGCGTTGGCCCACCCCGCTGCGACTAAGGCGCTGCGCGCCTAAGTCTCGCTTCCCCTCCCGCATGCGGGAGGGGAAGAGGTAGCGGCTATTCCTCACGCCGCGGCGCGGCGTTCCTTCAACTCTTCGTTCAGCATTTCGGCCAGCAGGAAGGCCAGTTCCAGGCTCTGCGCCGCGTTCAAACGCGGGTCGCAATGGGTGTGGTAGCGATCGGCAAGGCATTCGTCGGTGATGGCGATGGCGCCGCCGGTGCATTCGGTGACATTCTGGCCGGTCATTTCGGCATGGATGCCGCCGCCAAAGCTGCCCTCGGCGCGGTGGACGGCGAAGAAGCCGCGCACTTCGGCCAGGATGCGGTCGAAGGGCCGTGTCTTGTAGCCATTGGCCGCCTTGACGACATTGCCGTGCATCGGGTCGCAGGACCAGATGACCGGATGGCCTTCGCGCATCACGGCGCGGACGAGCTTCGGCAGGCCCGCCTCGATCTTGTCATGGCCATAGCGGGTGATGAGCGTGATGCGCCCGGCTTCACGCGCGGGGTTCAGCGTGTCGAGCAGGCGCAGCAGCGCGTCCGGCTCCAGGCTGGGACCGCATTTCAGGCCGATCGGATTGCCGATGCCGCGCAGATATTCGACATGGGCGGACCCTTCGAACCGGGTGCGGTCGCCGATCCACAGCATGTGCGCGGAAGTGTCGTACCAGTCGCCGGTCAGGCTGTCCTGCCGCGTCAGCGCCTGCTCGAACGGCAGCAGCAACGCTTCATGGCTGGTATAGAAGCTGGTCCCGCCAAGCTGCGGCACCGTTTCCGCCGACAGGCCGCAAGCGCGCATGAAGTCGAGCGCTTGGCCGATCTGGTCGGCCATCTGTTCGAACTTTGCCGCCCAGGGGCTGCGCCCCATGAAATCGAGCATCCAGCCATGGACGCGGTCCAGGCTGGCGTAACCGCCGGTCGAGAAGGCGCGCAGCAGGTTCAGCGTCGCGGCCGACTGGTTATAGGCCTGCACCATGCGCTGGGGGTCCGGCTCGCGGCCTTCCGCCGTGAAGGCGATGTCGTTGACATTGTCGCCGCGGTAGCTCGGCAATTCGACGCCGCCGATGGTTTCGGTATCGGCCGAACGCGGCTTGGCGAACTGGCCCGCCATGCGGCCGACCTTCACCACCGGCAGCTTCGACGCGAAGGTCAGCACGACCGCCATCTGGAGCAGCACGCGGAAGGTGTCGCGGATGTTGTTCGGATGGAACTCCGCGAAACTTTCCGCGCAATCGCCGCCCTGCAACAGGAAGGCTTCGCCGGACGCGACCTTGGCCAGGTCCGCCTTCAGATTGCGCGCTTCGCCTGCAAAGACGAGCGGCGGAAACTGGCCAAGCTGGGCCTCCACGGCGGCCAGCGCCTGCGTGTCCCGGTAATAGGGCATCTGGATGCCCTTATGCGCCCGCCAGCTATCCGGCGTCCACTTCGCCGCCACGTCATGTCTCCTTTGGTCACGATAAAATAGGGGGCGCACCTACGCTGGTCCGGGGGCCAAGGCAAGATTGTACCAGTTGGGCCATGGCCGCGCGCAATGATTTGTCCCGATTAGTGTGATCGACGGGCTTATGTCCTACTTCTGGCAGGGCCAGCGTTCGTTGAGCGCGACGCTGACCAGAAGCGAGGCGGGCGTCTTGCGCTGGTCGGGCCAGCGTTCCAGATAGGCGATGACGGTACGGCGCGCATCGTCCGCGCTCATGCGGTCGGGCCAGCAGACCGGGCGCGCGCGGCCGATGAACATGTCCTTGCGGATGCCGTCGACCACGCCGACGATATAGGCGGTGCAGGCCAGGCTATAGGCGGGCGCCGTGTTGCGGCATTTGGCGAGCAGGGTGGTGCCGGTTTCGAACATGAACGCCTGGGCCGCGACCGGGGTGTGGGATGCCGCGAGCAGGGCGGCGGAGAGGAGAGGGGCGAGGAGGGGGTGCATCAATCCTGCCGTTTCGCCGTGAAAGCGAAGGTCAGCGCCACCTGCGGGCCAAGCCCGCCACTGCTGTCACCAGTGCCGACGCCAAAGGGCGCGCGGGCGATGGTGGCGCTACCCGACACTTTGCGGGTGGCGTCCTTGCCGGTCTCATCCTTCCCAGAAAGCGTGAAGCGGATGGTCTGGGGCTTCGACACGCCCTTGAGCGTCAGCGTGCCGCGGGCGCGATAGGCGTTGGGGCCAGTCGCCTCCGCGCCCTTGGCCACGAAGGTCGCGGTCGGGTGCGCGGCGACGCCGAAAAATTCGTCGCCCGGCAGCATGCCGTCCTTGTACGCGTCGCCTACGCTGGCCGAGGCCATGTCGATGGTGACGGCGATGTCGGCGCTATCGGGATGGTCGGGGTCCATCACGATGTTGGCGGTCCATTTGGAAAAACTGCCGCTGATCGTCTCGCCATCATTGCCGACCGAAAAGCCGATCCGGCCGCCCGGTTGCACCGTCCAGGCGGGAGGCGGGTCGACGGGTTCGTCAGCGGTGGCCTGCGTCGCATTGGCGGCTGCATTGTCGGCAGGCGCTGCGGCGTTGACGGCTTCGGCAATGTTAGCGGGCGCGGTTTCGTCAGCGGGTTCTGCCGCGATGGGCGCAGGCGTAGCTTGCGGCGCGGGCAAGATCGCGCGCCCGGCGACGAAACCGACCAGGATCAACGCGGGCAAAGCGACCAGCAGCGCGGTCGAACGCCCCGGCACCATTCGCCAGATCAGGCCATCGCGGATCAGCAGATGATGGCGCAGCGCGCCCGCGACATGCAGCGCCACCAGCGCGATTCCCAGCCAAGCGAGCAGGCCATGGCCGTTTTCGGCCACGCCATGCGCCGCTGCGGGCAGAGGTAAATGGGGCAACGGTATCACGCCGAAGATCAGCGTCGGCACCTTGACCTTCGCCGTCGACACCAGCGCCCAGCCGGTCAGCGGCGCGCCCAGCATGAAGGCGTAGAGGCCGATATGGACGCCCGACGCCAGCGCCCCTTGCCAGCCGCCCTCCAGCTTCGCCGGACGGGGTTTCCAATATCGCACGCCGATCCGCGCCAGCGTCAGGGCCAGCACGGTGATGCCGACCGACTTGTGCAGCTGGTAGAGGGCAAAGCCCCGCGCGCCCAGATCCTCCAGCGCCCAACCGACGGCGATTTGGAAAGCGAGCAGGGCGGCGATCGCCCAATGCAGAAAAATGGCGGTCCGGCTGTAGCGCTGCATGTCGATTCCCTGGATCATGGCGGACCCGAAACTATGATGCCCGCATGGCCGAGTCCATCGGGCGGGCCCGAAACGCTTTGTTGCCGCCCTGTCGCCTTCTGTGTCCCAAAGGACGCAGTTGCGGCATTTTTATGGGCGCGATTGCATCACCCGTCATCCGGGTTAAGAGGTTAGGACGTTTATAATCAGGGAAATAGCAGGACATGGCCAAACCCGAATCCTGGCGTCTGAACGCTGAGGCGTATCGCTTCGTGACCAGCATCGACACGCGGTTCCAGGATCTCGACACCATGGGCCACATCAACAATGTAGCGATTTCCGGCATTTTCGAGACGGCGCGCATCCGTTTCCACCACCATATGGGACGTCATCCGCAGGAGCAGGGGGTGCGCTGGCTGGTGGCCAACGTGAACCTGAACTTTGTCGAGGAATCGCATTTCCCCTATCCGTTCGAAGTCCATTGCGCGATCGGCCACATCGGCCGCACGAGCTGGACGATCAGCTCGGCCGGGTTCCAGAAGGGCGTGTGCGTCGCCACCTGCGACACGACGGTCGTCACCCATGGCGCCGAAGGCCGCCGCGCGATCGACGACACGCTGCGCGAGGCGATGGAGATGAATTTCCTGCGCCAGCCGGACTGATTTCAAGCGTGGCGGGAACAGGCTGTTCTAACGAAAACCCGCCATCCGCCGGCTCCACTGCACGGCGATCACCGCGCCCTTGACCGGCTGGATCATCGCCACCGCCAGCACGATCGCCAGGGTCGGCCAGATCAGCGCCTGCCAGCCGAGCGGTATCGCCAGCGCGCTGTTCACCTCGATCATTAGCGGCACTAATATGTGGCCCAGCAGCAGGATGACGATATAGGCGGGAAAATCGTCCGCCTGATGCAGGTCCAGCGCCAGGCCGCAGTACGGGCAGGCGGGCGCGGTTTTCAGGAAGCGCGCGAACATCCGCCCCTCGCCACAGGCCGGGCAGCGGCCACGCAGCCCAAGGCCGATGGCGGCGCCGGTCGGGCGGTCGGACGGGGGCGCGGGATCGGTCATGGATCGGGAGCTAGGGACTCTGGCCCCCAAGCGCAACGCTGCGCTGCACCCTTAGCGCCTTTCGTACCGCGCAAAGCCTGTTAAGAAGCCCCATGCATCTGCCCGGTCCCCACGAAGCCTATTGCCTGTTCGACGATGCGCGCCCGCGCAGCGTGGCGCCCGCGCGCCTCTACCGCGATCCCGTCGAGATCGTCGTCGCCCATCGCATGGCCGATGTGCAACCCGCGCTCGACCGCATTGCCGAAGCGCAGGAAAGCGGCCTGCATGTCGCGGGCTATATGGCCTATGCCGCGGGATTGGCGCTGGAGGATCGACTGGCGCCGATCGCGCGGAGGCATGATGCGGGCGCTGCGCCGCTGCTGTGGTTCGGCCTGTTCGAAGGGGTGCGGCTGATCCCGACCGGCACGCTGCCCGATATGCTGCCCGACCCGGCAGGCGCGACGGTCGGGCCGCTGCGCCCGCTGGTGGATGAGGCTGCTTATGGCGTGGCCTTCTCCCAGGTGCAGGATTATATCCGCGCCGGCGACATTTATCAGGTCAACCTGACTTTCCCCTGCGACGTGGATGTGACCGGCGACCCGCTCGCCCTCTATGCCGCCGTGCGGCCGCGCGCCGCGGCGGGCTATGGCGGGGTAATCCGTACTGGTGATCGATCGATTTTGTCCTTTTCGCCCGAACTCTTCTTTACTCAGGTCCGCGGGCAGCTGACCGCGCGGCCGATGAAGGGCACCGCCACCCGCGCCGCCGATCCGGACGCCGACGCCGCGCAGGCGCTGTGGTTGCAAAGCGACGCGAAGCAGCGCGCCGAAAATCTGATGATCGTCGATCTGCTGCGCAACGATCTGTCGCGGGTGTCGC
This sequence comes from Sphingobium sp. Z007, assembly GCF_900013425.1. Lineage (GTDB taxonomy): Bacteria > Pseudomonadota > Alphaproteobacteria > Sphingomonadales > Sphingomonadaceae > Sphingobium. Next base: position 261,103 of record NZ_FBXK01000005.1, read on the forward strand.
GCGCGGGCAGCGTGACCGTGCCCGACCTGTTCAAGGTCGAAACCTATCCCACCGTGCATCAGCTGGTGTCGACCGTGCGTGCGCGCATCCTGCCCGGCCTGTCGCCGGTCGACGTGCTGCGCGTGCTGTTTCCCTGCGGCTCCATCACCGGCGCGCCCAAGGTGCGGGCGATGGAGATCATCGATGCGGTCGAACCCCATGGCCGCGGCGTCTATACCGGCACGATGGGCTGGATCGACCCGGAGGGCGACGCCGCCTTCAATGTTGCCATCCGCACCATTTGCGTCGAAGACGGCGCAGGAACGGGCCGGCTAGGGCTGGGGTCCGGCATCGTCGCGGATTCGGATTGCGCATCCGAATGGGCGGAGTGCCTGGCCAAGGGGCGTTTCCTTTCGCTCCCCTGACCTTGGGCTTGATCCACAAGGGGTGGTTGACTTTTGGCGCGCAAGGGCTTGAAAAGTTTCAATGGCATTGGCTGACGGACGGTTCGACCTCATCGAAACCATGGCCTTCGACCCGCTCGAAGGCATCAGGTTGCTGGAACTGCATCTGGCGCGGCTGAAGGCGAGCGCCGACGCGCTCGGCTTCCATGTCGATCGCCATGATGTGCGCAACGAATTGCAGGCCGCGACCTTCCGCCTGCGCGACCGCAGCCGGGTGCGGCTGATGGTGTCGCGCGGCGGGGCGATCGCGATCGAGGTGCGCGATCATCGGGGCTGGCCCGACCCGATCATGAAAGTCGCCGCGGTGCCGCGCCATGCGCCGGCGGACGACCTGCGGCTGCGCCACAAGACCAGCGATCGTAGCCTCTATAAGGACGCGCTGAAACGCGGCGGCACCTATGAAGTGCTGCTGATCGACGCGCAGGGCTATCTGACCGAGGGCTGTTTCTCCTCCATCTTCGTCGAGCGGGGCGACAAGCTGGTGACGCCGCCTTTGGCGCGCGGCCTCCTGCCCGGCATCCTGCGCCAGAGCCTGATCGATATGGGGGAAGCGGTGGAAGGCGATCTGCGCCCCTATGATCTGGAGCGCGGCTTCTTCATCGGCAATGCGGCGCGGGGCATGGCCGCCGCGACATGGTCACGGTGACTGGGCTGCAATAGCCGGGCTATTCTGCCGTAAAGCCAATAAGCGGCATCTGGCGGTTGCCCCGTCTTCCGTTGCGCACTAAGGGACGCCGCGTCCGCTTTTATTGCGGGCCTTGGGGATTCTTCAGCGAGTTTATTACCATGAGCCAGACTTCCGCCGCCTTGGGTCGTATCCAGCCGTCCGCTACGCTCGCCATGAGCGCCCGCGTGAACGCGCTCAAAGCGCAGGGTGTGGACGTCATTGGCCTGTCGGCCGGCGAACCGGATTTCGATACCCCCGATTTCGTCAAGGAAGCCGGCATCGCTGCGATCCGCAACAACCTGACCCGCTATACCGACGTGGACGGCACTGCCGACGTCAAGGAAGCGGTGATGTTCAAGTTCAAGCGCGACAATGGGCTGGATTACAAGCGCAGCCAGATCAGCGTCAATTCGGGCGGCAAGCATACGCTGTTCAACGCGCTGGTCGCCACGGTCGATGTGGGCGATGAGGTCATCATCCCGGCGCCCTACTGGGTCAGCTATCCCGATATCGTGAACTTCGCGGGAGGCACCCCAGTCTTCATCGAAGGGCCAGCGAGCCAGGGTTACAAGATCACCGCCGACCAGTTGGAAGCCGCGATCACGCCGCGCACCAAATGGGTGATGCTCAATTCGCCGTCCAACCCGTCAGGCGCGGCCTATTCGGCGGATGAACTCAAGGCGCTGGCCGATGTGCTGCTGCGCCACCCGCATGTGCTGGTGATGACCGACGATATGTATGAGCATGTCTGGTATGCATCGACCCCCTTTGCCACCATCGCGCAAGTATGCCCGGACCTCTATGAGCGTACGCTGACGGTCAATGGCTGTTCCAAGGCCTTCTCCATGACCGGCTGGCGCATCGGCTTTGCGGGCGGCCCCGAATGGATCATCAAGGCGATGGGCAAGCTGCAATCGCAGTCGACCAGCAACCCCTGCTCGATCAGCCAGGCCGCCGCCGTCGCGGCGCTCACAGGCCCGCAGGATTTTCTGGAAGAGCGCAACGGCGTGTTCCGCAAGCGTCGCGACATGGTCGTCGCGATGTTGAACGACGCGCCGGGCCTCGATTGCCCGACGCCCGAAGGCGCCTTCTACGTCTATCCTGATGCCAGCGGCGTGATCGGCAAGGTGACGCCAAAGGGCGTGACGATCGACAGCGACGAGACGCTGATCGCCTATTTCCTGGACGAGGCGAAGGTGGCCGCGGTCCATGGCGCCGCCTTCGGCCTCTCGCCCGCCTTCCGCATCAGCTATGCGACCTCGGACGAGGTGCTCAAGAAGGCCTGCACGCGTATTCAGGAAGCCTGCGCCGCGCTTCGTTAAGGCTAAAACCGCACCGGCCCACACCCCCACCCGACCGCCCATCCAGGATATACTGGGGCGGTCGGGTGGGGGTGTGGGCCGGTGCGGCATCGCCGCGATCAAAAACGTCACAAAATGGAAACGGTCCTTTTCCCGCCATGCCGTCTTGCGATTGACGCGGCATGGCTTATATGCCCGTTGCATAGAGAAACTGATTTAAGGACTGCCGCCTTTCGTCGTTCTATCCCTGGCACTGGTCGAAACCCGCTCTCGCTTGGTCGGCCGTTCAGTCAGGGGCAAGGCGCATGGAGGTAGTCAACAGGTCGAGACGGCCTGAACCATATTTTAGAAAGGCGTTGGCCATGATGGCGTTCCTGAAGTCCGATCTGTTCCTCCGCTTCCTGGGGGGCTTCGCCATTGGCGCGGTCGGCATGGTCATGCTCCAGCCAAAGGAAGCCCCCATGTTCGGATCGACCGCGATTGCGGCGACATCGACCGACCGTGCGGCGCTCTAACCGCCTCACCTTGATCGCTTTGGCGGCGTTTGCCGTCGCGACGCCCCTGCGCGCCGAGCGTGCCGTCCTTGCCCCCGTGCCTGCCATAGACGCCGCGCCCACGCGCAAGTTGGAGACCGCGGTGTTTGCAGGCGGCTGCTATTGGGGCGTGGAAGGGGTCTTCTCCCACGTCAAAGGTGTCCAACTCGTCGTCTCCGGCTTTGCCGGGGGACCAAAGGACCGCCGTGTCGACTATGAAACGGTCAGCGGCGGCGACACCGGCTTTGCCGAGGCGGTGCGCGTCACCTATGATCCCGCGCAGGTCAGCTACGGCACCTTGCTGCGCATCTTCTTCTCGGTCATCGCCGATCCCACCACGCTCAACTATCAGGGGCCGGACCATGGCACCCAATATCGCAGCGCGATTTTCCCGTTGAACGCGGAGCAGGGCAAGGCGGCGAGCGCCTATCTGGCGCAGATCGGGAAGTCGGGCCTGTGGCGCGACCCCGTGGTGACGAAGGTGGAGCGCTTCACCGGCTTCCAGAATGCCGGGCAGGACCATCAGGATTTCATGCGCAAGAATCCGCGCCACCCCTATATAATGCGTTGGGACGCGCCCAAGCTGGCGGCGTTCAAAGTGATGTTCCCGACGCTGTATCGGGCGACGCCGTCGGCCTGAACGATCAGCGGGTTTGTTTGACCGACATGGACAGGCTGCGCACCTTACGCCGATAGACATTGATGCCCGCCTGCACGCTGATGCCGGGCGCGACCGTCCATGTCGCCATGTCATCCTGCTTGGGATCGCCGGGGCCGGGGACAGGATCGCCGGCGTTGAGGCTGGGTGACACGATCGCGGCGACATCTTTGCTCGTCAAGCGCGTCGATCCTGATCCCGTGACCTGGCAGACTGCACGATAATCACCGTCCATCGGCGCGATCAGCGACAGGAGCAGGCCATTGCGGTGGAATATGCGCGGCAACTGCGTCACGCCGGCGCCCGCGATGATGCGCGGGGTGGTTTCGGTCCAGCCTTGGGTGACGACGTGGGCGGCGATCATATCCAGATCGGGAAATCCCTGGCGGCAGCTGTCGTTAAAGGCCTGGAGATAGGCGGCGGGGTCGGCCTCTGGCTCTTGATGGGCCTGCGCGGGCAAGGATATCAGCAGGACAAGGACAGCAAGAAGATGGCGCGGGGAAAGCAGCATGACGGCGGCTCCTTCAACAGGGAGCGTCCGGGCCTAGTCCAGGCGGTTTAATAGTAGATGAAAGAGCGGGCGCGATGGGCGCGATGATTCCGCCTCGTGCCGCCATCGTGAGGGGCATGATGATCGCTGCCCTGTTCTCCCCAAAGCAAAGGGGCGGAGCCTGCATCCAGACTCCGCCCCTTTGGGGTTCGTAAAACAGCGCGTCGTGCTTATTTCGGCGACAGCACCATCAGCATCTGGCGGCCTTCCATGCGGGGATAGGCTTCCACCTTCGCGACTTCCTGGACATTTTCCGCCACGCGCTGCAGCAGGGCCATGCCGAGCTGCTGGTGGCTGAGTTCGCGGCCGCGGAAGCGCAGGGTGATCTTCACCTTGTCGCCGTCGCCGATGAAATCATGGACCTTCTTCATCTTCGTATCATAATCATGATCGTCGATGTTAGGACGCATTTTGATCTCTTTGAGTTCCTGCGTCTTCTGGGTCTTGCGGGCGATATTCGCCTTTTTCTGGGCTTCGTATTTGAACTTGCCGATGTCCAGAAACTTGCAGACCGGCGGATCGGCATTGGGGGAGACTTCGACCAGGTCAAGGCCCACTTCGGCCGCCTGCTCGATGGCTTCCTGCGTAAACATCACGCCCAGATTTTCGCCTTCGTCGTCGATCACGCGCACCTTGGGCACGGTGATGAACTCGTTATACCGGGGGCCGGACTTCGGCGGCGGCGCCAGCGGGCGGCGCATCATCGGGGGACGTATAGCAGTATCTCCTCTGGTCGTTGCAAAAACGAGTGGCTCTTAGCGGCTTTTTGGCAAAGCCGAAAGGGGTCCGTGCCTTCGCCTTGGCGAAATCACGAACCCTTGTGGCATTGCCGCCTCACCGCATATCGGGCGCGCGGGCCTCAATTGCAAGGCGCGAAATGACATCATCCACCGAAAGGAAGCTCTGTCCTTCGCTGCCCAGAACGCGCAGCGCGACCTTGCCTTCCTCTGCCTCGCGTCGTCCGACGACCAGCAAATTGGGCACTTTGGCGAGGCTATGCTCGCGCACCTTGTAATTGATCTTCTCGTTGCGGACGTCGATTTCCGCGCGGATCCCTGCCGCGCGCAGCCGCTCTACGACGTTCAGCGCATAGTCGTCGGCGTCCGACACGATGGTCGCGACGACCGCCTGCACCGGCGCAAGCCAGAGCGGGAAGCGGCCCGCATAATGCTCGATCAAGATGCCGATGAAGCGTTCATAGCTGCCGAAAATGGCGCGGTGGAGCATAACCGGCCGATGGCGTGCGCCATCTTCGCCCACATAGGAGGCGTCGAGTCGGTCGGGCAGCACGCGGTCCGACTGGATCGTGCCGACCTGCCAGGTGCGGCCGATCGCGTCGGTCAGATGCCATTCCAGCTTGGGCGCGTAGAAGGCGCCTTCACCCGGCAATTCTTCCCAGCCGAATTCCGGCGTGTTGAGGCCCGCGGCGGCGACGGCGGCGCGTAACTCATTTTCCGCCATGTCCCACATCTCTTCGCTGCCGAAGCGCTTTTCGGGGCGCAGCGCCAGTTTGATCGAATAGGTGAAACCGAAATCCTTATAGATCCGGTCAGCCAGCGCGCAGAAGGCGCGGACTTCCTCGACGATCTGGTCTTCGCGGCAGAAGATATGCGCATCGTCTTGCGTGAACTGGCGCACGCGCATCAACCCGTGCAGCGCGCCATGCGGCTCGTTGCGGTGGCAGCAGCCATTTTCGTAAAAGCGCAGCGGCAGGTCGCGATAGCTTTTGATCCCCTGCTTGAAGATCAATATGTGCGCCGGGCAGTTCATGGGCTTGAGCGCCATCCACTGCGCATCGTCCGACACCAGCGGGCCTTCGTCCGCGACGTTCGGCACTTCGTCGGGGATGACGAACATATTTTCGCGATATTTGCCCCAATGGCCCGACTGCTCCCACTGGCGCGCGTCCATCACCTGCGGCGTCTTCACCTCGCGATAGCCGGCCGCGTCGATCGCGCGACGCATATAGGCTTCCAACTCGCGCCAGATCAGATAGCCCTTGGGATGCCAGAAGACGCTGCCATGCGCTTCGGCTTGCAGGTGGAACAGATCCATCTCCGCGCCCAGCTTGCGGTGGTCGCGCTTGCCCGCTTCTTCGAGCCGCGTCAGATGCTCGGCCAACTGCTTCTTGTTGAGCCAGCCGGTACCGTAGATGCGGGACAGCATCGCATTCTTCTGGTCGCCGCGCCAATAGGCGCCCGACACCCGCGTCAGCTTGAACGCGGCAGGATCGAGCCGACCGGTCGAGGCCAGATGCGGACCGCGGCACATGTCGTACCAGTCGCCGGAGCGATAGACGGTCAGTTCCTCGCCCTCAGGCAGTTCGGCGGCCCATTCCGCCTTGAACGTCTCGCCGGCCGCGCGCCAAGCGGCGATCAGCGCGTCACGGTCCATCACTTCGCGCACCAGCGGCTTGTTGGCGGCGATGATCTTGCGCATCTCCGCTTCGATGAGGGGCAGGTCTTCCTCGGTAAAGGGCCGATCCTCGGGCGCGAAATCATAATAGAAACCATCGTCGGTGGACGGGCCGAAGGTGATCTGCGTGCCGGGGAACAGCGCCTGCACCGCTTCGGCCAGCACATGGGCGAAGTCGTGCCGCGCCAGTTCCAGCGCGTCGGCTTCGTCTTTGGCCGTCACCAGCGCCAGGTGCGAATCCTGCTCCAGCGGGCGCGTGATATCGCGCAACTCGCCGTCCACGCGTGCGGCGATCGCCGCCTTCGCCAGGCCTGGTCCGATCGCCGCTGCAATGTCCGCCGGGGTAGTGCCGGGCGCGACGTCACGCACGGAACCATCGGGCAGGGTAATCTTGAGCATGGCGGACACGGACATGGCTTTCTGTGAAATGGGCAGGTTGTGCGGCCCCAATTGCCGCGCCTTCCCCTTAAATGGGCCGCCCGCACTGTCAATAGAAGCCCTCTTGCCAACGCCTGTCGCAAAGCGCATGTTTCATGTGTTGTTATAACATATTTCAACAGGAGGGTTTATGGCTTTGCACCTTGCACGCCCCGAAGTCGCGGACGCGCCGATGGGCGAGATGAACACGACGCCGCTGATCGACGTCCTGCTGGTCCTGCTCATCATGTTCATCATCACCATCCCGATGCAGACGCACAGCGTGGGCATCGACCTGCCGCAGGTGCCGGTCCTGCCGTCACCGCCCGTGCCCGATCCGGTGAAGAACAAAGTCACGATCGACCCCGCCGGCATGATCCGGTGGAACGGCGCGGCGATCGACCGGCTGACGCTGCGCCGCTATCTGGCGCGATCGCTGGCATTGCCGGTGGAGCCGGAACTGCAGTTCCAGCCCGACGCCGCGGCGCGCTACGTGGTGGTCGATGAAGTGCTGGCCGACATTCGCCGTTCGGGCGTGACCAAGCTGGGCTTTGTCGGTAACGAACGCTATCGGGATTTCTGACAAAGCCTGCGCCTTGCCCCCGGCCTCCATCGCCGATAGAATTGGCGGGCGGAAAGGAGGGCGGGGACGCATGAAGACGGTTCGCTATGGTTTGATCGCGTTCTTCTGCCTGGGCGCGACCTTGGGCGTTGCTCATCTCGCTACCCTGCCGAGTGCGGAAGGGCTGTCCACGTCCGATTGGTCGATCAGCCGGGCGGCGCACCCACGATCGCAGGAACGGTGGCGCTTCCTGCCGATCCTGCGATAGGTTCAGGCGAAGAGCAGCCGGGCCTGATCGTCCGTTGCTTGCAGAAAGCCGACCGGTCCGCCCGTCCCGACTCGATCGGGCAGGTCCGCGGTCGTCATGCCGCACAGGGCCAGGCCGCTCTGGCAGGCGATCAGCGTGACGCCCAGCGCCAGCGCCTCGTCCAGCAGCGTGGCCAGATCGGGCAAGCCGGCGGCACGATGGGCCGGATCGCGGGGCGCAGCGATCGGCGCACGCAGCAGGGCCACCGCGTCCAGTTGCAGGAACAGCGTCGCCGCACCGCCCAGCGCAGCCTGCGCCGCCGCCAGCATCAGCGCGCCGCGCAGCCGCTCCGCATCGGCCGTCGTAACGACGATGTTCAGGGCGCGCATAGTTCCACCGCGCAGGCCGCGCAGGCGGGGTCTTTGGGCACATCCAGCGTGCGGAAGCGCATGGAGAGCAGGTCGGCGATCAGCAACCGCCCAGCCATATCGGTGCCGAACGGCACCAGCGCGCGGATCACTTCCAGCGCGGCCAGACTGCCCATCGCGCCGGTCAGCGCGCCGATCACGCCGGTTTCGGCGCAATTGCGTTCGGGCGCATCCTGCGGGCTGCCGACCAGGCAGCGGTAGCAGGGTTTGTCCGCTTCCCAGCCGCGATAGGTGGATAGTTGCCCCTCGAACGGGCCGACTGCGGCCGACACCAGCGGGATGCGCAGCCGATGCGCGGCGTCCGCCACCGCCAGACGGGTGTCGAAATTGTCGCAACCGTCGAGCACGACGTCGGCGTCGCGCAGCATGATGGCGGCGTTTTCCGCATCGATCCGGGCGTTAATGGGGATCAGCTTCACGTCGGGGTTGATCCGCGCCACTGCGGCCATCGCCGCCTCCGCTTTGGGCGCGCCGACATCGGCGGTGCCGAACAGAACCTGCCGTTGCAGATTGGACAGGGCGACCGCGTCATCGTCTATCACCCGAATCGTGCCGACCCCGGCGGCGGCCAGATAGAGGATTGCCGGACTGCCGATGCCGCCCGCGCCGATCACTGCGACGTCCGCCGACAGCATCCGTGCCTGGCCCGCGCCGCCGATTTCCTTCAGGATGATGTGCCGGGCGTAACGGTCCAGCTGATCGTCGCTCAGCGTCACGGCGCGTCGGACCAGAGGAAGCGGACCTGCGAGCGCATCCAGCGGGGCTGCGCTGCGCCATTTTTGGGAAAGGAGCCACGCAGCGTTCCCAGAATGCGGGTGCTGACGAACTGCTCCACCTCCGGGCAGCGGGCATTGACCGGCGCGATCTTCAGCGGCTTGCCATCGCCCGACAGCAGGAACAGCATGTCGATCTCCAGCAGGCGCGACCCTTCATGATTGACCGCGCCGCTACATGTGCCCCGACGATAGAGTTTCGCGACATCCTCAGACCAGCGCGGCGACACCTTGCGCCCCAGCCAGCCTTCAATCACCGGGACGGCGGCCAAGTCCTGCGGCATCGGCGGGGCGTCGCCGGGCATTGGGCCAGGCATCGGAGTTGCAGCCAGCATCAGCGAAAGCAGCATCGTCATCGCGTCATACTCCTGTCGAACCGAAACCGCCCTGTCCCCGTGCGGTATCGTCCAGACTATCGACTTCTGTAAAGCTGGCAAGTTGCACTGGCGCTGCCACCAATTGCGCGATCCGGTCGCCGCGCTGGACGGCGAAGGGCGCATCGCCGAGGTTGATGAGGATGATCTTCAATTCGCCGCGATAGTCGGCGTCGATCGTGCCGGGCGTGTTGGGCAGGCTGATGCCGTGTTTCAGCGCCAGGCCGGATCGGGGCCGCACCTGCACCTCATAGCCCTCAGGAATTGCCATCGCAAAGCCAGTTGCCACGGCATGGCGGCCACCGGGCGCGAGGATGAGGTCTTCGGCCGACACCACATCCATGCCCGCGGCGTGGGCGGTGGCATAAGCGGGGACGGGGAGGCCCTCGCCATGGGGCAGGCGCTTGAGCTTTATGTCAATCGGCGAGAGCGGCGAGGGCATGGGCGACCTTTTCGATGAGTTTGTCGGCGACCTGTCCTTTGGGCAGGCTGGGCCAGGATTCGATACCGGCGGCGGTGACGATCTGCACGGCGTTGGCGTCGCCGCCCATCACGTCGCCGGACACGTCGTTCGCGACGATCCAGTCCGCGCCCTTCTTCGCCAGCTTGGCCTGAGCATGGGTTGCGATATGCTGCGTTTCGGCGGCGAAGCCGACCAGCAGGGCGGGGCGGCGGGCATGATGGCCCAGCGTCGCCAGAATGTCAGGATTTTCGACCAGAGCGAGCGGGGCGGGCTGGCCTGATCCATCCTTCTTGATCTTCTGGTCGGGCGCATCGGCGGTGCGCCAGTCGGCGACGGCCGCGACCATGATCGCGGCGTCGGCGGGCAAAGCGGCTTCTACGGCGGCGAGCATCTGCCGCGCGGTTTCCACGTCGATCCGGTCGACGCCGGGCGGGGTGGGCAGATGCACTGGTCCTGCCACCAGCGTCACCCGCGCGCCCGCTTTTGCGGCGGCGGCGGCGATGGCGAAGCCCTGCTTGCCCGAAGACCGATTGGCGATGTAGCGCACCGGGTCGATCGGCTCGTGTGTGGGGCCGGCGGTGACGAGTATATGTTTGCCAGCCAACGCGCCGTTCGGTTCGCGTGCTTCGGCAACCGGCTGCGCATCGTCGGCGAAATCCGGCTGATCCGCGAGCGGATCGAGGCCCTTGGGCAGCGCCAACAGCCGCTCGATCTCCGCGGCGATCGCCTCCGGTTCGGGTAATCGCCCCTTGCCGAACTCTCCGCACGCCATCGCGCCATCATCGGGCGTCATGATGTGGACGCCATCGGCGTGGAGCCGCTCCAGATTGCGCTGCGTCGCCTTGTGATGCCACATCCGCACGTTCATCGCGGGCACGGCCAGCACCGGCTTGTCAGTCGCGAGCAGCAGGGTGGTGGCGAGGTCATCGGCGATACCGTTCGCCATCTTCGCCAGAATATTGGCGGTGGCTGGCGCGACCACGACAAGGTCGGCCTGGCGGCTGAGCTGGATATGACCGATCTCCTGCTCGTCCTTCAGATCGAACAGTTGCGTAAAGACATGATCCTCGGTCAGCACGCCCAGCGACAGCGGCGTGACGAACTGCTCGGCACTCTGCGTCAACACCGCCCTCACCGCGACCCCGCGCCGGCGAAGGATGCGCACCAGTTCGAGCGTCTTATAAGCCGCAATGCCGCCGGAGATGATGAGGAGGACGCGCTGGGTCATGGCATCGGTGCATATCGCCGGATTGCCACTCGGAAAAGCGCTTCCGCTGCTTCCTTGGCATTATGGTTCAACGTCTTGCTGCGCGGCGCGAATATGTCGCGCGCCGTAGTGAACTCGGAATCAAGAAAATTGCGAATGGGACCGGGCAGCGGCGCACTCCCCATTTCTTTTGATGTGGCCTTCAGTTCGATCAGTTCGGATGCAATGCTGGCCACCTCTACCGGTGGTTGGCATTGCGCCATCAATGTCGGGAAATGCATGGGGGCGACACCTGCGTCCGGGTGAAGCCGCATCCATCGCAGGGCGGCTGCCGGGCGCAGGGCATAGAATAGCTTCTTCAACGCAACGTCTTTATCGTCAGAAAAATAGGCCTTTCGCTGACCTTCGCCCAAATGCAGATAATGGCGTGCAACGGCATCGCGATCCGTGAAGCGGCGCGCCAGGTCCAGCAATTCTTCACGCATCCAAGGATCGCCGCGATAGGCGATAGGCGACGTTAGCCACTCGATGACGACGGCATTGCCCTTGAGCAGCAATTTTATCGCCTTGCCCAAATCCCAGCCGTTCACGTCCAGATCGCCTTCGAGCGGTGTTTCGATCACGTCCCGACGAACCCAAGGTGACAGATAATCATCCACCTGCCGCACGAACAGGAAGCGGCAGTCATAATCGCTGTCCGGCGATGGAAAGCCCCACGCCCGGCTACCGCTTTCGATGGCCCAGGCGATCACCACGTGATCATCGATTTCGATGGCGTCCAGGCGGGCATCGATCTGCTTCACCGTCACCGGATCGAAGCTGACAGGAATGGTTCTGATGTGGTTGTCCATCCGCTGTCAGATAGCGGAGGCCAGCCACATAGCGCCAGCCCCGGCCGCCGCCGCCAGCACCGCCACCAGCGGGTAGCGCCAGCCGCCGCCCACACGGATCAGCTTGATCTCACTCAAGGGGGGCGGGGGCGGGGCGCCGCCTTTTTCGGGGAAGGCGTCCTCGATCCGCTTCACCAGCCCCGGCAGGCGTTGCAGCGTGCGCCAATTTTCGATCAGCGTGTCGGCGGCCTTCGCCTCCGGCCCCAGTTCGTCGCGCAGCCAGCCCTTTACGAAGGGGCCGCTGGTTTCCCACATATTGATGTCGGGATCGAGGCTGTGCGCCACGCCCTCCACCATCACCATCGTCTTTTGCAGCAGCAGCAGGTGCGGCTGGGTCTGCATGTCGAAATCGCGGGTGATGGCGAACAGCCCATCCAGCATCCCGCCGACCGACAATTCGCTGGCCGCCTTGCCGCGCATCGGCTCGCCCACTGCGCGCAGGGCCGTGGCGAATTCATCGACATTATGATGGCCGGGCACATATTGCGCCTCGAAATGAATTTCCGCGACGCGCTTATAGTTGCCGGTGATGAGCCCGTAGAGAATCTCCGCCAACCACATGCGCGCGCGCCGGTCGATCCGGCCCATGATGCCGAAATCGATCGCTACGATGTCGCCATTGGCCCGCACGAACAGATTGCCCTGGTGCATGTCGGCGTGGAAGAAGCCTTCGGAAATCGCCTGCCGCAGGAAGGCGTTTACCAGCCGCGCGGCCAGATCCTTGACGTCATGGCCCGCCGCGATCAGCGCATCGCGATCGGAAATTTTGATCCCGTCGATCCACTCCATCGTCATGACCTTGCCGGTCGTGCGGTCCCAGTCGATCGCTGGGATACGATATCCCGGCATTGCCTCCATCGCTTCGGCCAGTTCGGACGCCGACGCCGCTTCCCGCCGCAAATCCAGTTCGCGCGCGGTCCATCGCTTCATATTGGCGATGACGAGGCGCGGGCGCAGGCGCGCGATTTCGCCGCCCAGCATTTCGACATGGGCGGCGGCCCATTCATAGGTTTGAATGTCGCGGTTGAACTTCTCGATGACGCCAGGCCGGATCACCTTGACCGCAACATCGCGGCCATCGGTCGTGAGCGCGCGATGCACCTGCGCGATCGACGCAGCCCCGACCGGCGCTTCGTCGAACCGGCTGTAGAGCGCGTCGAGCGGGCGGCCGAAACTCGTCTCGATCTGCGCCTTGATCGTCTCGAACGGGACGGGGGGCAGGGCGTCCTGCAACCGCAGCAGATCGTTCGCCGCGTGATCGCCGACCAGGTCGGGCCGGGTCGCCAGTGTCTGGCCCAGCTTGATCGCGGCCGGGCCGATCGACTGGAACGCGTCGGCATAGCGCGGCTGCTTGGGCACGCGCGCGCCCAGCCGCGCCAGCCGCACCAGCCGGCGCACCGGCGCGGGAGTCAGCGGATCGCGCTCGATGCCCGTTAGCGCGCCATGCCGCGCCAGTGTGCGGCCCCATTGCAGGAGGCGCCAGATATGCGTGATGTGGGATGTCATGCGGGCTTCAGATCTTCCAGCCGCTATGGATCGCGACCAGTCCGCCCAAGATCGGCTCGACTTTCGTGTTCACGAAGCCCGCGTCGCGGATCATGCCTTCGAATTTGGGCATGGGCGGGAAGCGGCGGATCGATTCGATCAGGTAGCGATAGCTGTCGGCGTCATTGGCGAACAGTTTCCCCAGTTGCGGCACCAGCTTGTGCGAATAGACATCATAAACGTCCGAAAAGCCGGGCCAGGTGGTGGTGGAAAATTCCAGGCAGAAGAAGCGTCCGCCAAATTTCAGAACGCGGTGCGCTTCGGCAAGCGCCTGGTCGATATGGGTGACGTTGCGGATGCCAAAGGCGATCGTATAGGCGTCGAACGCCCTGTCGCCAAAGGTCAGCTCTTCCGCATTTTGTTCGGACCAGATCAGCCCGTCATACCCTTTTTTCTGTGCCCGCTCGACGCCCACGGCCAGCATTTCCGGGTTGATGTCGGACACGGTGACCTGCGCACCATGTTTGTGCATCCGAAACGCGATGTCGCCGGTGCCGCCGGCCATGTCGAGTATCTGTTCGCCTGGTCGGGGCTTCACCCGGCGCACGAACTGGTCCTTCCACAGGCGGTGCGCGCCGCCGGACATGGCGTCGTTCATCAGATCATATTTCGCCGCGACGTTGGAGAAGACGTCGCGGACCATGCCCTGCTTGTCGGCGGCATCGACGTCGCGATAACCGAAGGATGCTGTGTCGTTCATGCCCATCGCTCTAGACAGTGTTGCGCCGTCATTCCAGCGCCAAGGCATGTCCTTTGGAACGCTTCTGGGCGATCATCCATTCCTGGTGCAGCCTGTCGATCGAAATGGAGAGCCTTCGCCGTGCGTCATACTGCCTTCACTGTTCTGGCTGCCCTGCTATGCATGGCCCAGGCCGCTCCGCCACCATCCTTGCCCCAAGCCGCACAGCCCAGCCCGCAGCAAGTCTATGGCCCGTTGTTTGAAGCAGTGCAGCGTGAAAAGGTCTTTCCCGACGGCAAGAGTTTCGTTGACGCGGTGCCCAGGGGCGATCCTGCTACGATCCTAGACCGCTATCGGCAGGAGAAGCCGCAAGGTCCGGCGCTCCGCAGCTTTGTCCTCAAATATTTCGATGTGCCGGGCGAACAGGTCGCCGACTCGCAAAGCCTGCGCGGCCATATCAAGGCGCTTTGGCCGCACCTCACGCGCCCGGCGCTTGACCCGCCGTCAGGGTCGTCCGCGCTCGCCTTGCCCGCGCCCTATGTGGTGCCAGGCGGGCGGTTTCGCGAAATCTATTATTGGGACAGCTATTTCACCATGCTGGGCCTCAAGGCCGACGGGCAGCAGGCGCTGATCGATTCGATGCTGGTCGATTTCGAAAGCCTGATCGATCGCTACGGCTTCATCCCTAATGGCACGCGGACCTATTATCTGGGCCGGTCGCAGCCGCCCTTCCTGGCGTCGATGGTGGATCTGGCCAGCAACCCCGACGACCCCCGGCACCTCAAAGCCCTTCGCGCCGAGCATGATTTCTGGATGCGCGGTGCGGACGGGCTGGCAAAGGGCGCGGCCGATCGCCGCGTCGTGCGGATGCCCGACGGCGCGCTGCTCAACCGCTATTGGGACGACAGGCCGGGGCCGCGCGACGAAAGCTGGGCGGAGGATGTCGCGACCGCCGGGCAAAGCAGTCGCCCGGCCGCGGACATGTATCGCCACCTGCGCGCGGGCGCGGAAAGCGGCTGGGACTTCTCGTCGCGCTGGCTGGATGATCCCAAGCGTCTCTCCACGATCCGCACCACCGATATCGTACCAGTGGACCTTAACAGCCTCCTTTGGGCGCTGGAGCGCAGCATCGCCCGGCGCTGCGCCGGGGCGGGTGAGGTCGCCTGCGCCCGGCGGTTCGAGTCGCTGGCGGCAGCGCGGGGGCGGGCGATCGGCCGTTGGCTGTGGCAATCGCGGGAAGGCCGCTATGCCGATTGGGACATGCAGGCGCGCAAGCCAACCGTGATCGTCTCCGCCGCGACCCTCTTCCCGCTGTTCGTGGGCCTGGCCGACCGCCGCCAGGCCGACGCTGTCGCCCGCCTTACCCAGGGTCAACTGCTGGGGCAGGGCGGGCTTCGCACCACCCGCATCGCCAGCCGCCAGCAATGGGACAGCCCCAATGGCTGGGCGCCGCTGCAGTGGGTGGCCGTCGAAGGGCTGGCGCGCACCGGCCACACGGTATTGGCGAAGGATATCGCCAAACGCTGGATCGGCACGGTCGATGCGGCGTATCGGGAAACCGGCAAGATTCTGGAAAAATATGATGTCGAGGCGCGCAAGCCCGGCGGCGGCGGCGAATATGCACTGCAAGACGGCTTCGGCTGGACCAATGGCGTCACAAGCGCGCTGCTCGACCGCTGGCCCGATCTTGATCCTGGCTGACTATCCATTCGTTTCGAGCGAAGTCGGGAAACGATAGCACGGCGCTGCCCGCTTCTCGACACGCTCGAAGCAAACGGAAGTTATGGGGCAGGCCCCCTGTTGCCGCCGCGCGCTAACCCCTACATGCGGTGCCATGCCTGAGCTTCCCGAAGTCGAAACCACCGTCGCTGGCCTGCGCGCCGTCCTTCAAGGGGCGGTGCTGACGCGGGTGGAGCCGCGCCGAGCCGACCTGCGCTGGCCGATCCCCGTCGACCTGCGCCAGCGGATGACGGGGGCGACAGTGACGGGGCTGTCGCGCCGCGCCAAATATGGCCTCATCGAAACCGATCGCGGTGACGTGATGATCTTTCACCTCGGCATGTCGGGCCGCTGGCGAATCGATCCGACCGCGATCGGTACGCACGACCATCTGTTACTGGAAACGAGCCACGGCCATGTGCTGGCGCTCAACGACCCGCGCCGATTCGGGTCGCTTGACCTGGTGCGGTCGCATGGGTGGCAAAGCTACACGCCCTTCACGCGCATGGGGCCGGAACCGCTAGGACCGGATTTCCACACCGCGCGCCTCGCCGCCGCGCTCAAGGGCAAGGCGACCTCGATCAAGGCGGCGCTGCTCGATCAGCGAATCGTTGCGGGCCTGGGCAATATCTATGTGTGCGAGGCGCTCAACATGGCGGGTATCGCGCCGATTCGCGTGGCGGGCAAGATCAGTCGGCCGCGCCTCGCCCTGCTGGTGGAGGCGATTCGCGACGTCTTGTCCGCCGCCATTGCCGCGGGCGGCTCTACCCTGCGCGATTATGCGCGGCCCGATGGCGAACTGGGCTATTTTTCCAAACAATGGCGCGTCTATGGGCGGGAGGGCGAATCCTGCCTGTGCGGCGGCACGGTCCAGCGGCGGGTGGACGGGGGCCGATCGACCTTCTTCTGCGCCAAATGTCAGAAATAGCGGCGCCCGAATCCGTTGACGTCCACCCTGAACCTCTGTAAGGGGCGCACCTTCACGAGGCGTGTCGGTCGTTCGACGGGCCTCTTCCAAAGATTTGATGAGAACCGAGGAATAGAATGGCCAATACGCCGCAAGCCAAGAAGCGCATCCGTCGCAACGAGCGTCGCGCCGAAATCAATGGCGCCCGCATCAGCCGGATTCGCACCCTGGTGAAGAAGGTGGAAGCCGCCCTCGCCGCCGGTGACAAGGATGTCGCTGCGACGGCCCTGCAGGCCGTTCAGCCTGAGCTGGCCCGTGGCGTCGCCCGCGGCGTGCTGCACAAGAATACCGCGTCGCGCAAGTTTGGTCGCCTGACCAAGGCTGTCAGCGCGCTCGCCTAAACCCTTTCGGGTTTTTCGGCAGATCATAAGGCCCGCCCCATCACTGGGGCGGGCTTTTCGTCGTTTATTCATAAATGGGTCATTTTCGACGATCGCCTGATTTCCCGCGATTCGACGCGCTGCGGCACAAATAAATACAAATAAGTCATTGAAATAATTAGATAAGTTTTGTTTCGAAGGAATCCGACGGCTTTGCTGAGTCAACGGCTTTATTTCACTTTTTTGAACCATGCTGCCCTTGATCCGGCGTCCTACCCCTGTCTATTTTCGAAATCCGGCCGCCGTCGAATCGCTACGGTGACTCATCCATGGCGGCCGTCATGTGAGATCGATTATCGCGTAGGACTCGGAATCGCGGGGGCTTTTCCGATCGGGTAACTGCGCGCATTTTTTCCTGCCCGAACCAGGGGGCGAAGTTGGTAGGTCGTGGAAGCTTATGAAGGATGTTGTGGGCGTGGTGGGTTGGCAGGACGGACAGATTAGCCAGGCCGATGCGGGCCTGGAATCCGCCTGGACCAGCATCCGCGTCGGTCTGCGCCGCGATGTCGGCGCACGGATGTTCGACCAGTGGCTCAAACCCGTCCGCCTGGGCGACTATTGCGCTGAATCGCAGACGCTAGACCTGCTCGTCGCCAGCGATTTCAGCGCCAATTTCGTGTCCGGCCAGTTTGGCGACCGCCTGCGCATGGCTTGGCGCAGCGCTGGCGCAGCTGTGCGCGAAGTTCGCTTGCGCCGCGCCCCGGACGCCACCGGCCCGCGCCTGCTGGAAATCACGCATGTCGAGTCGCCGGTTCCGGTGGAAGAACTGGCGCCCGTCGCCATCGCCTCCAACTTCCTGCCGCGCCACGGCTTTGCCGATTTCGTCGTCGGAGACACCAACCGGCTCGCCAACTCGGCTGCCCAGGCAATGGCTGGCGAAGCCACGCCGCGTTTCAGCCCGCTGTTCATCCATGGCGGCACCGGCCAGGGCAAGACCCACCTGCTCCACGCCATCGCCCGCGCCTTTTCGGCCCATTCGCCCGCCGCGCCCGTGCTCTACATGTCGGCCGAACGCTTCATGATGGAATTCGTGAACGCGATGCGCGCCAATGAAACCATGGCGTTCAAGGGCCGGCTGCGCGCCGCCCGGCTGCTGCTGATCGACGATATTCAGTTCATCGCTGGCAAGGGATCGACGCAGGAGGAATTTCTCCACACGATCAATGATCTCATCGACAGCGGCGCGCGCATCGTCGTGACCGCCGACCGGCCGCCGCAGATGCTGGAATCGATCGATCCGCGCATTCTTTCGCGCCTAGCCGGCGGCTTGGTCGCCGACATCCAGCCTGCGGGCCTGGACCTGCGCCTTGCCATCCTCGAATCCAAGCGCGCAGTGGCGGGCGATCCGCCGGTCCCTGACGCCGTGATCGATTTCCTGGCCCGCGCGATCCGCTCGAACGTGCGCGAACTGGAAGGGGCGTTCAACAAGCTGGTCGCCTATGGCCAATTGACTGGCCGCTCGATTGACCTCGACTTCGCGCAGGGCATGCTGGCCGACGCGGTGCGCGCCAATGCGCGGCGCATCACGGTGGACGAAATCCAGAAGGCCTGTGCCGCCCATTTCAAGATCGACCCGTCAGAAATGCGCTCCAAGCGTCGCGCCCGCGCCGTCGCCCGGCCCCGCCAGGTGGCAATGTACCTCGCCAAGAAGATGACGCCGCGCTCGCTGCCCGAAATCGGCCGCATCTTCGGCGGGCGCGATCACAGTACGGTGATCCACGCCGTGCGCACGATCGAAGCGCTGCGCGAAAGCAACCCGGACATGGACGCCGACGTCCGCGCGCTCCAGCGCCTGCTGGAGGGCTAACGCAGCCCTCTGGCGTCCGGCGGCGGACAGTCTAGGGTAAGCGCATGATTCGTCCGCTCCTGCTCCTCCTCGCCGCCCTCCTTGCCCTGTCGCCTGCCAAGGCCCAGACGCCGCCAACTGCACCGACCGACATCCGTGTCGCGCTCGACACCGACGCAGGGCGGATTGTCGTGGCCGTCCATGCCGACAAGGCGCCCGTCACCGCCGCCAATTTCCTCAAATATGTCGATCAGAAGCGGTTCGACGGCACGGTCTTCTATCGCGGCGTGGGCGCGGCCGATTATGGCTTCGTCCAGGGCGGGGCGCAAAATGATCCGAAGCGGATATTGCCACCGATCAAACATGAACCCACCACCCAGACCGGCCTCACCCATGATGATGGCGCGCTGTCGATGGCCCGCTATGCGCCGGGCAGTGCGACCGGGGACTTTTTCATCGTGCTGGGCAAGATGCCGGCCATGGACGCTCAGCCTGATGCACCGGGCGACAATCAGGGGTTCGCCGTCTTCGCTCATCTGGTCGAGGGGATGGACGTGGTGAAGGCGATCCTGGCAGCGCCCAAGTCCGCCACCGCGGGGGAGGGCGTGATGAAGGGCCAGATGCTCGCAGCGCCCGTCAAAATCCGCACGGCGCGGCGGGAGCCTTAAGGCTGGCAACGGCCCAGTCCTCCGTTCGCCCTGATGAGCCTATGGGATTCAGGCTTCGTCCGTCCCGCGCTGATCCAAAATCCGCGCCGCCGCCATGTCGGCGGTCACATTGCCCACCGTGCGGAAGATGTCGGGCACCGTCTCCACCGCCAGCAACAGCGGCAGCGCCTCCACTGGCACGCCCATGGCCAGGCAGATGGGGCCGGTGGTGGTGAAGAAGGTGATCTGGCTGGGCAGGCCGACTGCCGCCAGGCTGACGATCGCGGCCACCAGCACCCCCATCACCAGTTGCGCCGGACCAAGCGTCACGCCGTTCATCGCCGCCACATAAAGGGCGACGCCCAGATTGGCGGGCGGGCTGGTAATGCGAAACAGCGATATGGCGAGTGGCAGAACGATGCTGCGCGTGGTTTCGCGCACCTCCAGCGGCCCGTCGCTCGCCTGGATCATCGCGGGCAGGGAGGCGATCGAGCTTTGGGTGGAAAAGGCGATGGCCTGGGCGGGCAGGGCGGCGCGCGCAAAGCGGCCCAACCCGATTCGCCCGGCGATCACCGCCAGCGGATAGACGAGCAAGGTCACCGCGACGCAGATCAGCACGATGAAGCCGATATAATGGAGCAGCGCGCCCGCCGTCGCCAGGCCCGACTGCGCGCCCGCAACCAGCGCCAGCGCGAACACCCCGATCGGCGCCAGCCACAACACCCAGCCGACCACCACCAGCAGCGCGTCGGCCAGCGCCTGGAAGAAGCCGGTCAGCAGCGCGCGGCGATCCGGTGCGATGCGGGTGACGGCAAAGCCGAAGACGAGCGCGAACAGCACCACGGCTACGACCTGTCCCTCGCTGGCGGACTTAAGGGGATTGACCGGGATGAATCCCAGCAGCCATTCCGCCGACGGGCGCACGTCCGGCACCTCCGATAGGCCGTCCGCGCCCGCCAGCGCGCCGACTGCGCCGTGGGGCACCGGCCAGATATGCAGCATCAGTGGCCCGATCAGCGCAGCGACCACGGCCGCCACCGTAAGCAGGATCGCGAACAGCGCGATTGCGCGGCCGGCCATGAAGTTGGTCCGCGCGCTGGTCGCCGCCTGGGCTATGCCCGTCACCAGCAGCGCGAAGATCAAGGGGATCAGCGGCATCTGCAACCCGCCCAGCCACGCATTGCCGACCGGCTGCGCCACTGCGACGACGTCGCCGGCCCAGCCGCTCTCCAGGCCGCCGCCCCATTCGGCCAGCGCAATGCCGCTGCCCAGCCCCAGAACGAGCGCGATCATGATGCGGACGGTCAAGGACATGGGCGTGGTTCCCCGTAAACGCTGGCAATAGCGCTGCCGATGGCAACGGACCGCGGCACGCTATCCGCTATGACAGGGCATAGGACAGCGGAAAATGGCGCTATCCGTGTCGATGGGCGTAAGACGGCAAAAGGCCCGGCGCTCCATGGGGAGCCCCGGGCCTTTTGTAAAACGCTATGGCTGGTTTCAGCCCTTCTTTTCGGGCGGCAGCGTGATCTTCACATCTTCCCCATTCTGGCCGGGAAAATTGGTGAACATCGCGTCGATCAGGTTGGGCACCAGATAGGTCAGCTTGTTGGAGAGCGACTGGGCGCTCGCCTTGCCTTCGAAAAGGCGGCGATTGTCGGCTGCACGATCGATCTTCATGCTGAGGTCGCTGGTATAGACGGTGTAGCTAGACACGTCGTTAAAGCCGCCACCACCGAACAGCCAAGGATCATAAAAGCCATAGCCCCATGGGCGACCCCAGCGGCCACGGCCAAAACCGCCACCCCATGGACCGCCGAACCCGGCGCCATATCCACCGCCAAAGCCGGTCGAGCGCACCTTTTCGCGGCCATTGTCGACATCGTAGGCGACGCGCACGATCAGGTCGGCACGGGCCGGGTCGTTCGCCTGGACATAGCCGGTCTGCGCCAGGCGCTGCCCGACCATGTCGGCATAATGGGCGAATTCCAGCCCACCGGCCAACTGCGGATTGTCAGCGACGACGATATAGCTTTGCCCGGCCGGGGCGGGGAGCTGCTGAAAACGAGCAACATCGGCCTTGAAGCCGGTGGTGCAACCCGACAGCGCCACCAGCGCCAAAGCGGGCGCCGCAATCAGGCCGAACTTCTTGAAACGGGTCATTTTTCTGCGTCCTGTATCAGGCATGAGCCTTTGAGCATCATTGCGCCCTGCGATAGCAAAACGCAAATGAACATCGTTTGAACGCGCGAACCGACCGAACGGGCGCAAACCATGTTCCCGACAGGTCATGGACGACGCCCGGGCCGCCGACCCGTAAAGGCCATCTCACAGGGCCGGCTGTTACCCCACGCCTGTGACATTATCGCATCAGCGCATCAAGCCCATCGCGTCATAGGCCGCACGCAGGGTCGGCGCCGCCGCGGTCGCCGCCTTGGCCGCGCCCTTGTCCAGGATCGCGTCCAGCGCCGCATCCTCGGTGCGCAATTCCAGGAAGCGCCGGCGAATCGGGCGAAGCGTTTCGACGAGCACCTCGCCCAGCGCCGGCTTGAACGCGCCAAAGCCCTTGCCGGCGAATTCGGCGCAGACCGCGTCGGCGGTGCGGCCGGTCAGCGTGGCCAGGATGCCGACCAGATTGCTGGCCTCCGGCCGCCCCGCCAGCCCCCCGGCCGTTTCGGGCAGCAATTCCTGGTCGCTCTTGGCCTTCTTCACCTTGGTCATGATCGCGTCGTCATCGTCGGTCAGGTTGATGCGGCTCATGTCGGAGGGATCGGACTTGGACATTTTCGCGCTGCCATCGCGCAGCGACATGATCCGCGCCGATTCCTTGGGAATGATCGGCGCGGGGAGCGTGAACAGATCGACGCCGAAATCGCTGTTGAATTTAGCGGCGATGTCGCGCGCCAGTTCCAGATGTTGCTTCTGGTCCTCGCCCACCGGAACATGGGTCGCGTTATAGAGCAGGATGTCGGCGGCCTGGAGCACCGGATAGACGAAAAGGCCGATCGATGCGCCCTCACGGTCCTTGCCGACCTTGTCCTTGAACTGGGTCATGCGGTTGAGCCAGCCGATGCGCGCGGTGCCGTTCAGTAACCAGGCGAGTTCGGCATGGGCGGGCACCCGCGCCTGGTTGAACAATACGCTGCGGTCGGGATCGATGCCCGCCGCCACCAGCGCGGCGGCCATATCGCGCACATTGCGGATGCGCTGTTCGCGGCCTTCATGCACGGTGATGGAGTGCATGTCGGCCAGGAAGAAGAAGCATTGCGACGTCGCGTCCATCTCATCCTGCATCCGCACCCAGTTGCGGATCGCGCCCAGATAATTGCCAAGGTGCAGATTGCCGGTCGGCTGGATGCCGGAAAGGACGCGCATGTCTGAATCCGTTCTTACTTATGTTGCACTTTTGCGGCGCATCAGCGCCTTGATGTCGGAGAGCCGATAGGCCCCCGTGACGAAGGAAGCCAGCCCGTATAGAGCCACGCCCGCCCCGACAAGCAGGGCCAGCGCAACATAGCGCTGCACCATCGCCCCGGTCAGCCAGGGGTCGAGAAGGTCCTCGCCCGCCCAGAGCGCCACCCCCATGATGAGCGCGGCGATAGCCAGGCGCGGCAGGCGGTGGCGCAGCCCCGCATCGGCAGCGAAATGGCCGCGCTTGACCAGCGTGCGATACAGCATCGCGACATTGACGGTGGAGGACAGAGCGGTCGCCAATGGCGGTCCGATATGCCCCAATGTCGGGATCATCGCCAGATTGCCGACGATGTTGATGACGATCGACAGCATCGCATAACGCACCGGCGTCTTGGTGTCGCCACGCGCATAATAGCCCGGCGTCAGCACCTTTACGAGAACATAGGACGGCAACCCGATCGAAAAGGCGGACAGCGCCCAGCCGCACCGCATCGCATCGTCCGCGGTAAAGCGGCCATATTGAAACAGCCCGCGCACGATCGGCTCCGCGACCACCAGGAAGGCGACGGTCGCCGGCAGGGTCAGGAATAGCGCCAGTTCGATGCCGCGATTCTGCGTCTCCATCGCGGCGGCATCCTCGCCCTTGGACAGCATCCGCGAAATGGTGGGGAGCAGGATGGTGCCCAGGCCAATGCCGATCAGGCCCAGCGGCAACTGGTTCAGCCGGTCGGCATAATAAATATAGGTGATGGAGCCTGACGCAAGAAACCAGCCCGACAGGGCGGTGGAGACAAGCAGGTTGATCTGCGATGCGCCAGCCCCCGCGGCGGCCGGCAAAATCTTGCGCAGCAGTTCGCGCACGTCCTTGTCCAGGCGCGGGCGCTTGATCGTCATCGACACGCCTGCGCGCCTGCACGCCCAGATCAGCCAAAGCAGTTGCAGCGCCCCGCCGATCGTCACCGACATCGCCTGCACCCGCGCCGTTTCATACTCGTCGGCGCCATGGAAGAACCACAGGCCCGCGATCATCGCGATGTTCAACAATATCGGCGCCGCGGCATTGACCCAGAATTTGTCGAGCGAATTGAGGATGCCGCCCAGCAGCGAAGCGAGCGAGATCAGCGCCAGATAGGGAATGGTGATGCGCGAAAGCGTCACGGCGAAAGAAAACTGCTCCGGCGTCGGATTCTGCCGCGCAAAGCCGCCCGACAGCGCCCATGTGATGGGCCAGGCGGCGGCGATCAGGATGATCGTGAACAGGATGAGGACCGGCAGCAGCACCGCCAGCGCGCGCTCGGCGAAATCATAACCCGCCGGTAATCCGCCGTCGCCCGCCGCCTTCTGGTTGAACAGCGGGATGAAGGCCGCGGAAAAGGCCCCCTCGGCAAACAGCGCGCGGAACATGTTGGGCAGGCGGAAGGCAACGCCGTTGAACGCATCCGACGCGAAACCCGCGCCGACATAGCGCGCGGCGAGCGAATCGCGCACCAGGGCCAACACCCGGCTGACGAGCGTCAGCCCGCCCACCGAGCCAAGGGCACGCGCCAGTTTCATGCGCTCAACCCTCGATCCGTTCGCCCTGAGCCTGTCGAAGGGCTTCCCATCTCAATTGAATGGAAGGAAGGGGCTTCGACAGGCTCAGCCCGAACGGCGTTAGAGGTCATCGCAGAATTATCAGGCGTGACCGGCCGGTTCGCCCGTCGTGACTTCCATCTGCTGCGCCTGTTGCAGGTACAGCGCGCCGAAATCGATCGGGTCGAGCAGCAGCGGCGGGAAGCCGCCGTCACGGATCGCGTCGGCCAGCACGCGCCGGGCGAAGGGGAAGATCAGGCGCGGCGCTTCGGCCAGCATGAAGGGCTGGATCTGGTCTTCGGGCACGTTGCGCATGCCGAAAATGGCGGCATAGAGCAGTTCGACGGCAAAGGCGGTGCCTTGTGGCGCGACGGCCTTCACTTCGATCTTCAGCGCGATTTCCAATACTTCCTCGCCGACTTTTTCAGCGCCGATATTGAACTGGACGTCGATCTGCGGCTGGTCCTGCCACTGATAGACGGCGGGCGCGTTCGGGTTTTCGAACGACAGATCCTTCACATATTGGCTGATCAGCGCGATCTGCGGCGCGGTGTCGGCGCCGTTGGCCAGATTTGTCGTGATGTGATCCGTTTCGTCGGCCATGCTCTTCCCTAGACTTTCGCTGTTGGCGGGGGCGCAGCGCCCCCGGACAATGATGACCCGCGCGCTTAGCAGGGGCGTTGGATCAGGGCAATGGCGTGGCGGATGAGGCGTCGATTGCAAAACACTTTGCCATTGATCCCGCGATAACCCACTCTCCATTTGAACGGTTAGATAAGGCGGGGGTGTAAATATGGCACGGAAAGTTTGGCTATTTTGGATACCTGAGGGACTTGAGCCACTTAGCAGCTTTCACAAAGCAAAATACGATGGGTTTAAACGCACCCCATACAACTCCTTGCGCGAGGCGGTCTGCGCCGCTGTGATTGCTCAGTCGACCGAAAAGTACAGTGGCAACTTACCATGGATAAGAGCAGGTTCTGGGAAAGGCTCTGCCGTTTTCAACTGGCAGGCCATTTTGTTGCTTTCGGAGATTTGCACTGAGGGGTCGGAAGGGACGTGAGGTGACAGAATGTCTGATGGTACACCGGCTATTTGAAGTTGGATGCAAACATGCCTATGTTGGGTGGAACATTGTCCCACGCAAAAGGGTATAGCCTTCCGTGTATGTGATCGTCATCCTCGCCATGATCGCCGGTTTTCTGGCGCTGCGGCTCTATTCGGTGCTCGGCAAGCGCACGGGCCACGAACAGGAACCAGCGCTGCGCCCGGCCGATGAACGCGCCAAGGTGACGGTGCTGCAACCCGGCCCCGTCGCACAGAATAGCGGCGACTCGGTCCGCCTGGCCGAAGGGCTGATTGCGCCGGGCGCTGAAAATGGCGTGCGCGCGCTGATCGCCGCCGACCGCAGTTTCGACGTTCCCCAATTCGTGGACGGCGCCAAGAGTGCCTACAGGATGGTGCTGGAAGCCTTCTGGCGCGGGGACCGCGACGAACTGGCCTGGTTGTGCGACGATGACGTGCGCGCCTCGTTCGAGGAAGCGATCGTAGCGCGAGAAGCTGACGGCCATGTGCTCGACAACCGTCTCGTGCGGATCGAAAAGGCGCAGATCGTCGAAGCCTCGCTCAATGGCCGGATCGCCGAAGTGGCATTGCAGTTCGAGGCAGACATCGCCGCCGTCACCCGCGACAAGGACGGCAATGTCGTCGCCGGGTCCATGACCGATGCGGTGGGGACCAAGGACATCTGGACCTTCACCCGCGACATCCGCAGCGCGGACCCCAACTGGAAGCTCAGCGAAACCGACGACGTCGCATGATCGCGCGCCAGTCGGGGGCGGCGCTGCTTGCGGCGCTGATGCTGTCTGCCTGCGCCGGCGGCATGATCCCGCCGTCCGCGAGCGGTCCTGCGCCTACGCGCCCGCTCCCTGCGGGCGAAGCGGCGGCTCGGCCCGTTCCCGCCACGCCGCGCCCGGCGCTGCCGGTCGAATTACCCGTCGATCCCGCGCTCGACAAAAGCACGGCTGCCGGCCTGGGCGTGACCCGCGGCCCGGACATCGCCAGCCTCATCCCATCGGGTGAACGCGCGCGCCTGGCGCTCCAGGCGTTCCGCATCTCCTGCCCCACCCTGATGAAACGCACTGACGCCAGCGGCCTGACCAAGGGGTCCGATTGGAACAACGCCTGCGCGGCCGCGTCCAGTTGGCCCGAAGTCTCGGCCAGCGAATTTTTCTCCCGCTATTTCGAAGCGGTGCAGGTGGGCGACGGTGCGGCGTTCGTCACCGGCTATTATGAACCGGACATCGCCGGATCGCGCACCCGCCAGCCGGGCTATGAAGTCCCCATCTATCGTCGCCCTGCCGACCTGATCGACGTCGATCTCGGCCAGTTCAGCGACAGCCTGAAAGGCCGCACGATCCGCGGCAAGGTGAACGGCAGCAAATTCGTCCCCTATGATGATCGCAGCCAAATCGTCGCCGGATCACTCGCCGGGCGCGGGCTGGAATTGGCCTGGGCCGCTGATCCGGTGGAATTTTTCTTCCTCCAGGTGCAGGGCAGCGGCCGGCTGAACCTGCCCGACGGCGGGGTCATGCGTATTGGCTATGACGGGCAGAATGGCCGCGACTATAGCGGCATCGGCAAGCTGATGAAGGATCGCGGGCTGATCCAGGCCGGGTCGATGCAGGACATCATGCAATATCTGCGCGCCCATCCGGCCGAAGGCGCAGCCATCATGAACGAGAATAAGAGTTTCGTTTTCTTCCGCGAACTGACCGGTGCAGGGCCGATCGGCGCGCTCGGCGTGCCGGTGACGGCGGAAGCGACGGTGGCGGCCGATCCCAAGTTCATTCCCCTTGGCGCGCCGGTGCTGCTCTCGCTCGACCGGGCCGAACCGGCCGGCGTGTGGATCGCGCAGGATACCGGCGGCGCGATCAAGGGCGCGAACCGCTTCGACAGTTTCTGGGGCGCGGGCGCGCGGGCGCGGGGGATTGCCGGCGGCATGTCGGCGCGGGGCAGCGCGCTGGTGCTGCTGCCGATCGGCTCGGCGGCGCGCCTCGTCCGACCCTGATCCGCGCCATGGCCCGGCGTCGCCTGTCTAGCGAGGAGGAAGCGCTCTGGTCGGCGCTCGCCCGCACGGTGCGGCCGATCCGACCGAGCGCGCGCCCCGTCGCCATCCCGACGACAGCGCCGCTGCCGATCGAACAACAAGTCAAAACAAGGTTAACGCCGCCACCGCCGCGACCCGCGAAATCGCCCCCTGCAGTACCGCCCACACGGACACCCGCGGCCGTGCTCGACACCGGCTGGGAGCGCCGCATCCGTAGCGGCAGCATCAGCCCCGACGCCAGCATCGATCTGCATGAGCACACGCTGTCCGCCGCCCATGCGCGCCTCAACCAGGCGATCGCCGCCGCCCTGGCGCGCGACGCGCGGGTGCTGCTGGTCGTCACCGGCAAACCGCCGAAAAGCGCAGCGACGCACGATAAGGGGCGTCGGGGGGCGATCCGGGGCGAAATTGGCCATTGGCTTGAAACCACTCCCTATGCCGATCGCATCGCCAGCGTGCGCGTCGCCCATCCGCGCCATGGCGGCGAGGGCGCTCTATACCTCATATTGCGCCGCAAAAAGTGACGTTTTTCGGACGTTTTGCTGACCCTTTCTTAACCACTGTCCTTCATATCCGACTGATCGGGGGTCTCGCGTCGGGGCCGGTATCGGGCTGGGAGGCACATGCAGGGCGTGACGTTGAAAAGCCGCGCTGCCGCCTTCGCCTGTGCCGCAGGGGCGCTGGTGTTCATCCTCTCGCTGGTGCTGGGCTACACGCCGGGCCAGGCAGATGACCTGATCCAGGTCGGCCGCGCGCTCATCATCGCCATATTGTGCGGCACGATGAGCTGGGCGTCGGCCCGGCGCACCATCGCGACTACCGCGACCGCCATCGACGCCGCGACCGACCGGCTTCTGTCCGCCGCCCATGGCGACCTGCAATCGCCCGTCGCCAGGGACATCGGGCGGGAACTGCCCGACCTGTCAGTCGCGATGGAAAGCCTGTTCAGCCAGGTCCGCACCAATCTCGACCATGTCCAGACGCTGGCGTTGTTCGACCAGATCACGGGGCTCGCCAACCGCACCAGCTTCTGTCGCCAGGTCGAACGGCTGCTGGCGGAGCGCGACGATCATGGCCTCGCCACGCTCTTCTTCATTGATCTCGATGGGTTCAAGGCAGTCAACGACACGCTGGGCCATGCCGCGGGCGACCAGTTGCTCGCGCGGGTTGCGGGCCGCCTGCGCGAAGTCGTGATGGCGCAAGTCGCTGCAGGCGGCGGCGACGCTGTCATCGGTCGCCTGGCGGGCGACGAATTCACCATGTTCTTCCCGCATCTGTCCGGCCCGGCCGCGGCGCAGCGGATCGCGCGCGCCATCCAGTTCGCGCTAGGCGAACGGTTCGACCTCGGCAGTCAGCATGTGGACCTGGGCGCATCGATCGGCATCGCCTGCTATCCCGATCATGGCGCGACGCTGGCAGACCTGCTGCGCGCCGCCGATATCGCCATGTATCATGCCAAGCATCAGGGGCGGGGTAGGGCGGAAATCTACACCGACGCGCTCGCGCTGGCGGCGGAGGACCGCGCCGAGCTGGAGCGCGATCTGCTGCGCGGGTTGGAGCGGGACGAATTTCTGCTGGAATTCCAGCCGCAGATCGACGTCGCCAGCGGCCGCGCGGTGTCAGCCGAAGCGCTGGTGCGCTGGGCGCACCCGCAGCGCGCCCTCGTCATGCCCGGCGCCTTCGTGCCGGTGGCGGAGGAAAGCGGCGCCATCGTCGCGCTGGGCGACTGGGTGATGAGCCGCGTGTGCCAGACCGCCGCGCGCTGGGCGCAGACCGGCGTGCATCAGCGCATAGCCGTCAACATCTCCACCCGCGAACTGGCGCAGCCCGATTTCTTCCTGCGCCTGCGCCACGCCATTGCGACGCACGGCACGCCGCCCGCCATGCTGGAGCTGGAGATAACCGAATCGCTGGCGATGGAGATGGACCCGCGCGTGTTGGACCAGCTCCGCGCGCTGCGCCGCAACGGCGTGCGCGTTGCCATCGACGATTTCGGCACCGGCTATTCCAACCTGTCGCGGCTGAAGGAATTGCCGGTCGATCGGGTCAAGATCGACCGCAGCCTTGTCCGCGACATCGCCACCTCCGCCGAAGCCCGCACCATCTGCTCCGCCGTCGTCGGCCTCATTCAGGGGCTGGGCATGGAAGTGGTGGTCGAGGGGATCGAGAGCGAAGCGCAGATGGACGTGCTACGCGTCATCGGTTGCACCCTGTTCCAGGGCTATCACCTCGCGCGGCCTACGGGCGAGCAGGATTATCTGGCGCAGTTCGGCGCGCAGCCGAGGGGCCAGGTCCGCGACGCGGGCTAGGGGTGGGCTTCCGGGTCGTCAGCGACCAAACGTCCAGCCACTCAACCCAGTGCACGCTCCACTACCAGTGCATAGATGCGCACCAAATCCCGCAGATCCTGCACCGCCACCGCCTCGTCCAGCTTGTGCATGGTCGCGTTGTTTAGGCCGAACTCCACCACCGGGCAAATCCGCGACAGGAAGCGCGCATCGGACGTTCCGCCCGTTGTGGACAGCTCCGTTTCCACCCCCGTCACGTTGCGGATCGCGCCGCTGACCAGATTGCTGAACGCGCCCGGCGCGGTTAGGAAGGATTCGCCGCTGATCTTGGCTTCCACCGTGCCGCCCTCAACGGCCGCTATTTTCTTGATCCGCTCGATCAGCGATGCGCCGCTATGCTGGTCGTTGAAGCGAATGGAAATGCGCGCGGTCGCCAAACCGGGGATGACATTGTGCGCGACATTGCCGACCTCCAGGTCGGTGATTTCGATATTGCTGGGCTGGAACCAGTCGGTCCCCTCGTCCAGAACCTCCGCTTCGATCGCCGTCAGGATACGCACCAGTTTGGGGATCGGATTGTCGGCCAGATGCGGATAGGCGACATGGCCCTGGCTCCCCGCCACCCGAATCCACATATTCACCGACCCGCGCCGGCCGATCTTCACCACGTCGCCCAGCTGCTTGGACGATGTCGGCTCGCCCACCAGGCACAGGTCTGGGCGCAGGTCGCGCGCCTGCATCCGGTCCATCAGCGCCAGCGTGCCATAGACCGCCGGCCCCTCTTCGTCGCCGGTGATGATCAGGCTGATCGTGCCCGGCAAATCGTCGGGCAGCGCGTCCAGCGCCGCGACGAAGGCGGCGATCGATCCCTTCATGTCCACCGCGCCGCGCCCGTAGAGCAGGTCGCCGCGAACCTCCGGCGCGAACGGATCGCTGGTCCAGCCCGGCCCCGGTGGCACCACGTCCAGATGCCCGGCAAAGGCGAAATGCGGTCCCGCCCCGGTTGTGCGCCATGCCAGCAGATTTTCCACCGGCCCGTCAGGCGCCTCGCCCACGGTGAAACGATCCACGGTAAAGCCGCGCGGTGCCAGCATCGCCTCCAATACGGCGAACACCTCGCCGGTCGCCGGGGTCACCGACGGGCAGGCCAGCAAGCGCTGGGCGAGGGCCACGACATCTTGATTGGTGCTGGTCATGCTCATGTTGCCGCGTTAGCGAAAGCCATGCGGGTTGGCCAGCTTTTGGGACCAGCCCCAGGAGGACAGGCCCATGCCACGGATCGACCTGGACAGCATCGCCCAGACCAACGCCACGGGCTATCCCGCCACCCATGCCGGGATCGTGCAGGGCCGATGGGTGCGAAGACTTGGTCCCGCGCACGGCCTCAGCGATTTCGGCGTCAGCCATGTCGTGCTGAAACCTGGCGCGGCGTCCTCGCAGCGTCACTGGCATGAGGATGAGGACGAGTTTGTGCTGATGCTGGCGGGCGAAGCGGTGCTGGTGGAGGATGGCGCGCGCACGCCGATGGCGGCGGGCGACATGGCAGCCTTTCCCAAGGGCGAGCCGAACGGCCATCATCTGGTCAACGAAAGCGCAGCCGATTGCGTCTTCGTCGCCTTTGGCCGGCCGCCGACGGGCGATTGCCATTACCCCGATATTGACCTGCTATGGTCGCGCGGGGCCTACCGACACAAGGATGGGAGCAGCTATTGACGATGCAGATCGACCGGCGCTGCGCGCTCACGGGCATGGGCGCGATGCTGGCCGCGATGGCCGCACCGGGGCACGCCGCGCCTGCGCCCTTGGTGAAGCCGCCGCGCCTGCGCGCGGGCGACACGGTGGGCCTGATCGAACCGGCGGGCTTCACCGACGACGCGTTCGACCTTGATCTGGTCAAGGAGACGATCGTCGCCATGGGCCTGAAGCCCAAGGCCGCGCCGCATCTGGCCGGGCGCTACGGCTATCTGGCCGGGACCGACGCGGACCGCGCGGCGGACGTCAACGCGATGTTCGCCGATCCACAGGTTCGCGCGGTCTTCGCGGTGCGCGGCGGCTGGGGCTGCGCGCGCATCCTGCCCCGGCTCGACTTCGCTCTGATCCGCAAGAATCCCAAGCTGCTGGTCGGCTTTTCGGACATCACCGCGCTGCATCTGGCCTTCGCCGCCAGGGCGGGTTTCACCACTATCCACGGTCCCAATGCCGCGAGCGGCTGGGGCGCGTTTAGCTGGGACGCCTTCCGCGCCGTCGCCTTCGACGCGGCGACGCCGACCTTTTCCACCCCGGTCGGGCAAGAGGATCGGCTGGCGCAGCGCAGCGGCCGCATCCGCACCTTCCGCCCCGGCGTAGCGCGCGGGCGGCTACTGGGCGGCAACCTCACTGTGCTGGCCGCGTTGATGGGGACGCCCTGGCTGCCCGATTTCACCGGCGCGATCCTGTTCATCGAGGATATTGGCGAGCAGCCCTATCGCATCGACCGGATGCTGACGCAGCTGTCGCTGGCGGGCGTCTTGGGCAAGTTGGCGGGCGTGGCCTTTGGCCAATGCACCGATTGCGGCCCAGCGGGCGCCAGCTATGGCGGCTTCACCTTATCGGAAGTGCTGCAACAGCATCTCGAACCGCTGGGCATTCCCGCCTTCCAGGGCGGCCAGTTCGGCCATATCGCCAACCAATATAGCCTGCCTCTTGGCGTGGCCGCAGAAATGGACGCCAGCGCAGGGACGATCAGGTTGCTGGAGGCGGCGGTCAGATAGGGAAGGTAAGTGCTGGGAGGAGATCAACCATTCAGATAGCGTGATGATTGAAAAGGCAACTTCCTTCACGGCTTTATATCCGATTGGTTGTAGACGGAATCATCCAAGCCAATGGCGTTTGGTCGTGCGAAAGCTATTCGAAGAATTTGAACCGATTTTGTAGGTTTGTTCGCTTCATCTTGGGCAGGCATCAGAACCGCTAATTTTTCGAAGGTGCTGCACGCAATTTTATCGATCGCGGGAATGTCACTTGGTTTGTCGATGGCACAATTGGACGGCACTCCTGCCTGATCGTGTCCCGCGGGATGGTGTAACAGCGGGTATCCTCGGTAGAGGATCGGACTGGATCAGGCTGCCACG
Organism: Sphingobium sp. Z007; assembly: GCF_900013425.1. Taxonomy (GTDB): domain Bacteria; phylum Pseudomonadota; class Alphaproteobacteria; order Sphingomonadales; family Sphingomonadaceae; genus Sphingobium. Next base: position 294,247 of record NZ_FBXK01000005.1, read on the forward strand.
CCGGGCAAACTGATGAGGGGATTGTCGCTGACGGTGGCGAGACTTTCAAGTGTCATATATCGGCGAGCCACGGCCCATTCGTCCTGCTGTTCGAGCATGAGGGCTCCGACGAGGCGTACAATGGCCGCGTCATTGGGAAAGATGCCGACAACGTCGGACCTTCGTTTGATCTCTCCGTTGAGACGTTCCAGGGGATTTGTGCTGGAAATCTGCGGCCAATGTTCTTTCGGGAAGGCTGTGTAGGCGAGGACGTCTTCGCGGGAGCCATCCATCATCTCAGCAAGTTTGGGAGCGCGATCACGCAGGGCATCGGCGACTGTTTGCCATTGCTTATGAGCCTCCTGAGCAGTTTCCTGCGCGAAAATTGTCTTGATCATGGCGGTGACGGCGGCACGCTGCTTAGTGGAAACATGGGCGAGCGCATTGCGCATCCAATGAATCCGACAGCGTTGCTGGGTTGCGTGGAAGACCTTGCTGGCAGCGGCGCGTAGGCCCTTGTGATCGTCTGCAATGACAAGTTTGACGCCCCTGAGCCCGCGATCGGCAAGAGAGCGCAAGAAGCCCTTCCAGAAGGTTTCGGCCTCGGTTGGCCCGGTGTCGACGCCCAGTATCTCGCGGCGGCCATCGTTGCTGACACCGACAGCTATTATCGTCGCGGTCGACACAATCCGGCCACCCTGGCGCGATTTGATGTAGGTCGCATCGAGCCACAGATAAGGGAATTCGCCCTCGATTGGCCTGTTGAGGAAAGCGTTAACCCGTTCGTCGATCTCTTGGATCAGTCGGCTGACGGCGCTCTTGGAGATGCCCGTAGCGCCCATGGCCTTCACGAGATTATCGACCGATCGCGTCGAAATGCCCTGGACATAGGCTTCCTGGATCACCGCCGTCAGGGCCTTCTCGGCAGTCCGACGGGGTTCAAGGAAGGATGGGAAATACGATCCCTTGCGTAGCCGCGGGATCTCCAGTTCGATGTGGCCGGCCCTGGTCTCCCAGGAACGCTCTCGATAGCCGTTGCGCTGGACCTGTCGCCCGGCAGGGTCGCGAGCGCCATGCGCGGCACCAGTCAGCACCTGCACTTCAGCTTCCATCATTCGCTCAGCGGCAAATGCCAACATCTCGCGAACGAGATCTGCATCAGCGCCCTTTTCAACCAGCTCGATAAGGGCCATTCTGTCTGTGGTCATCGTCGTCTCCGATAGGTTCATTGGTTTCGCAACCCGAACTCTACCGAAGATTGGCGATGGCCGCCTAGACAGAAGCCATGCCACCGTTGGGGCATGAAGCTCCGGTCGCTACGCTCCCTCCGCTTCACGCCCCAACGGTGACGCTGTTACACCACGTAACGGGACACGGCCCTCCTGCCTCATCAAATAATGCAAACAATGTCAAAAAGGCATATGGGGCACCATTGGGTATTCGATCTACAGTAAAAACCAAATCAGGTAATACGGTGCTAGCCATGGGATATCGACTGTTGGAAACCCTCCAGTTGAGATTCATAAAATATAAGCCAGTTATTGGTTTTCCTGATTCGTCTGAGGCATGAATAAATCTCGCTTTATTCATGATAACTCTACAAGATGCTTTATCAATAGATGAAAATCCGCTCGATGTTAGAGTTTCACATCGATACTGCTTTCCAGATGGGCTAACAGAAATCTTGACGCGGGTTCTACCTTGCTCTCCTTCGGTGCGAGATTCTTTTGGATAGTCGGATGGACTAATTAAATTCTGACCATCGATCAATTTTGGAGGCGATGCCAATGATGCGCCCGCCAACAGCATTAAGCTAAACGCTTGTGTCAGCATGAAATACGTTTCCCAGTAATGTTAGATTACAAATAAAAATTCTGTTGAATAGAAGAGATTACAACAGATGATCCTTAATTAAATGATCGGCGGTGAAAAAATCCGCACCACCCTCCACCTACTCTTCCTGTCCAACGCCATCCAACCCCGCCGCAGTCCCGCTCCCCGCCGGTTCGCCCTGCATCGCCGCCGCGACCTTCTCCGCCGCCGCCATCACGCGCAGTATATTCTCGCCCGCCAGCTTGGCGATATCCCGGTCGCTCCACCCGCGCCGCATGAGTTCGCTCAGCAATGCCGGATAGGTCTGCACCCCGCCAAGCCCCTGGGGCAGCGACCCCACGCCATCGAAATCGCTGCCGATGCCGACATGATCGACGCCCGCCACCTTCGCGATATGGTCGATATGATCCGCAACCTGCGTCAAAGTCACCACCGGTTCGGGATTGGCCCTCTCCCACGCCGCCAGCGCCGCCTTGGCCGCTTCCGGGTCGCCGATATACAGCCCCCCGAACGGCGGCGCATTATAGCGGGCGATCTCCGCGCTGCGGGCCGCGCCCCAGATACGGCGCGCCTCCGACACATATTGCGGCGCGTAATTGACCATTACCATCCCGCTATTGGCCGCGACCTTCTGCAACAGCGAGTCAGACACGTTGCGCGGCGTATCGCACAGCGCCCGCGCGCTGGAGTGGGAGAAGATCACCGGCGCCTTGCTGACCCGCAGCGCGTCGAGCATCGTCGCCTCGCTGACATGGCTGAGATCCACCAACATCCCCAGCCGGTTCAACTCATGCACCACCGCCTCGCCGAACGGGGTCAGCCCGTCATGCTGTGGATTGTCGGTCGCGCTATCGGCCCAGGCGATGGTGCGGCTGTGGGTCAGCGTCAGATAGGATGCGCCAAGCGCGCGATAGCTGCGCAGCACGGCCAGGCTGCCGTCGATCTGCCCGCCGCCCTCCACGCCCAGCAGCGAGCCGACCTGCCCCGCCTTGTGCGCGGCGCGCAATTCCGCCGCCGTGGTGACGAAGGCGAAATCCTTGGGGTAACGGCGCGCGAAGCTATGGGCCAGGTCGATCTGCTCCAGAGTATCCTTCACCTGCTGCAGTTCGGGCAGGTCGGCCGATACCCAGACCGACCAGAATTGCCCGCCCACGCCGCCCGCGCGCAGCCGCGCGATGTCGGTGTGGAAGGTCGCCGGGTCCAACCGGTCGAGCGCCATCGTCCAGCGCTGCTCCTTCGCCTTGTCGGTCAGCGCTTCGGGCCAGTCATTATGTCCGTCGATCAGCGGCGTGGCCTTGAGCACCCTGGCGACCCGCGCCGCATAGGGATCGGCGGCGGCCTGGACGGCGGGGGCGGCGAGGAGGAGCGGCAGCAGGGCAAGAGGCAGGGTTTTCATGGATCGCAAGGCTAAGGCCGCGCGGTATCAAGTCAATCACCCACCCGTGATGGCAGGACAGGGCTTCCCCCTGTCGCCGCCCCTGCCTATCCTGCCTGCAATGATGATCGACCCACACGTCCTGCTCCAGGCCTATTCCATCGGCGTGTTCCCCATGGCCGACGATCGCGATGCGGCGGAGGTCTATTGGGTGGAACCCAAGCGGCGGGCGATCCTCCCGCTCGACGGCTTTCACCTGTCGCACTCGCTGTCCAAGGTCATCCGTCGCGACCGGTTCCGCGTCACCGCCAACCGCGCCTTTGCGCAGATATTGGCGCTCTGCGCACAGGCCGCGCCCGATCGCCCATCGACCTGGATCAACCATCAGATCGAAGCCGCCTATCGCCACCTGCACGCAGCCGGCTTCGCCCATTCGATCGAAGTGTGGGAGGGGGAGGAGCTGGTCGGCGGCCTCTATGGCGTCGCGATCGGCGGCGCCTTTTTCGGCGAATCCATGGTGTCGCGCCGCACCGATGCGTCGAAAGTGGCGCTGGCCTGGCTGGTCGCACGGCTACGCTTTGGCGGCTTCGCCTTGCTCGACTGCCAGTTCATGACCGATCATCTGCGCACGATGGGCGCCGTCGAAATCAGCCAGCGCGATTATCTTCAGTTGCTGGGCGCGGCGACCGGCGGCGTGGCGCTGGGGGCCGGGGCGGGCGCATTGGCGGCCGGTTCGGGCGCGGCGGCAGAGCTGGCGTTCGCGCCGCTCGCGGGCGAGGACGCTGCAACCGGTTCGCCCTTGGCGCCCAGCATCACCGTATCCGGCCCGGTTTCGGGCCAGGCCATCGTACAGCTTCTGACCCACACGTCATAGATCGGGTGCTGCACGACATTGCGGTCGGGCCGGTCGCGGAACAGCCAGCCGGAAAAATTGCGCCGCCATTTGCCGTCCGCGCTGCTGCGGACGTCCAACTGCACGAAGGCGCCGGTTTCCTGCACATTTTCCCAGGGCGCGCTGGTTTCGCACGCCTGCAACCGCACGATGGCATCGCCCACGCGCACCGCTTCGCCAGGCTTCATGCTGAGGTCGCGGGTCAGGCCGTTGCGCTTGTTGAGCAGGCCGATGACGGCGGTGCGTTCGGCCATAGGCGTGCCCGGCAGCGCGCCGCCCGATCCCGACCGGATCGGCGCGCCCTGGACCTTGACCGGCCCGGTCTGGTTGCCCGCAGGCACGTCATTCTTGCCGCACGCGGCCAAGGCCAGCGCGCAGGACAGCAGGGGGATGTGCAACAGGATCGGCGGGACGCCCCCCGCCGGACGCCGGCTCATGCCGCGTCGGGGCTCCACGCCTCATAATCGCCGGTCGCCTTCTGGCGCTGGCCGCCCTTTTCAAGCGCGCCGGACGGGCGATAGGCGTTGACGGTGCCGGTCGCGTTGGGGGTCGATTCCCGTTCCCAGATGCGCGGCGGGGGCAGGAAGCTCTCAGGCGTGCCGTCGATCGTGTGGTGCAGCCAGCCATGCCATTCGGCCGGCACGCGGCTGGCGTCGTTGACGCCATTATAGATGACCCAGCGGCGCGTCAGGCCATTAGGGTCGGTGCCGCCCTGATAATAGATATTGCCCTGATGGTCCTCACCGACCTTGCTGCCCTTGCGGGAGGTGAAGAGAGCGGTGCCGATGGTCGCGCCATCCCACCAGGTGAAGATCTTGCCGAGGATTCCCATGGGCCAAGCGCTTAGCCGCTGCGGCGAGCGTGGGCAAGGAGGATATGGCGCTATCGCGGGACGGCCGGACAGAAATTAAGGTCGGTCGCGACCTTCCCGTCCGGCACAGCGCAACCGCCCCAGTTCACGACATCGCCTTCCGCGATGCCCAACTCCGCCGCGCGCCCGCCGCGCAGTTCCAGCACGGCGGCGACGGGGATGCCGGCCGACACCGGGATACGGGAATAGGGTTCGGCATTGCTGTTCAGGAAAGCGATCGTCCCGTCGGTATGGACGAACAGCATGTCGAGCGGGATCAGCGTGTCCTTCATCCAGAAACTGGCTGTGCGCGGCGGGTCCATCGGGAACAGCATGCCGCCGTTTTCGGGCAATTCCTTGCGGAACATCAACCCCTTTTCCTGCGCCTGCGGCGTGGCGGCCACTTCGACGTCGAACCGATGCACGCCCTTGGCGGCGCGGATCACCACCGGCAGCGTGGCGACGACGGCCTGCGCCTGCGCGTTGTTTTCGGGCGATGGCGGCGGGCTGGAACAGGCGGCGAGCAGGCCGAGGGCGAGAAGGGCGGGGAAGCGGATCATGCATCCTGCCTAATGCGATTCGCGGGGCATTGGGAGGCAATTAACCTTCAATGTGCTGGGATGGAAATGACGGCGAGCGAACCGAGGCGGACTGTCCTCTCTCGCCGGCGCGCGTGAATTAGGCAGCGATGATGAGACAGCCCACCCGCTGCGACTGACGCTTCGCACGTGAGTTTCGCTCGCATTAGCCGGACGCACGTGCGTCCGGCTAATGCGAGCGGTAAGGGAAGGAAACGAACACATCCGTCATGTCCCATCACGGGATGAGAGCCATCACTCCAGCATCGCCGCCAGCGCGGGGGTCATATATTCCTCCGCGCCGTCGTCCGTCCGCAGCACCAGCCGGGCGGCGAGATCGTGGCGGGTGGCCAGCGTCATGCCTTTGTCCGGTCCCATGACGGTTATGGCGGTGGCCCAGGCGTCGGCCAGCATGGCGCTGTCGTGCAGGGCGGTGACGGAGGCGACGCCAGGCGGGATCGGCGCGCCGGTTGCGGGATCGATGCTGTGGGACAAGCGCGCGCCACCGTCTAGGCGGAAGCGGCGGTAGTCGCCGGAGGTCGCGACGCACTGGCCGCACAGCGCGATGCGGAGCGTGGGCACGGCAAGACCAGGCGGGGATTCGACATCGACCCACCAGGGCTGGATGTCGGGTTTGATGCCCTCGCCGCGCAGCTCGCCGCCGATTTCGATCAGGAAATTGGCGACCCCCATGACGCGCAGTTGCGCCGCGGCAGCATCGACGGCGAACCCCTTGGCGATGCCGGAAAAGTCGAGCGCCACGTCGGCCCGGCGACGGGCGCGATCCCGTTCGACCTCGATATGAGTCCAGGGGGCGGTGACGGAGGCGGTGGCCGGTCCAAGGCCGGGGCCGAAGCCCCATTGGTCGATCAGCTGGCCGATGGCGGGATCGAAAGCGCCGCCCGAGAGCCGCGCCATGTCCAGTCCCGCGCGCAGCACGGTCAGCATGTCGGCGGGCAGCGGCATCCATGCGCCTACGGCGGCGCGGTTGAAGCGGCTGATCGCGGAATCCGCTTCCCAATTGCTCATCTGGTCTATGACGCGCGCCAGCACGGCTTCGATGGCGCTTTCACAACGGGCGGGCGGATCGACGATCTGCGCCGACCAGCTGGTCCCCATGGTGGGACCGCCATAAGTGACGATAGCGCCGCGGCGCTGTCGCCCGACAAATTGGTCGGGCGACAGGCCGGGCGCTATCGCGATTCGGGTGCCATAGGGATTGGCCGGGTTCAGGGGGCCAGCACTTCCAGCGTGGTGATATAGGCGGCGCGGCGCTGCGGCGGGCCGGCCTGGGGGCGGGGCGCGGGCGGGGCGCCTGCGCTGGGCTTAGCGCCCGGACCGCCAGCGCCAGCTTCCCCGCCGGGGCCGCCGGGGCCGCCTTCACGGCCGTCGCCGATGCTGGCGTTCAGCCAATACATGCCCGGCTGCGGCCAGGTGATGGCGACTTTGCCGTCTTTGTCGGCGACAAGGTCCATCTGGCCCAGCGCGTCGCGATAACGGATGCCGCCGGGGATGACCGTGACTTTCAGGCCTGCGGCAGGCTTGCCGTCGAGCAGGAACTGGAAGGTCGCCGCTTCGCCCGACACCAGGTCATTGGGGTGGGTGACGGGGACCAGCTCGATGCCGCTGCCGGTGGGTTTGAAGAGGTTCGCGGTCGGCGCGCCCAGCGTCACGAAAATCTCGTTGCGGTTGGACGCTTCTGCGGTCTGCACGTCGGTCGCGCCGGCGGGGATAACGCTGGCCAGCTTGTCCTTGGTCGTGCCGCGCGGCAGCCGTTCCTGCTTGCCGTTCAGCATATAGCTGCCCATCACGCCGGTCGAGACGCTGGCGATGCGATAGGTGCCCGGCTTGGTCAAGTGCACGTCGAAGGTGGAGCGGTAGCGGCCCTTGGCGGCATTATCGATCTTGCCCACGGCGCCGTCCGGTTCGGTCACGACGATATTGTCGGTGCCCATCGGGAAATGTTCGAAATAGAAGACGTCGTTGGAAATGGCCGCATCCACCGTGACCCAGCTTTCGGTGCCGGACAGGGTGGTGGAGGACGGCAGCATCCACTGGCGATGCGCCTGCGCCGCGCCGGAAAACATCAGGGCGGCAAGCGCGCCTGCAATCAGAAATCTGCTTTTCATGGTTTAATCCCCGTTATTTGCCGAAGGTGAGGGCGACGGCGCCCAGTTCGCTGCTGCCCTGCGCCTTGACCGTCGCGCCGGGCTTGGGCGGCCAGGCGAAGGGGAGGCGCAGCACTTCGCGTCCGCCCACTTCGCGTGCGGCTTCCACGATCAAGGTGTAGTTGCCGGGGCCGAGCGCGCCCAGCGGCCCCTTGCCGGCGGTGAAGGCGATCTTCTGGTCGCCCGGCGCGCGGGTTGCGCCGGAAACGCCGTCGGCCGGGAAGCTGAGCGACCGGCCCGAAGCGCGCCACCATTGGCGCACGTCGCGCAGCCATTTCGTGCCTTCGCCCTTCGCCTTGTCGATATCATACCAGACCGACAGGGTGCGGGGCGCTGCCCCCTCCTTCTCGATCCAGATGGCGACATAGGGTCGGTGATATTCGGCCACGGAGAGCCGCGGGATATTGACGCTGAGGTTCAGCGTCTGCGCAGCGGCGGGCGTAGTAGCGGCCCCGGCTGCGCCGAGCGCTGCGACGCCGGTCAGAGCCAGGCGATGGCTGATCTGCATGGGTGTGTCCCCTTTAGTGGATGAAGATGATGGCGAGAAGCGCGGGCAGGGCGAGGCCGATCGCGACCAGCGGCCAGGTGCTGGGCCGCTTCTTGGCATGGAGCTGGAGCAGCACCAGCCCAGTCAGCGCGAAGACGAAGCAGGCGACAGAGAAGATGTCGATGAACCATTTCCACACGCCGCCCGCATTGCGGCCCTTGTGCAGATCGTTGAGGTAGCTGATCCAGCCCCGGCTGGTGCTTTCGCTGGTGACCGCGCCGCTATGTCGGTCGATCGACACCCAGCCGTCGCCGCCGGGGCGGGGCAGCGCCAGGTAGATTTCGTCGGCGGACCATTCCGCATTGCCGAGCCCTGCCTGGCCCACGGATTGTTCGACCCAGGCAGCGACGGGCGCAGGCAGGGGCTTCTTCGTGTCGGGCGCATCGTCGGCCGCGACCTGTTGCAGCAGGGTGGCGGGCAGGGTGGCACGTTTCTCGACGGTTTGCGGCGACGCTTCGACATCGGCGGCATGATTGAGAGTGATGCCGGTGAAGGCGAAAAGCAGCAGGCCGATCAGGCTGACGGCCGAACTCACCCAATGCCAGGTATGGAGTTGCTTCATCCAGAACGCCTTGGCGCTCTTCTTTCTGGCAGTCTGGATGCGGGCGGTTCCGTGCATGGGGCGGGATGGGTCCTGCGATGAGAAGTGCACCGCATAACGCGAACGACTCGCAATTGCAAACGAGTCGCATCAGGATATGTGTATCAAAATGTAAGGCGGCTGATCGCGTGGGGCAGCGGTTGATCGCGGCCGTTCTGCGGCGCGGCCTTGCTATTGACGATCATGGCCACCACCTCTAGCCGCACTCTATGCCCGATGTAACACGGATTAAATATGTCCGGGACGTCATGGCTCTCGATAGCCGCGCGAAGGAGAGCGCGTGGCTGCTGCTAGGACATGACTATGCTATTGCCGGCCGTCGCTGCGGGAATGATGATGATCGGAACGCAGGCGCAGGCCGCTGCGCCGCAACTGGCCGTGGCTGCGGAGGTCGCGGCTGGGGCGCAGGATGCCGCGCCGTCGGTTCCGCCCGCTGATCCGGCACCAGTGCCCGCGCAGTCTCCCGCCGCTGCCCCGCCTGCGCCGCAGGGCGACGCGGCGCAGGACATCGTCGTCACTGGCGACAAGGGCGCGCCCAAGGGCGATCCGCTGGAGCAGATCAACGCCAAGAGTTTCGAGGCGGTGCAGTCGGTCGACAAGGCGGTCGTGGAGCCGGTGGCGAAGGCCTATAACAAGGGCCTGCCGCGCCCGGTGCGCAAGGGGTTGCGCAATTTCTTCTCCAACTTGGGCGAACCGATCGTCGCGGCCGCCTATCTGTTGCAATTCAAGCCGGGCAAGGCGGTGGAGACGGCCGGGCGTTTCGGCGTCAATTCGACGCTGGGTTTCGTCGGCCTGTTCGACGTCGCCAAGCGCAAGCCGTTCAACCTGCCCCATCGCGAGAATGGCGTCGCCAATACGCTGGGTTTCTATGGCGTGGGGCCAGGCCCCTATATGTATCTGCCAGTTTTCGGACCGACCACGTTGCGCGATATCATTGGCGACACCGCCGACAAAATGATCATGCCCTTTGCCTTGGGCGGCAAATTCTTCAAGCCCGTCTATGTCATTCCCGCGACCATCCTGAACCAGTTAGGCGAACGCGCCGCGTTCGACGAGACGATCACCGCGATCCGCGACGAAGACGATCCCTACACTGTCTATAAGACGCTGTATCTGAAACAGCGCAAAGCGGAGATAGAAGCGCTGCACGGGCGGGTATCGGACGAACCGGTCGTGCCTATGTATGGCGACGCCCTGCGCACGCCGGGCAAGAAAGGCGCGCCCAAGGTTGTGTTGCCGGACCCCTATGCGGACGATGACGCCGCCGAACCGGCGACGGACGCACCGCAGCCATAGGTTTCTATGCCCGTTCGTTTCGAGCGAAGTCTAGAAACGCGAGCACGGGGCTATCCGCTTCTCGACTTCGCTCGAAACGAACGGATCACAAAGTTACCTAATATCCGGCAAACAACGCAAAGAAGAGGCGCTATCCGCTTGGGATAGCGCCTCTTCTTTGCTGGTGGAAGATCAGCGTCCCAGCAGACCGCGCGCCTGGCCTGCGATTTCAGCGAGCATCGCGACATTGGGAGTAGCGGCGGCCTTCGCGCGCTGGACCAGCGTGCGGAACTGGCGGACGCGGGCTGCCTTTGCCTCCAGCCAATTCTCGACATAGGTGGCGATATCCTTGCCCTTTCCATGGGCCAGGAAATCGAGCCGCACCTGCTGCATGTCGCGGGCAACGCCGGAAATGAGCAGCCGTTCCCACGGATCGGTCGGCTCCATGCGCGCGGCGGCAGACTGGACCCAATCGATGCCGACCGCTTCGCCCAGATGGGTGAAAGCGCGGGTGAGCGCGACTTCCTCCACGCCCATGCGCGCGGCGAGCGCGGCGATGCCGACTGCGCCATCCAGCTTGAACAGCCCGGCCGTGCGCATCGCCAGCGTTTCGGGCGAGCCAAGGCCGAGCAGCCGGTCGGTGACCGCATTGGTGCGGCGCTGCGCCTCGCTGGTCAGCAGATCATCGACCTGGGCGGCCAGCGTGCCGACGCCCTTGGACAGGCGGTCATAGCCTTCGCTGGGCAGCGTGCCGGCCGGCAGGGCGCGCAATATGTCGGCGATCTGCGCGCGCATGCCGCCGGCGATGTCGCTGAAAAGGGCGAGGCGAGCGCCTTCCGACATGTCCGCCGCATCGATATCCGCCCAGAGTGTGCCGATGTCATAGAGCCGTTCGGCGATCAGGAAGGCGCTGGCGAGGTCTGCCATCGAACAGCCTTCCTCCTCCGCCAGTTCGAACGGATGGATGAGGCCGAGGCGGTTGACGATGCGGTTGGCGACCTTGGTGGCGATGATCTCCTTGCGCAGCGCATGGGCGGCGATGGCGTCGGCTTCCTTTTTCTGCATCGCAGTGGGGAAGGCGGCCATCAGTTCGCCGGTCATGCCCGCGTCGCTGGCGAGGTCGCCATGTTCGATCGCATCCTGAAGCGCCAGCTTGGCGGTCGAGAGCAGCACGGCCAGTTCGGGCCTAGTCAGCCCCTGCCCGTCCTGGCCGCGACGTAGCAGTTGGTCGTTGGCGGCCAGCCCTTCGACCTGGCGGTCGAGCCGGCCGGTTTCCTCGAACGTCTCGATCAGGCGGACATAGGACGCGAGGTCGGCTGCGCCCCCCGCTTCGGCAATGGAGAGGCCGAGCGCTTGGAGGCGGTTATCCTCCAGTACGATCTCGCCAACGGCATCGGTCATGCTTTCGAGCAAGGCGTTGCGTTTTTCGAAGGGCAGGCGACCTTCGATCATCTCCTTGTTGAGCGCGATCTTGATGTTCACTTCATTGTCCGAACAATCGACGCCCGCACTGTTGTCGATGAAGTCGGTGTTGATCCGGCCGCCATGGAGCGAGAAGGCGATGCGGCCGGCCTGGGTGGTGCCGAGGTTAGCGCCTTCGCCTACGACCTTGACGCGCAACTGTTCGGCGTTGACGCGCAGGCGGTCGTTGGCGGGATCGCCGACGTCCCCGTGGCTTTGCGCCGCAGCCTTCACATAGGTGCCAATGCCGCCGAACCAGAGCAGGTCGGCCGGCGCCTTGAGGATCGCGGAGATCAGCGCAGCCGGTTCCATTTCCTTGTCCGTGACGTCGAGCACGGCCTGCATTTCCGGCGTCAGCGCGATTCGCTTGAGGCTGCGCGGGAAAACGCCGCCGCCCTTCGAAATGAGCGCCTTGTCATAATCGTCCCAGCTGGAGCGGGGCAGGGCGAACAGGCGATTGCGCTCTTCCCAGCTCTTGGCCGGATCGGGCGTGGGATCGAAGAAGATGTGGCGATGGTCGAACGCGGCGACCAGCTTAATCGCCTTGCTGAGTAACATGCCGTTGCCGAACACGTCGCCCGACATGTCGCCGCAGCCCACGACGCTGACCGGTTCGCTCTGCACGTCCACGCCCATTTCCGCGAAGTGGCGCTGGACCGAAATCCAGGCGCCCTTGGCGGTGATGCCCATCGCTTTGTGATCGTAGCCGTTGGAGCCGCCGCTGGCGAAGGCGTCGCCCAGCCAGAAGTCGCGCTCCAGCGCGATCGCGTTAGCGACGTCGGAGAAGGTGGCCGTGCCCTTGTCGGCGGCGACGACGAAATAGGGATCGTCGCCGTCATGAATGACGACCTGCGCCGGGTGCTTCACCTTGTTTTTCACGATATTGTCGGTGATCGACAGCAGGGACCGGATGAAGATGCGGTAGCTTTCGGTGCCTTCCGCCAGCCAGGCGTCCCGATCGACCTGGGGGCTGGGCAATTGCTTGGGATAGAAGCCGCCCTTAGCGCCGGTCGGCACGATCACGGCATTCTTGACCCGCTGCGCCTTCATCAAGCCCAATATTTCGGTGCGGAAATCGTCGCGCCGGTCGGACCAGCGCAGCCCGCCGCGGGCGACCGGGCCAGCGCGCAAGTGGATGCCCTCCACACGGGGGGAATAGACCCAGATTTCGCGCCAGGGCAGCGGCGCGGGCAGACCGGGCACTTGTGCGCTGTTGAGCTTGAACGCCAGCGCTTCCTGCGCAGCGGGGGCGTAGAAATTGGTGCGCAGGGTGGCGGTGATGACGGCGCGCAGCAGGCGCAGCACGCGATCCTCGTCGATTGCGGTGACCTGCTCCAAGCCCGCGTCGATTTCCTCCTGGGCATGGGCGATGCGTGTCGCGGCGCCATCCTGCGTCGCCGGATTATGCAGCGCTTCGAACAGGCTGATGAGGTTGGCGGTGACTCCCTGCGCCTTGCGCAGCGTTTCGGCGAAGGTCGCCATGCCATAGGCCATGCCGGTCTGACGCAGATAGCGGTAGAGCGCACGGAACAGCACGACTGAGCGTGGCGACAGGCCGGCCGTGACGATCAGTTCGTTGAACCGGTCGTTTTCGGCACGCCCTTCGAGCACCTGGGCGATGGCTTCGGTGACGACGTCAGCGCGGGCGATGACCGCCTGCGCATCGCCGCCGGCCGGCAGTTCCAGCACGAAACGCTGGACATGGCCCAGCGCACCGCCATCGATGGCGGTGGTCATTTCCTCGATCACGCGGAAACCGAAATTCTCGAACACCGGCACCACTTCGGACAAGGCGACCGTATGGCTGCTGTAGAGTTTGAGCCGGAGCCGCTCGCTGCTGTCTTCGGCATTGCGGTAGATGCGGATCGACTTGTCACCGTCGCCGGACAGGCCGTGCAGCAGGCGGATGTCGATCGCGGCCTCGACCGGGCCAGCGCCGTTGCGATAGGCGAGCGGGAAGCCGGGGGCGAAACGCTGCGCCAGCGCGGCGGCGCGGCCACCTTCCTCGGTTTCGGCGAGCGCCTCCTCGACAGCGGGCACCCAGCCGCGCACCATCTGCTTGAGCTGGCGGTCGAGCGCGGCGTCATCGGGCACCACGCCGCCTTCGCGCAGGTCGAGCGTGATGCGCAGCAGCGCCAGGCCGCCTTCTTCCAGCGCGATCGACCAGCTGAGCACCGGACCGTTCGCCGCCTGCGCCAGCATATCCTGCACCGCGACGCGGCGGGCGGTCGACAGTTCGTCGCGCGGCAGCCAGACGAAGGCGTAGAGATGGCGCGCCAGCGCGCTGGTGGCCAGCGCCAGCTTGGGGCGTGGCCGGTCGGTCAGCGACATGAAGGTCAGCGCCAGCCGCTCCAGCGTTTCGCGGTCGAAGCCGATGGTGATGTCGTGCGGCAGGGCGGTCAGCGCATGGGCTAGCGTCTTGCCGGCATGGCCCAGCGGATCGAAGCCGAATTTGTCCATCAGCGTCGAGAGCGCCGAGCGGAGCAGCGGCACCTTGTCCGGGGTCGCCGACAGGCCCGTGCTGGTCCACATGCCGGCGTGGATCGACAGCGCCTTGACCTCCTTGCCCTCGCGCAGCGGCACGATGACGAGGTCGAGCAGCACCAGGCGATGAACGCGCGAAATGCGGCTGGACTTGATGATGAGCGGGGTGCGCTTGCCTTCCTCGAACCAGGTAAAGGCAGCCTCCAGCGAGGCGGGCGCGATCAGCGGCTTGTCATGGCGGGTGCAGATGCCGAGCGGTGCGCTGCTGCTGCCGTCGCGCTGGATAATCTCATGCCCGGTCTGGGTAAAGTGCCGCGCCAGGAACCAGCGCAGCAGCGCCGCGCCTTCCTCGTCGGGCACGGCGTCGGCGTCGGCACCCATGGCCGCTTGCATCTTGGGCCAGTCCGCCACGGCGGCGCGCACGTCGGCCAGCGTTTCCTGCAACGCCTTTTCCAGCGCGCGGCGCGCCTTTGCGTCGGCGCGGTCGGTTTCGACGTAGATCATCGATTCGCGCCGCGCGCCGGGCGTGTCGTCATCCAATATGGCGGACAGCGCGCCGTCCCCATCGCGCGTCACCGACAGCACGGGATGGAACAGACGGTGGATGGTGATGTCGGCGGCGGCCAGCGCATTGGCGATCGAATCGACCAGGAACGGCATGTCGTCATTGACGATGGCCAGGCGCATGAAGCGGCCATTGGCGCCTTCGCCCAGCGTTTCGACCATGATCGCCGCCTGGCCCGGCTTGCGCCCGTTGGCGGCGCGTCCCAGGAAAGCGGCGGCGGCGGTCAGCGCAGCCGCGTCAAATCCTTCGCTTTCGCCGGGCAGGGCACCCCGGCTGAGCGCGCCTTCCAGCGCCTCACAAATGGTCTTGTCGACTTCCTTGTTCTTCGCTTCCGCCAGCGCCGTCATTCGCTCACCTCTCAACGCGGTTCCAACCGCTTCGATCTTAACGGAGGAGGCGCTGGATCGCCGCCATGCGACTCCTCGGCTTTAGGAGCGCCTATATGCGCCGGGCGGGGAGTCGGCTCAACCCTTGGGGGAAATAAAATTTCTGACTCTTGAAATTAAATGACGATATGCATCATGGCCCGCGCGGAGGGCGCGGGGCCTGTCATCGGGGGCGACTATCGTTCAGCCCGCGCCGCATGTCGAGCGTCGATGCGGTGTCATTGGCGGCATTTTACCATGAATGGTGAAGGCGCCCCGGCGGGAGATGCCGCCGGTCAGCGCGCAGCGGCGCTGATGACCTTCTGGTTGAGGTCGCTACCTTCCGGCAGCGCGGCGACAATCGCCAGCGTGCCATCGGCCTCCCGCCTGGCGATGACGACGGCCAGGCCGTCCGCATCGGTGGCGACCGCGACCGGATCGAGCGCTGCGGCGACCTTGACCGTATCGCGGGCGATCTGCCGTCGATCGGGCTTGGCCGGCTTCTGCGACCGGCGCAGCGCCCGTTCGTCCCGCACCAGCGCCTTCAACCCGCCGGCGTAAGCGGATAGATAGGCGGCGAGCGATCCGACGCTGAGGCCGGCAGCCAGCGCATGTTCAAGCGCGGTGGCATATTCGGTGATGCGCGTCTTGTCATAGGTCGCGCCGAAGACCAGTTTGATAACCGCGGTCATGGGGCTGCGCGCCTGCGCCTTGATACCATAATCGTGCAGCAGTTCTGCATAGTCGTCGGGCCGGACCTGCGCGACCTGGGCGAAGTCGTAGGACAGGCTGACCGCACGATAGAGGGCGGCGTGGCTGCGCGCTTCGCTGATGCGCACGCGCGCAGCGCCGTCGCGGGCGAGCGCCAGCCAGTCGGCCAGCGGCGCGTCCTGCGTTGGGCATTCCATGCCGGCCAGGTCGAGTGTGTCGTCCTCATCCTCATCGATGTCGAACGCCAGGCTGTTGCTCTGCTGGTCCGCGGCCGGGCCGTCGGCCCAGATCGGCGCGGCGTCGCGCGCGGCGGGCGCGCTGCGAATCGCTTCGTCGACTTCCAGTTCCAGCGCATCGGACAGGCTGCGGCTGGCCAGTTCCTTCCAGTTGATGACGCCGAACACGAAGTCGATCGTCTCGTCATCGGAGGAGAAGGGCATCAATATGCCGCGATACATGATCTCTGCGCCGCGCTGGTTGACGAATTCGGCTTCGAAGCCGATCGGCGCGGCATTAGCGATGATCTGCAGATAATGGTCGGTCAGGCGCGACAGCAGCGATCGGGCGGGGACGTCATCGATATAGTCAATCGTGCCCTCAATCTCGCACTCTTGGCGCAGCGCGGCACCCAGATAGACGATGGCGGGATTGTCCATGCCGACGCTGAAGTCGAGCAGCACCGAATACGGGCCGAAATCCTCCAGCTGATCGGGGTTAAGATCCTCGATCGAGGGCAGGGCGCGATCGCCCAGCAGCGACGCCCAATAATTATAGGCGCGCACCTGCATGCGCCGTTCGTCGGAAATGACGGCGGGCGGTGTTTCGATCAGCGCGTCGCCGGCATAGTCGAAATCGTCCTCGTCATTGGCGGCGTCATGCCCCCGCAGCCTGTCCATCCGATCGTCCTACCTCAAGTCAAAACACTATTCCGGGATTCGACTTTGGCACGGGATGGTAAATTTCGTGTAAACAGGGCGGCCGCGATCGGGCAGGACGTGGGGCCGCGGCGTGGGCTGCAAAAAAGGGGCGGGGTGAGCAATGTCCGCTTGTCCTTCGCTGCGTCCGCTGTTATCTGCCCGCCCCAACGCCGCTTTAGCTCAGTTGGTAGAGCATCGCATTCGTAATGCGGGGGTCACAGGTTCGAGTCCTGTAAGCGGCACCATTTACTGTGACGCAATCTACCCAATAATGTGTGGCGATCAGCTTGCGGATCAAGCGTTGCCGATAGGCCTTCCGACCTTGCCCAACATCGCGACCAAGTCGGCTTGGCGGTTGACGCCGGTCTTGCCGAAAATCGCCTTGAGATGTGTGCGCACTGTTTCGATCGAGGTGCCGGTTCCGTGCGCAATGTCGGCGATGGATTCGCCGATGGCCATGGCGTCGGCGATACGAGCTTCGGTTGGCGTCAGGTCGAACAGAGCCTGTAGCAGGCCCGTGCCTGGCGCGTCGCGGCGCGTGGGGTCGACGGTAATGAGGAAAGCGGCCACATCGGTGAATATGTCGCGTGCGTCGCCCCTGACGGGAATCATGTGCATTACCCGGAACCGATCGCCGCTCGACCGCAGGCCGATCGATGCGCCTACAGCCGGAAGTTGCCCCAGGCCGCGATCGAATTGCGCCGTCGCCGCGGTCGGCAGCAATAGTCGTCCACGCGCGCCGATCAGCCCTGCCATATTTCTCTCAAAGTCGCTGTTGGCCGCCGTCAAGCGGCCCGACACGTCTATGATCGCCGCGGCGACGCCAGCAATACCCAGCGCGTCGATAGCGGAACGCATGCGTTCGAAATGGAAGCGGGCGCTCAACATCGCCGATCGCGCCACATGTGGGCGCAACGCATCCAGCGCTGGGATCGATGCGCGTGCTTCGGCATGGCCGGGTAGCCCCTCCAGCGACATCAGCAGCGAAGTCTGGGGCGCGTCATGGATCAACGTCGCCGCACCGACATGCGCGCCAAGCGGAATCAGCCAGTCGGTATAGATGGGCAGGGTGCGGCTTTCCTCCTCCGTCACCAGATCGAGATCGGTCAGGAATCCGGGATGAGGCGGGCGCGCGACCAGGCGCTCCACACGCACATTCTGCGACACCAGGGGCGTGCGTTCAAATGCCGTCACTGTTTCCCGGATATTGGGAGAGCAGATGGATTTTTGCGCGGTCGCCGACGCGCGGATCAACATGCCGCCCTTGGCATGGAACCGCGCGGCTAAAGCATCGAGAACATTTTCCCAGCGCTCCGGCATGACTGCCGCTTCGTAAATGGAATCAACCAGCATTGTCGCACCCCCCGCACTCGCTTAACGAAGGCGTAGGGCGCTTGCCAGCGTAGGCGCGTATAATTGTCGTCCCATATCTTATGGTTGCCGGACCATGGTGGCCCGGCAGTTAAGGTGTCGATAGAGGCCGTCGCCCCACCGACACTCTGTCCATTCAGAAGCGATAGCCGAAGAAGACGTGCCAGGACTTATAGTCCGACCCGATCCTCCCCATCGCGCCGATGCGCAGCACCTCGAAGCTATTACGTACGCTGTCGCCGCGCGATCGGATGCCTAGGGATATCGACCCTTCATGCAGGTTCTTGGCATACAGCTTATCGCCCGTGAAGTAGCTGTGCATGTAACTGGCGCGAGCGGAGGATTGACGGCCTCCGATACGACCGGCCATCGGCAGATCATAGGCGATGCCGTTGCGGAACACGGCATTGCTCGTCTTCGCATCAATATGTGTGCCGTCGAACTTGATCTTGGTAACCTTTGTCCAGCCGATCATGTTGCCGACGGTCAGCGCGCCACGCCCGATATTCTGGAAAGTCAGGCGGCTGGCGAGGGAGGTCGATAGTATCTGGCCGTCGATCCGGTTCTGCTTGGCGTCGACGAAGCCGTACGCAATCCGTGGTTCCAGCGACCAGATGCTGCTGATCGGATGATGCACGCCGACCGAAGCATAGCCGCGATAGCGCGTCGCCCCCCGGAAATCCTCAATCGTCAGTGGCACGTCCACAACAAGCCGCGTGCGGCTGCCTTCAAACAGGCGCCAGGATTTGGAGATGTTCACATCATATTGCATCCCGCGATTACCGGATTCAGACACGCGACCGACCCGGAATCCCAAGCCCCAGTGATTGTCGTCCGGATCGATCGACGGACCGCGGGCGAGGTCGAGCCCGCTGGCGGCCATATCAAACTGGAGCGACCGGCTGTTGCCCACCAACGGGTTCACCGCGGCCTGGCTGACGGAGCAGCCGTAGATGGATTCGCGCCATTGCTGGGCATTGAACTGCTGGGAGCCATAATAAGCGGTGGCGCCGGCATCGACGCCGCCGCCAGACAGAAATTGCTGATAGGCATTATAGGCTTGGGTCGGCGAGGCGCCCGCGAACTGGATGCCGTAATAGTCGGTGGTTGCCGCGCCCAGGCCAAGCTCCACCGGCTCTCCGTCTTCACGCAGCGTAGGATCGGCCGCGCCCGTCGAAGCGCAGGGCAGCGCCACGCTGAACACATAGAAGTCGGCGCCGCTCTCATCCTGATAGGCCGAAAAAGGACCGCCGGATTCCTGATATTCCTCGCGATAGTCGCCATGGATGACGGCGCCGTTGATGCTGCTGTCGCTGGCGAAATAGTCCAGGCCATAACGCGCTGTGCCGTCGGCCAAAGTCTGCGTGCTGTTGAGGTAAGTACCGTACCGGCTGCGGATCACATCGTAGGAGATATGGTCCAGCGTAACGCTGGGCGTGACCAGCGTTTCGCGGAACAGGATGGGATCGGGATTTTCGATATCCGCGCCGGTGACAGGGTCGGTATCCAGATTATCGAAGATGAAAATCGCGGTCAGGACTTTGCCGTAATCGGTTGCGCCATCCTTGATTTCGCCTTGCTGCGCCCCTGCGGCCGTGGCGGCACACAGCATCGCACCGCTTATGGCGGTTCGCCACATCGTCAATTTCATAAGTCCCCCCGTTAGTTGCGCTTGTACCCTGGCAACGGACGGGGAAGATGTGGCGGCGGCACAGCGCTTGCGCATACCCTAACCGGGTGACCCCGCGAAAAATTACGCAGCGGGGCGCTGCTGTCGATCACTCGGATGGCGGAAGGATGGGATTAGCGCTCGATCTGGCTGACGTCGCGCACGGCACCCTTGGCCGCGTTGGTGGTCATCGCGGCATAGGCGCGCAGGGCGGGCGACACTTCGCGTTTGCGGCCGAAGGGCTTCCACGCCTTGGCCCCGCGCGCTTCCATTTCGGCGCGGCGTTCGGCCAGCAGGGCGTCGTCCAGGTCGACCTTGATGACGCGGGCGGGGATATCGATGACGATCGGATCGCCGGTCTGGACGAGCGCGATCAGGCCGCCTTCGGCCGCTTCGGGCGACACATGGCCGATCGACAGGCCCGACGTGCCGCCGGAAAAGCGCCCGTCGGTGATGAGCGCACAGGCCTTGCCCAGTCCCTTCGACTTCAGATAGCTGGTGGGATAGAGCATTTCCTGCATGCCGGGACCGCCCTTTGGACCTTCATAGCGGATGACGACGACGTCCTTTTCCTTGACTTCGTTGCCCAAAATCCCTGCGACGGCGGCGTCCTGGCTCTCATAGACGCGGGCCTGGCCGTGGAAGACGAGGATGCTTTCGTCCACGCCCGCGGTCTTCACGATACAGCCTTCGGGCGCGAGATTGCCGAACAGGACAGCCAGCCCGCCATCCTTGGAAAAGGCATGTTCGGCTGAACGGATCACGCCATTCTCACGATCGGTGTCCAGCTCTTCCCAGCGCTCCGACTGGCTGAACGCGGTCTGGGTCGGCACGCCGCCGGGGGCCGCGCGATAGAAGTTGCGCACTTCCTCGCTATTGGTGCGGCCGATGTCCCAGCGCGCGAGCGCGGCGGCCATGGTCGGCGCATGGACGGTCGGCAGGCTGGAATCGATCAGGCCCGCGCGTTCCAGTTCGCCCAATATAGCCATGATGCCACCGGCGCGGTGGACATCCTCCATATGGACGTCGCTCTTGGCGGGCGCGACCTTGCACAGGCATGGCACCCGGCGCGACAGGCGGTCGATGTCCGCCATGGTGAAGTCGATCCCGCCTTCATAGGCGGCGGCGAGCAGGTGCAGCACCGTGTTGGACGAACCGCCCATGGCGATGTCCAGGCTCATGGCGTTTTCGAACGCGGCGAAATTGGCGATGTTGCGCGGCAGGACGCTCTCGTCATCCTGCTCATAATAGCGCTTGGTGATGTCGACGATGACATGCCCCGCCTCGCGGAACAGGCGTTCGCGGTCGGCATGGGTGGCCAGCGTCGATCCATTGCCCGGCAGCGACAGGCCCAAAGCCTCGGTCAGGCAGTTCATCGAATTGGCGGTGAACATGCCCGAACACGACCCGCAAGTGGGGCAGGCGGAGCGCTCGATCGTCTGCACTTCCTCGTCGGTATAGCTGTCGTCGGCGGCGACCACCATGGCGTCGACCAGGTCGAGCGCGACCTTCTTACCGCGCACGGTCGCCTTGCCCGCTTCCATCGGCCCGCCCGACACGAAGACGACGGGGATGTTGAGGCGCATGGCGGCCATCAACATGCCCGGCGTGATCTTGTCGCAATTGGAGATGCACACGATCGCATCAGCGCAATGGGCGTTGACCATATATTCGACGCTGTCGGCGATCAGATCGCGGCTGGGCAGCGAATAGAGCATCCCGCCATGGCCCATGGCGATGCCGTCATCGACCGCGATGGTGTTGAATTCCTTGGCGACGCCGCCCGCCGCCTCGATCTCCCGCGCCACGAGCTGGCCCAAGTCTTTCAGGTGGACATGGCCCGGCACGAACTGGGTGAAGCTGTTGGCGATCGCGATGATCGGCTTGCCGAAATCGGAGTCCGTCATGCCCGTCGCGCGCCACAGTCCGCGCGCACCCGCCATGTTGCGGCCGTGGGTGGTGGTGCGAGAGCGGTAGGCGGGCATTGCAACGGTCCTTCGACTAGGTTTGCCGCCGCTCTACAGCGATGGGACGATGGTGTGAAACATATTCTTCCGCTTTCGCAGGGGCCGCAGCGATGCATCGCGATGCGCGGTGTGAGACAGCGACTGCGACAATTGCACGCGCTTTTCACATTGATGCCTGCACAGAACATATCGTCGCGATAAGTGCATCATAATCATCAATAGGCAGGTTCGATGCGTCCCGCGATGGGACCGGCGATGGTCCGCCTGCAACGTCGGGCTGGCATTGGCGGATATCATGGTTAAGAAAGCCTTTATGTCCGTGTTTCGGCTCTCTTTTCCATTGCGCGCCTGCGCCCTGGCCGGGGTGCTGGCGTGCGCGCCAATCGCCGTGCCGATTGTTGCGCAGGTGCAGGACGGCCCGGAACGATTGGCGCCGGGCGGCTATCGCTGGCTGGGGCAGGGGCCATGGGATGGGCCCATCTATATGGTCATCAGCATCGAAAAGCAGATGATCCATGTCTATAGCGGCGACCAGCTGATCGGGCTGGCGAGCGTATCGACGGGCATGAAGGGGCATCGCACCCCGACCGGCGATTATCCGATCCTACAGAAGCGGCAATGGCACCGCTCCAACCTCTACAGCAATGCGCCCATGCCCTATATGCAGCGGCTCACCTGGGACGGGATCGCGCTCCATGCCGGGCATAATCCGGGCTATCCCGCCAGCCATGGCTGTATCCGTCTGCCCTATGCCTTCGCCCGCGACCTGTTCGCGCTGACGAAGATGGGGACATTGGTGGAGGTAACGCAGGCGCGGCTGACTGCGGCGCTGCAATATGACGCACTGGTGCTGGGCGATCCGGGGAGCAAGGTGGTGATGTTCGGGGAGGCGCGGAGCGAGCGGATGGCGTTGCCGCCGGCGCGTGAAGGCGGGGATGGGGTGCCGAGGCTGGAAATCGACCCTGCGATTTTCGGGGGTTGGGATCGTCGGTAGCGCGCGCTCTTTCTCTTATCGATGATCCGACGAACGGGGTGCCGGCTTTTGGCGTGGTATAAATTGGCCGGAATGTCTTGGAGCGACCAGAAGCGGACGCTCAGCAGGCGGGTTGCATGATCGACAAGCGGATGCCCCGTTACCGTCACCCCAGCGAAGGCTGGGGTCTCGTGCGGAGGTGCGGGGCGGTTCCTGAAATCGAAGGTCGCACCGGCGAAGTAACGCCGCTGGGGTCTCGTGCGGAGGTGCGGGGCGGTTCGGCTGGGCACTTACTCAACCGCATTGCATCGTCGCCTCAGACCCCAGCCTTCGCTGGGGTGACGGGATTTTTATGTCGCCTTTCACATGAAGTCTCGCGCAAAGCTGACCTTTGCCTAACCACCCATGTCGCCTCTCCCGCCAAGACAAGATAGGGGTGGCTCTTTCCACCTATCGGCAATAGCCCTCCTGCCCGGCGATCACGATCAGGCAGTCCTGCTTGCCCGCCAGATATTTGAACCCCGTCTCGTCGCCATTGCCAGGCCGGATCGCCAGATCCTTGCCGTCGCGCACGAAACGGATCGTTGTGCCCTCGGCGACGCCGCTATAATCGCCCTGCCGGTCGAGCGTATCCTTGTTGGTCAGCGCATAATGGCCGGGCTTCCCGTCCGGCGAAGGCTGGATTTCGAGGAACAGCCCCTCCGGCCCGGTCCAGCGCCCGACCCAATCATCGGTCGGCAACCGCGCATCGGCCGCCTGGGCGTTCGCCGGCACCGCGTCCATGTCCTCGATCGTCTCGACCGCGGCGACGTTGGCGCCACTGGCCATATTGTTCGCGACCGCCACATTGTCGTCGCTCTTGGCGCAGCCCGCCAGCATCAGGGGCAGTAGCAGCAAGGGTGAAAGGGCGCGCATCATTCGTCAGTCTCCTTCATGTCGCAACGAGAACCCACCGGCCCGCCGGTTCGATCCCTCGCTTGAGACGCCATCTTGCCAGCCGTACCGTCAGAGCGCAAAGGATGAAGCGGGGGGACTGGACGTGAAAGACGAGCGGGACAAGACCATGGGCAAGGCGCAACCCAGGGCGCGATTTGTCCGGGAAACGGCGGATGTACGGCGTCAGGCTCTGATCGAAGCGACGGCCCGTTGCCTCGCCGGAAAGGGCGCAGGCGGCACGTCGGTCCGCGCGATCTGCGCCTATGCCGGCGTATCGTCGGGGCTGCTGACCCATTATTTCGACGGCGTCGACGCGTTGATTCTGGCCACCTATGCCGAAGTCGGCGGAAAAGTGTCCGCCGCGCTCGATGCCGCGGTGGAGGCCGCAGGCGACGATCCGCGCGACCGGCTGCGCGCCTGCCTCCAGGCCAATTTCCTGCCGCCGGTGCTCGATCCCGACCTGCTCGCCACCTGGATCGCTTTTTGGAGCCTGGTTAAATCCGACACCCAGATCGCCGCGGTCCACGCCGAAGTCTATGGCGGCGCGCGGGCGCAACTGGAAACGCTGCTGCGCGCCGCCGCTCCTGCGATGAGCGACGCGCGCATACGCGTCGCCGCGATCAGCCTGACCGCTCTGGTCGATGGTCTCTGGCTCGAACTCTGCCTCGACCGATCGACCTTCTCGCCACAAGAGGCGCAGGCGATGGTGGAGGAAGCAATGATGCAGCTGTTGGCCGGCGCATGAATACGGACAAAGCGATCGATCAATCCGACGGGCTGTGATCGCTTTTCTCACTCACGTCATCTCAGAAAACCAATTTCCCTTGGCCATACCGCATCCCTACATGGGTGTTCGCAACTGCAACAATCATTTTGAGGATTCGAACAGCTCATGGCTCTCATCAACACCACCATCAAGCCGTTCTCCGCGACTGCCTATAAGGAAGGCAAGTTCGTCGACGTGACCGACGCTGACGTGAAGGGCAAGTGGGCGGTCTTCTTCTTCTATCCGGCCGACTTCACCTTCGTCTGCCCGACCGAACTGGAAGACCTGGCGGACATCTATCCGACCCTGCAGACGATGGGCGTGGAAGTCTATTCGGTGTCCACCGATACGCATTTCAGCCACAAGGCCTGGCATGACACGTCGCCTGCGATCGGCAAGATCAACTATTATATGCTGGGTGACCAGTCGGGCACGATCACCAACAATTTCGACGTGATGCGTCCGGGCGTGGGCCTGGCCGACCGCGCGACCTTCCTTGTCGATCCCGAAGGCGTGATCCAGTTCATGGAAATCACCTCGGAAGGCGTCGGCCGCAATGCGACCGAACTGCTGCGCAAGGTCAAGGCCGCGCAATATGTCGCCGCGCATCCCGGTGAAGTCTGCCCCGCCAAGTGGG